>JAJPHE010000137.1 GCA_021325435.1 Actinomycetota bacterium | reverse complement strand
CCCCGCTCCTGCTCCTGGACCATCCAGTCCATGGTGGCGGCGCCCTCGTGGACCTCGCCCATCTTGTAGTTCTTGCCGGTGTAGTAGAGGATCCGCTCGGTCGTGGTCGTCTTGCCCGCGTCGATATGGGCCATGATCCCGATGTTCCGGGTCCTGGCCAGCGGGAACTCCCTGATGGTGGTGGCGCTCTCAGCCATGGGGACTCACTTCTTCTGCAGCGTGCTCGTGCGTTGTCGTACGTGATGGGCCTACCCGCCGTTGGCGCCGGCGATGTGCCGGCCGGAAGCCGGGTGACCCGGCCCCGCTACCAGCGGTAGTGGGCGAACGCCTTGTTGGACTCGGCCATCTTGTGCATGTCCTCGCGGCGCTTGACGGCCGTGCCGATGCCGTTGGAGGCGTCGAGAAGCTCGTTGGCCAGGCGCAGGGCCATCGTCTTCTCGCGCCGCTGGCGGGAGTACCCCACCAGCCAGCGCACCGCCAGGGTGGTGGCCCGGCGGGGGCGGACCTCCACCGGGACCTGGTAGGTGGCCCCACCCACCCGGCGGCTCTTCACCTCCAGGGCCGGCCGGGTGTTCTCCAGCGCCCGCTTGAGGGTGGTGACCGGCTCGGCGCCGGACCGCTCGCGGATGATGTCGAGGGCGTCGTAGACGATGCGCTCGGCCAGGGTCCGCTTGCCCCTCGAGAGGATCTTGTTCACCAGCTGGGTGACCAGGACCGACCGGTAGATCGGGTCGGGCATGAGCTCGCGCCGGGGGGCGGGACCCTTGCGGGGCATCAGCCCTCCCTCTTGGCGCCGTAGCGGCTGCGGGCCTGCTTGCGGTCACGCACGCCGGACGCGTCGAGGGCACCCCGGACGATCTTGTAGCGCACGCCGGGCAGGTCCTTCACCCGGCCCCCCCTGACGAGCACGATTGAGTGCTCCTGCAGGTTGTGCCCGACCCCGGGGATGTAGGCGGTGATCTCGACGCCGCTGGTCAGCCGGACCCGGGCCACCTTGCGCAGGGCCGAGTTCGGCTTCTTGGGGGTGTTGGTGTAGACCCGGGTGCACACCCCCCGCCGTTGAGGCGCGCCGCGCAGGGCGGGCGTCTTGGTCTTCGACTGCTTCGACTCGCGCCCCTTGCGGACGAGCTGGGAGATGGTGGGCACAGACGACCTCTTCGGCGGAACTGTTGTCGGGGGACCGGCCGGTCGCGGATGCGACCGCCCAGGTCAGGCGCCACAGCCCCGCGCGCGGGGCGGCTCGGCCCGGCCGACAATGCTATGCCAGCGGAAGGTGGCCGGCAAACGGTGTCCCCACCATCGGCGCGCCCGGCACCTCGGGTAGCGTTCCGCTCCGCCATGCGGCGGCCACCTGCAGCCTCGACCGGGACGACGCCGGGGATGACAGAGCGTGGCTGACCTGGCCGACCTGGCCTTCTCCCACTGCCTGGCGGTGACCGGCTCCGCCGAGGCGGCGGCCGACGCCGCCGCCCACGCCTTGCGCCGGGGCGGATGGTCGCGGACCAGCGTGCTGGGCCACGCCGCCCACCTGGCGGTGAAAGCGGCCCCGGCCGCCCCATCCGACGACGGTCCCGTCTCAGGGTCGGGCGCCGGGGTGACGGACCTGGCCCGGTGGCTGGCCGCCACCCGGCCGCCCACCGAGCGGGCCCTGATCGACCTGGCCGACCACTACGGGCTCGGCACCGCCGGCCTGGCCCGGGTGATCGGAGCCTCGCCGGAGGACGCCGCCTCCCGCCTGGCCACCGTCAGCGCCTCCTGGGAGGACCAACTCGACCCGGCGCTGATGGCGTGGTTGGGCCCCGGCTCCTGCCCGGCGCTGGCCGAGGTCCTGGGGGCGCCGGCCGGCGAGGGCGGCGCTGCCGCTGACGGGGCCCCGATCGCCGACCCGGCGGCCGAGTCCGACGGGACCCCCCCGCTGTCGGCCCGGTCCGTTCTCGGCCTCGCCTCGCGGGTCAACGCCCACGTCGAGGCCTGCGACGTGTGCGCCGACCGGCGCCGGGCCATGGTCAGCGTGCGGGCCGTCCTGGCCCGCGAGCCACTGTCCCCGGCGCCAGCCCCGGTGCGGGCGGCGGCCCGGGCGTCTCGACGCCGGCCGGTGCCGGTGCCGGCCCCGCCTCTGGGAGGCGCCCGCCGTTTCCCGCCCCGCTGGGCGGCGGCCATTCCGGTGGCGGCGGCGGCAGCGGCGGTCGCCTACCTGGCCTGGCCCTCCGGGGGGGCGGGCCCCACTCCTTCCGCCGGCGCCGTGTCCGCCCTGACCCGCCTGCCCGCCGGAGGCTCGGCCCTGGAGCTGGTGGCACCCCGGATCACCGGTGCCAACGGCACGGTGACCCTGCTCAACATCGGGCCCACCCGCATCGCCTGGCGGGCGGCGGCCAGCGCCCCCTGGCTCGGGGTCTCGCCCGGCGCCGGCCACCTCGACCCCGGTCGCTTCGCCGTGCTGGCCCTGACCGTCAGCACCCCCCCGCCGGTGGGCGCCCTGCGGGTGACGGTGAGCGTCAGCGGCGACGACGGTTCGGCCGCCGCCACCACCCTGCAGGTGGGGCCGTCGGGCTGACCGCCGGGGACGAAGGAGCCCCCGCCGGGGCGGGGGCTCCTTTCATACTTGACGGGCACGAGGGCCCGGGGTGACTACGAGGCCGGCTCTTCGGCCCCGTCCCCGCCCTCCCACTGGTCGGGGGTGGCCGAGGAGGTCTCCCACCCGGCGGAGGCGTCCTCGCTCCGCTCCTCGTTGCCGATGCCGGCCAGCCAGGCGGCCAGGTCCTCGGTGGCCACCTCGGACTCGGAGGACCAGAAGGCCATGTGCTCGGCTTCGGGCGCCTCGAGCTCCACCGACCGGTAGCGGGTCATGCCCGTGCCGGCGGGGATCAGCTTGCCGATGATGATGTTCTCCTTGAGCCCGAACAGCTGGTCGGACTTGCCCTCGATGGCCGCCTCGGTGAGGACCCGGGTCGTCTCCTGGAACGACGCCGCCGACAGCCACGAGTCGGTGGCCAGCGACGCCTTGGTGATGCCCATCAGCTCGGGCCGTCCCTCGGCGGGACGCTTGCCCTCGGTCACCAGACCCCGGTTGACCTCGGCGTAGATCCGCGAGTCGACCCGCTCGCCGGGCAGGAACGGCGAGTCGCCCGGCTCGGCCACCGACACCCGGCGCAGCATCTGGCGGACGATCAGCTCGATGTGCTTGTCGTGGATCGACACGCCCTGGTCGCGGTAGACCTTCTGCACCTCTTCGACCAGGTACTGCTGGGTCTCGCGGATGCCCTTGATCTCCAGCAGCTCCTTGGGGTCCTTCGGCCCCTCGACCAGGGCGTCGCCGGCCTGGATCTCGGCGCCGTCGGTCACCTCGAGGTGGGCCCGCTGGGACACGTTGTAGGTGTCCTCGCTGCCGTCGTCGCCGACGATGGTGATGCGCCGTCCGTTCTCCTCGTCCGTGATCCGGACCACGCCGGAGGTGCGGGCGAGGACGGCGGCGCCCTTGGGCGTGCGGGCCTCGAACAGCTCGACGACGCGGGGCAGACCGTGGGTGATGTCCTCGCCGGCGATGCCGCCGGTGTGGAAGGTACGCATGGTCAGCTGGGTGCCCGGCTCACCGATCGACTGGGCGGCGATGACCCCGACCGCCTCGCCGAGCTCGATCGACCGGTTGGACGCCAGCGACTGGCCGTAGCAGGCGCCGCAGACGCCGTGGGGCGCCTCGCAGGTGAGCACCGAACGCACCCGCAACCGGTCGATGGTGGTGTCGTCGCGCAGGGCGATCATCTCGTCCTCCCCGACGATGGTGCCGGCGACCAGGGTGGTGCCGTCGGCCAGGGTGACGTCCTCGGCGAGCGACCGGCCGTACAGCCGGGTCTCGACGTAGCTGCGCCGCCCGGCCTGGTCGGGGACCACGTCCTCGATCCACACGCCCCGGGTGGTGCCGCAGTCCTCGTCGCGGATGATGAGCTCCTGGGCCACGTCGACCAGCCGGCGGGTGAGGTAGCCGGAGTCGGCGGTGCGCAGGGCGGTGTCGGCCAGGCCCTTGCGGGCGCCGTGGGTGGAGATGAAGTACTCGAGGACCGACAGGCCCTCACGGAAGGAGGACTTGATCGGCCGGGGGATCATCTCGCCCCGGGGGTTCGAGACCAGACCCTTCATGCCGGCGATCTGGCGAACCTGCTGCGGGTTACCGCGGGCGCCGGAGTCGACCATCATGTCGAGCGGGTTGAAGGCCATGGTGGCGAGGGTCTTCTCCATGGCCCGGCCCACCTCCGAGTTGGCCGACGTCCAGATCTCGATCTCCTTCTGGCGCCGCTCGTCGTCGGTGATGATGCCCCGCTTGAACTGCGACTCGGCCTTCTCCGCCTCCTTCTCGTAGCGGTCGAGGATGGTCGCCTTGTCCTCCGGGGTGCGCACGTCGTCGATGGAGATGGTGAGGCCCGACTGGGTGGCGAAGCGGTAGCCGAGGTCCTTGATCCGGTCGAGGCTGCGGGCCACCTCCTTCTTCGGGTAGTCGGCGGCGATCTCCTCGACGATCGACCCGATCGAGGTGTTGCGCCGGCCCACCACGTCGTTGACGTAGCGGAACCCCTCGGGGAGGGCTTCGTTCAGGAAGAGGCGACCCGGGGTGGTCTCGATCTCCTCGAAGGCGACCGTCTCGTCGCCGTCCGCACTGGCGCCGTCGCCGTCGGAGCCGTTGGCCGTGGAGCCGTTGGCCGACAGCGGGCGGCGGAACTTCACCTTGGCGTGGAGGTTGACGTCGCCGGCCTCGTAGGCCCGCTCGACCTCGTGGATGTGGCGGAACACCCGGCCCTCGCCCTCGGCCCCGTCGACCATCAGGGTGAGGTAGTAGGCGCCGAACACCATGTCCTGGGTGGGCACGGTGATGGGCCGGCCCGTCGCCGGGGACAGGATGTTGTGGGCCGACAGCATGAGGATGCGCGCCTCGGCCTGGGCCTCGGCGGACAGCGGCAGGTGCACGGCCATCTGGTCGCCGTCGAAGTCGGCGTTGAAGGCGGTGCAGACCAGCGGGTGGATCTGGATGGCCTTGCCCTCGACCAGGATGGGCTCGAAGGCCTGGAT
>JAJPHE010000005.1 GCA_021325435.1 Actinomycetota bacterium | reverse complement strand
GTGGTCCCAAGACTGGCCAAAGGGATGGTCCCATTACTGGCGGAAGGGTGGTCCCATGCTGCTGGCCAAACTCAGCTCAGGCGGTCCCATGGAGCTGGCCGGCGACACCATCCTGGAGTTCCTGGCGCAGCTCCACGCGGACGGCTACTCGGCCGCTCCGTTACCAGTTGGCTTGGATCCTGATGGCCGGGAGCGATTGCACTTCATTCCTGGTGACGTGCCGATCCCGCCCTACCCTGCCTGGGCGCAGTCCGATGATGCGCTCGAGTCGGTGGTGGTCTCATTCGCGGCCTACACGACACCTCGGAGCGGATCGACACGAGCCGCCTCACGTGGAGCTCGGAGATGGCCGACCCTGAAGGCGGCCCAGTTGTGTGCCACAACGACGTCTGTTTGGAGAATGTGGTCTTCCGAGACGGCCTCGCCGTCGCGCTGCTCGATTTCGACTTCGCTGCTCCCGGTCGGCGCATATTCGATCTCGCTGCCTTCGCAAGGATGTGTATTCCGATCGACGACGACGTCAGTGCCGCAAGGCTTGGCTGGCACCCGTCCGATCGACCTCGCCGGCTACGGCTTGTATGCGACGCGTACGGCTTGGATGCGGGCGGCCGCGGCGGCGTGCTGCGGGCGCTCGATGGGTCCATAGCCCGCGGAGGTGAGTTCGTTCGACGTCGAGCCGAGGCAGGCGATCCTGGGTTCGTCAAAATCTGGGCCGACATGGGCGGAATGGAGCGCTACGACCGACGCCGTGCGTGGTGGGCCGACGTTCGGGCTGGCTTCGAAGCAGCGGTCGTTTGACGGCAAGTCCGGTCTGGACACGACCGTTTGATGGCCCAGTGACCGCTGGCGAGGCCTTTCTCCAAACGTCTGGGATATCCCCATCGATACCCAGGTGCCAGGGCGCAAATGTGCCGGTGCCGAGTGGGCTGAGTGCCTATCCACAGCCGGGTTCCTGGGTTGGAGGCGATACCGAGCGGCCTAGCGCTCGCTGACCGCGACGGGCACCCAACCAAGATCCCACTGGACCGGCCCTCGCACGCACTTCTCGAAGTTGACGATAGTTAGCTGGATGTCGCTGCTACCGAAATCCCCGAAGTAGCCGAAGCGGAAGCCGAGCCCTTGGATCCACAGTTGCTTCCCTGACGGTGGCTCGAGACCATGGCTCACTCCCAACAAGAGCTCAGCGGTCGACTCCCATTTGGGCCAACAGACATATATGCCGAGTCCCCGGATCCCGCCAGCGGCGATGATGGACGGGTAGTCCTGATGGGCCGACTGGCCGGACCGCTATATGACAGCCACCGCACCGAATATGGTGAGCGCCATCGAGAACCTGCCTGCGCGGGCGGCTGTGTGGATTGTCGACACGAACTGGTCGACGTCGCATTTGTCGAGTTCTCCCACGTCAACTAGGTCTTCTGCGAGGCTGGACATCGAAAAACAGCCCTCGGGCGTAGGTGATTCGTCGGGGTTCCAGGAAGTCCAGCGCTGTGTTGCGGTGGTTTGGCCCACGACAAGGAGACCGGCGTCTCGGATGAGGTCAACAAGACGGCTGCCGATCGTCGATGGGCGGCGCCGCTCGACCTGCATCGCGTCGTGGACGCGCTGGGCGAAGGAGCTGTCGCCGACGTCGATGGCGAAGGTCGACCAATCGGTATCGATCAGAGACAGGAGGCCCCCGGGTCGCAACACGCGAACCATCTCGGCGACTGCTGTTTCGGGGCTGGCTACCCATTGCAGAGTTCGTTCGGATCGAACGACATCGAAACAGCGGTCGGGTGCCGCTAGCCGGTGAGCGTCGCCGACCGCGAATCGCGCGCTGCGGTGCCTCACGCGAGACCGGGATCGGGCACCGACGACCATTGCCACCGACAAGTCCACGCCGACGGCCAGTCCAGTGTCGCCGAGGTCGCCGGCCAGTGCGACGGCGGCGTCGCCCAAGCCACAACCGACGTCCAGCAGGCGCTGACCGGGCCGCAATCGCAGCTGCTCCTGCTCCCATCGTCGGAGCTGGAGCGTCGCTTCCCACCGCCCGGTCTCATCCATCGTTCCGAGGAGCACACTGACGTTTGGATCGTCATCGACCCGCCCGTAGCCGAGCGCGTGGGTCTGCTCCGGATTCATGACCCTAAACCCTACGATGAGGCGCGGATCTGGGTCGTGTCGTCCTCCGTGGCCGCCGAGGATACGGGACTGGGCTTCTGGGGCGGGAGCCGTGATCCCTGTCCTGGGCACCGAAACTTACCCGGAGCGACAGCTCGGGGCCCTAAGGCGTAACAACAGCGTCCGATGCTCCGCAGCCGGCGGGAGACCTGCCCTCAGGTGCCGGTACTTGCCGGCTGACAGAAGACCAGGTCGCCGTCGGGATCGCCAGCCCGGGTGATACCGGTCTGGTCCGCCTCCCGGCTCGGGGTGCATCGATGGAACACTGTGCCCAGGTAGAGGACAGTTGCCCGGGGGCGGCCATCCCAACGTTGGTCGCCGGGCCGAGGAGGGCATGCGATGAAGATCAACCGGTCGGTGCCGCCGGCGACGGTCGTGCCAGTTCTCGTTTATCCGGACGTCCGGGCGGCGGTGGCCTTCCTGACCGCTGCCTTCGGGTTTGTGGAGCGCACCCGGATCGGCGAAAGCCATCGCGCCCAGCTGGCGGTAGGAGAGGATGGTGCCGTGATCGTCGCGGACATGGGAGGCGAGCGGTACCCGCCGCTGGAGGACCGCGTCACTCACCTCCTTCGGGTACGAGTCGCAGACGTCGACGAGGCGTTTGTCCGCGCTCGGGACAATGGTGCACGTGTACTTGAGACTCCGGTCGATCGCGAATACGGCGAGCGCGAGTGCATCCTGGAGGACCTCGCGGGACATCGCTGGCACTTGGCCGAGGCAGTAGCGGATGTGGCGCCGGAGGACATCGGCTGCGAGACCGTCAGCCCGTGGCCGGCCTACGTCGACAAGACGGGCTGATCCGTTCTTGCTGGCCGCTCGGATTGGCTAGCTCATGCCCTGCATTCCTCCGCCTTGCGGGCTGGAGGGGCCATCGGCAGGGCCGTTGGCCCCCGGTGGTGGTGGACTTCCGCCATTGAGGTCGTTGGTCGGATAGATGTCGATGAGCATGATGCCCATGACGCCAGACTCGGGGTGCGGGGGGTTGTAGAGGGCGTCGAGTCTGAGGGAGTCGCCGGCCGTGACGACCGCAAGACGGTCCCAACGGCAGACGGGTTGCATTGAGTCGATGTTTCCCTGGTAGTGGGGCTTGGTGCCGTATCCGGCCACGGCGGTGCAGATCCGCTCGCCTCGGGTGGTGTCGGTGAGGGTGATCGACACGCCGCCGTCGTGGAGGTGGCCGCCGGCGAGAACTACCCGGCCGGTGAGGCTGGAGGTCCAGGTCCAGGTGGTGTCGGAGCGGCCGGCGGGAACGGAGAACTCGGAATTGGAGCAGTTGTTCTCGTCCAGCCAGACCGGCACGACTTGGCGGATTCCGGGGCTGGTGGCCGGGACGTGGTAGACGGTGAATTGGAGATACACGTTTCTCACCTGGGCGGTCATGTTCATCAGGTCGAACAGGCCGGCCCACTGCTGGGTCCCGACCGGGAGCCCGAACCCGGCGGGGAGGGAGAAGGCGGTGCGCTCGTTGCCCGAGGCGAAGATCCGCCGGCCCAGCACTCCGACGCCGTCCCAGCGGGGGCAGGTGTAGTCGTCTTTGGAGTTGTCGAAGAGGACGATGTGGTGGAGCATCACCCCGGTGTCGATGTTGGCCGGTGAGCCATCGGCGTAGACCATGTCGGGGATCACCCCGGTCATCAGGCAGTTGTCGCAAGGTTTAGGGAACGCTGGCGAGACCAGATCGTGAAGACCCCCGCCCATCGACGCGGGCGGTAGAGGGATCGGGCCGTAGCGCACCACGCTGCGTTGACCCCAGAAGGTCATCTTCGGGTCCGACGTCCCAGCCGTGCCCCCCGATCCGGCCGGTGTGCCCATGTTCATCGCTCCGGGCATCGACGGCTGAGCGCCTGGGCCGGGGGCGGTCATCGTCATGGTGGCGGATGAGTGGGGGCTCATGACGGCCATCGCCAGGGATATCGGCTGTCCCAGGGCGCGCACTGCGGGCGACATCCCAGCCATTGAGGTCAATCCAGCCATGCCGGGGGGAGACTCGGCGCGGGCGGAGGCCATGGCGGCCGGTGCCGGCATCTGGTGGCCGGAGGCCATCTCGGAGGGGAGGCTGATCACCGCAGGCAGCAGCATCCCCACCGCGCCACCTACCGCCCCAGCAAGAAGGAGGGACCCGCGCCGCAGGACTGAGCGGCCGGCCTCCGCCGGCAAGGCGGCAGCCAGAGACAGGCTGGCCGCGGCGGCAACTTCGAGGAGGGTCGAGGCCACGTCGGCGAAGCCCACGGCTTCGGGGCTACCGCCGTTGACAAAGGGAATCCCGACGGTCCGGGAGACCACCCAAATGGCGGCGATCGCCAGGTTCATCGCCGCCCCACCCACTAGCAGGGCCGGCGTCGGCCTGCGGGCAACCGCCAACGCCCAGGTCAGCTGGGCAACACCGGCACCTAGGAAGAACGACAGCAGCAGGGGATCGGCGTGGTGGTCCGGCAGCGTGGTCGCCACGAAATGGACGACTCCGGCCGCCGCCGTCCACGCCACAGCGGACCATCCCAACAAAGAGAACAGGCTGATCGCCCCGCCCCGCGTCGGCGTCTCAACCCCCGGGCCGATCGAGCGGACCGTGCTACTCATCGCGGACCCCCAGCCAGTCGCTGCCTGGCCCCCCAGCCGGTCAGCTTACGGTCCACCGACCGAACCGACAAAGAGCTGTTCGAGACCGGCATGCTGGTCTGCGAGCCCGACGGGGATCCCGCTCGAGCTGTTCTGGTTCGGGGGCTGAGGTGGCCAGCGAACTATCTCTCCGCCGTGGGCCGGGCCCCGCGCCCTCACCGGGCCCGTCCCTGCTCGGCGGACCATCCCAGACTTCGGTGGACGGTGCGCCCGGGCCCTGACACTAAGCGCCGGTTTCCCAGGTTGGCCGGCGTAGGCGTTGATCGTCGGTCGGGAGTTCCCCACTTACATGCCCTAGGTGGCTTCAGCCCCCACGCCACCGCGCCGGTTCCGATGGCAGTCGCTGCCAAGCGCGCCCGGTGGGCCGAGAATGCGGGCGCGGGCAAGTCCCGGAGCGGCTCTTCGTGGGGCCTGCGCCATCGTCAACTGACGATCGGGCATGTCTCGCCGAAACGCCCATCGAAGACAGTGTCGGGGACAGCCAGACACTCCTCGCTCTGGTAGATACCTCTGATCTGGGTGAGGTCATCGGTATCGATTTTGGAAGCAACCCGGTCGAGGAGCGTCGCCCCTTGTGGGCCGGGGTCCTGTCGGAAGGTCATGGGCCCCCAGCTGTCCCACGGCAGCAGCTCCATCTTGTTGAGGGCGGCCAGGTCGCGTATGAGGTTCGAGGAGACGAACCACAGGCCCCACATGTCGAATATCCCGTAACGGTCGGGGCTGTCCTGGCCGGAGCGGCAACGCGTCCAGGCCTCCCCCGCAGGAAGGTAGACGTCGGCCGGAAGATCTGACGGATCGAACACGAGACCGAGCGCTCTCTGCTGCACTTCGTCGATCTGCGCGTCGATTCGGACCCAACCATCCCGGGTCCGATACTCGGTCACCCAATGATCCACCATCTTGCCCGGCTCGAAGTAGCCGGCGAAGCCGCAGCGGGCTCGGGCGGGGATGCCCGCCCGGCGCAGGAGCGCGGTGCTAAGGGTGGCGAAGTGTCGACAGTTTCCGACCAGGCGTCGGTCGGCTGGGCGGGGTTCGCTCAGCGGGCGGGGGTCCATGCCCAGGATGGCCTGGACCATGGCCGCTGCCGGGCGGATCCGGACCTGCTGGCGGCGCTCGTCGCTCAGGTCGAGGCCGTAGGAGGACGCCCACATTTCGTGAACCAGCAGGCCCTGGACTACCCGGCACAGCTCGACGGGGTCGCCGGGCAGACCGCCGAATGCCACGGCTGGGCACCCGGCGAGGTCGGTCATGATCCCAGGGGCTCGGTAGAAAGCGGTCTTCTCGGCCGCCGCCCCGTAGCTCAGCTTCTCGGTACTGGTCATGGCGTTCCTCCTCGGTCCAGTCCCCATGCGGTGTACAACCCTCCGCCGTGTCAAGGTCAAGGGTGTTCTCCGGGTGGGCGGTTTGGCCGGTGCCGCCGGGCGGAACCCGGCCGTCTCTTGACCTTCATATTGTGTTAGGCGTTGTAGATGGCGGCGCCATGCTGAGCATTGGAGATTTCGCCCGTCTCGGCCAGGTGTCGCCGAGAATGCTGCGCCACTACGACGAGATCGGCCTCCTCCGCCCCGAGCAGGTTGACCCGGCCAGCGGCTACCGCTACTACGGGGCCAACCAGCTGGCCCGCCTCCACCGGCTCCTCGCCCTGCGCGACCTGGGCTTTGGCCTCGACCAGATCGGCCCGGCCCTCGACGAGGACCTGACCATCGACCAGCTCAGAGGAATGCTGCGGATGCGCCGAGCCCAGATCGAGGCCAGCCTGGCGGAGGAGCAAGCCCGTCTCCGCCGAGTCGAAGCGCACCTTCGCGCCCTCGAACGAAGCGACCGGATGGACCTTCGTGACATAGTCATCAAACAGACCCAGCCGATCCGCATTGCTGAGGCAACCGGGACCGCTCCCGGCTTCGGGCACGAGAACCTCGGCCCGGTGTTCGACCGACTCCTGCCGGTCGTGCTGGACCACCTGCGACGGGCACGGGTGCGCCCCCGGATCTCGGTAGCCCACTACGACCCCCCCGGCGAAGACGGGACCCTGACAGTCCACGCTGGCTTCGACATCGGAGACCAAGACGTCCCCGAATCAGGCGACGTGAGAGTCGTCGAACTACCACGCATCCAAGTCGCCTCCGTCGTACGCCGCGGCTCGATAGAGACCGTGGTTTCCACCTACGAGGCTCTCGCCCGATGGATCGAAGACACCGGCTATCGCACCATCGGGCGCAGCAGAGAGCTTTACCACGAACGGCCCACCGAGGAGCCCGAGCGCCACGTCACCGAGCTGCAGATGCCGATCGCCGAATAGCGTCTCACCGTCAGAGCAGGGTGTTCCGGGCGTCCGAGGCTTGGTGGATGGGATGGTGATGGGAGCGGACGCCTGGACCACGGGTTTAGAGGATGAGCGGATAGGCGCCACGGGTTGACGTCCTCTCAGTCCTCAGGGTGTGGCAGGTGGCCGGCGTCCAAGAGCCTGATGATGAGAAGGATGGCCACCACG
>JAJPHE010000051.1 GCA_021325435.1 Actinomycetota bacterium | reverse complement strand
CCGGCTTCGACGTCCGCCTACCGGCGAGGGTCGCCTGCTGCGGTCGCCCGCTGTTCGACTACGGGATGCTCGACACGGCCCGGCGCCTGTTCACCCACACCCTCGACGTCCTGGCCGAGGAGATCGACGAGGGCATCCCCGTGGTGGTTCCGGAACCCAGTTGCGCCGTCAGCTTTCGCGACGAGCTGCCTGAGCTCCTCCCCCGCGACCGACGCTCGGCCCGACTGGCGGCGAGCACCTTCACTTTCTCGGAGTTCCTCGCCGCCCGGGCACCGGACCTGCCCCTCTCCCCCCTGGAGAGCCCGGTCCTCGTCCAGCCCCACTGCCATCAGCGCTCGGTGGTCGGAACCGGCGCTGACGAGGAGGTCTACGAGCGTCTCGGGGCCGGTTACTCGGAGGCGCCACCCGGCTGCTGCGGGCTGGCCGGCAGCTGGGGGTTCGAACGAGCGAAGTTCGACGCGTCGATGCGGGTCGGGGAGCGGGTCCTCTTCCCCGCCGTTCGCGCCGCCAGCCCGGACACCCTGGTCGTGGCGGACGGCTTCAGCTGCCGCACCCAGATCGCCCAGGGGTCGGGCCGACGCGCCCTGCATCTCGCCCAGGTCGTCCGCCGACAGCTGCCCGCCTGACGCCCGCAGCCACCACCGGACGTCGGCGTCGGGCATGTAGGTCACCCACCGCGCGAATGCCGAACAGGGCCTACAGCCGCATTCCGGCGGTGCCGACACAAGACATGCGGAGGCTGTGCCGGGTCATTGCCGGGACAACGTCCGCACTCCTGAAGGCCGGAGGGGCGCGATCCAATCGTGCCCCTCCGCCATGTGCAGACCTAGGCCGGCTCCTGCAGGGTCATCTCGAACCAGACGTCCTTGCCGTCTCCCGGGGAACAGTCCACTCCCCAGGCGTCGCTCAGAGACTCCACCAGTTGCAGGCCGCGCCCGCCCCGCCCGTCGGCGTCGGTCATCAGCCGCAGAGGCACCCGACCGCTGTGGTCGTGCACGGCGACCCGTACGGCCGACCCGGCCCCGGCCACCACGATGTCGACCTCACTGGAGGCGTGCTGGATGGCGTTGGTGACGAGCTCGCTGACCAGCAGGGTGGCCGTCTCGGCCAGCTCATCCATGCCCCACCTGGTCATGACCCCGGCGACGAACGAACGGGCCGACGTGGGGGCGGACGGGTGCGCCGGCAGATGAAGGCGTTCTTCCCCGCGCTGGACGGCGTGGTCCTGCATCGCGCTGGCCCCCTTCCGCCTCGACCCCCCGAGCGCGCCCCAGGCTAGTCCCGGCGCTTCGTCGGGCGCCTGCCGAGTTGACGAAACGTAAGCTCCACTACGAGACCCCGGGAGGCAAGTGTGAGGCTGTCGGACCTGCAGACCCCGGCGCTGTTGGTGGCGGCCGCCGATCTGGAGCACAACCTCGCGACCATGGCGTCGGCCCTTCCGGGGGAGCGCCTCCGGCCGCACGTGAAGGCCCACAAGTGCACCGAGCTGGCCCGCCGCCAGCTGCAACACGGGCATCATCGGTTCACGTGCGCGACGATCCGCGAGGTCGAGGGCATGGCGGCCGCCGGGCTGGGCGAGGACCTCATGCTCGCCAACGAGGTGGTGGACGCCACCCGGCTGGGGAAGGTGGTGGCGGCCGGCGCCCGGGTCACCCTGGCCGTCGATTCGGCGACGACCGTCGAAGCGGCGGTGACCGGTGGCGTGCGCGAGGTCGTCATCGACGTGAACGTGGGCCTCCCCCGCTGCGGCATCGATCCCTCCGAGGCGGGCAAGCTGGCCGACTTGGCCCGCCGGAAGGGCCTCGAGGTGCGGGGTGTAATGGGTTACGAAGGCCATGTCGTGGGGCTGGAGGAGGCTTCCACCCGGGCCCAGATGGTGAAGCCGTGCATGGAGCTGCTCCTGCGGGCCCATTCCGACGTAGGGGGAGAGCTGATCTCTGCCGGGGGAACCGGCACCTACGCCCTCAACACCTGGGCCAACGAGATCCAGGCGGGCTCGTACGCGCTGATGGACACCGCCTACTCCAAGCTGGGGCTGCCGTTTCGCCCGGCGCTGTCGGTTCTGGCCACGGTCATCTCCGTCTCCTCCGGTTGGGCGGTGGCGGACTGTGGGCTCAAGGCGCTGGGCATGGACCACGGCAACCCGACCGTTCCTGGGGGGTCGGTGTGGTTCTGCTCCGACGAGCACATCACCTTCGCATCTGACACCGACGTCAAGGTGGGCGACCGGGTACGCGTCCTACCCGCTCACGTCGATCCCACCGTCGCCTACCACGAGACGTTGCACGTCGTGGAAGGGGACGAGGTGGTGGAGGTGTGGCCGGTGGACCTGCGAGGTTGGTAGGGCGCTCAACCGGCGCCGATTAGGGCGGCGGCCAGGGCCCGAAAGGCCCGCCCCCGGTGGGACACGGCGTTTTTCTCGTCGGTGGACATCTCAGCGAAGGTCCGGCCCCCGCCCCCTTCGGGGATGAAGACCGGGTCGTAACCGAAGCCGCCGTCGCCCTTGGGGGCGGTGGCGATGACGCCGTCGACGACGCCATCGGCCATGACCTCTCGGCCGTCGGGGAAGACCACCAACGCCACCGTGCGGAAGCGGGCCCGCCGATCGTCGACGCCGCCCATCTCGGCCAGCAGCTTGGCCACGTTGTCGGCATAGGTGGCGTCCGGCCCGGCGAAGCGGGCGGAGATGACGCCGGGCGCGCCCCCCAGGGCCACCACCTCCAACCCGGTGTCGTCGGCCATCGCCGCCGATCCGGTGGCTTCCATCACCGCTCGGGCCTTCAGGCGGGCGTTGCCCTCCAGCGTCGGCTCGGTCTCGTCCACGTCAGGGACGTCCTCGGGCCTCGGCGCCAGATCCCATCCCGGCAGAAGCGCCGCTATCTCACCGGCCTTGTCGCGGTTGGCGGTGGCCAGGACCAGCCGCATCAGCGCGGCCGGGGCGGCTCGGCCAGGACCTCGGACTGGAGGTCGAGCAGCTGGGCGCAGCCGTGCTCGGCCAGGCTCAGCAGCTCGTCCAGCTCGGAGCGTGAGAACGGCATGCCCTCCGCCGTGCCCTGGACCTCCACGAACCGTCCCGAGGATGTCATGACCACGTTCATGTCCACCTCGGCCCGCGAGTCCTCCGAGTAGTCGAGGTCGAGCTGGCACACGGCTTCGACCACGCCGACGGAGACGGCGGCGCACGCTTCGGTCAGGGGATGAGCTCGGAGCCGCTTGCCCTGCACCAGGCGGGTCAGGGCGTCGTGCAGGGCGACGTAGGCCCCACAGATCGAAGCCGTCCTGGTGCCGCCGTCGGCCTGCAGGACGTCACAGTCCAGAACGATCTGCAGCTCGGGCATCAGGGTGAGATCCGTGACCGCCCGCAACGACCGCCCGATGAGGCGCTGGATCTCCTGGGTCCGCCCCGACTGGCGCCCGCGGGCGGCCTCGCGGTCCACCCGCTCGGCGGTCGACCCGGGCAGCATCGAATACTCGGCCGTGACCCATCCCCGTCCCGTGCCCTTGAGCCACGGCGGCACCCGTTCGTCGATCGAGGCGGTGCACAGCACCTTCGTCCGTCCCACGGTCACCAGAACCGAACCGGCGGCGAACTCGGTGAAATCGCGGGTGAAGGTGGCAGGACGAAGGTCGTCCGGCTGGCGCCCGTCGTTCCTCATACCGGGTAGACGTCGCCCTGCCGGGCGATCTCCACCGGCGAGCCGAAGGCCTCGCTCCCCTCCTCGAAGCTCAGCGCGGCTGGCACGGTGGGGAGGCGGTGGGTGAGAACGAGCCGTGGGACTCCGGCCTGGCGACCGGATTCCCCGGCTTGGCGGGCGCTCATGTGTCGGGTGCTTCCCTCCTGATCGCGGAGATAGGTGGCCTCGCACAGGGCGAGGTCCAGGCCGGGCCCGAGGGCCTCCAGCGACCACGCCGGGCCGGAGTCGGCAGAGTAGCCGAGCACCCGTCCGGCCCCCTCAGCCCGCACGGCGAGGGTCTCGGGCCCGTGATCCGTGCGGGAGAAGCTGAGGCTCAGCGGTCCCACCCGTACCTCGTGGCCGTCACCGACCTCCGACCAGATGAAGGCCTGATCGGGCATCTGCAGGCGGTCGCGCAACTGGGCCGGGGCGAAGACCGGCACCGGCGGCAGGTGGAGGACATAGACGCTGGCCACCGCGAAACCCTCCACGTCGGTCCAGTGGTCGGGATGCTCGTGGGTCAGCACGATGGCATCCAGTTCCGCCAGGCCGATGTGACGCTGCAGGTTGGCGAGGGTGCCTGATCCGGCGTCCAACCACACGGCGGTGCCGTCGCAGGTGAGCAGGTAGCCGCTGCAGGCCTCGCCCGGCCCGGGATAGCTGCCGCTGCAGCCAAGGACCGTGAGGGTGAGGCCGGGACTCAGCGGTCGGTCCAGGTGGCGGGCTCGACCCGATCGAGCTCAGGACCCAACAGGCGCCGGCCGAGCTGGCGGAACAGGTCGACGTCGCCCGACGAGATGAACCGGTGGTTCGCCTTGCCGGCGCTGCGCCGGCCGAGGCCGGTGTCCTCGAGGATCGAACGCACCTCGAAAGCTGTCTCGTCCGCCGATGAGACCAGCACCACCCGCCGGCCCATCACGTCACCGATGGTGCGGGCGAGGAACGGGTAGTGCGTGCACCCGAGGAGCAGGGTGTCCACCCCGGCCTCCTTGACCGGGTGCAGGAGACGTTCGGCCAGCACGTGCACCTGCTCGCTGTCGGTCTCGCCCCGTTCGACGAACTCGACGAAGCCCGGGCAGGCGGAGCAGGTCAGCTCGACCTGGGCCCGATGCGACCGCACGGCCCGCTGGTAAGCGCCGGAGGAGATGGTTCCGACCGTTCCGATGACCCCGATCCGGCGGTTGCGGGTCGCCTGGACGGCGGCGCGCACCCCGGGCTCGATGACCCCGACGACGGGCACCTCGAGCTCGAAGCGAAGGAGGTCTAAGGCGGCGGCGGACGCCGTGTTGCACGCCACCACCACCATCTTCACGCCGTGGTCATCGACGAGGGCCCCGGCGATCTGGCGGGCGAAGTGGCGGACCTCATCGAGGGGCCGGGGGCCGTAGGGGTAGCGGCCGGTGTCCCCGATGTAGACCAGGTCCTCGTCAGGCAGCAGGTCGATCAGCGCCCGGGCGACGGTCAGGCCTCCGAACCCGCTGTCGAACATGCCGATGGGCCGGTCGTCCACCGCAGGAAGGCTAGGCCCGAGGGCCGGGTCAGAAGTAGATCGTCCTGCGGGCTCGTTCGGTGACCACGTCGATGTCGTCGGTCCACGCGCCGGTGGACAGGTACTTCCATCCGCCATCGGCCAGCACCACCACGATGACGCCGTCTTCGATCAGGGAGGCGCACTTGGCCGCCCCGGCCATGGCCGCCCCGGAGGAGATCCCGGCGAAGACGCCAGCCTCGGTCAGACGGCGGGTCCACTCGATCGACTGGCGAGGCCCGACGATGGTCTTGCGGTCGAGCAGCTCGGCCCCGCCCCCCTCGACGAAGATCGGGGGGATGTAACCCTCATCGAGGTTGCGCAGACCGTCGACGTTCTCGCCCGCCGGTGGCTCGATGGCCCACACCTTGATGTCGGGGTTCTGCTCCTTTAGGAAGCGGCCGACGCCGAGGAGGGTTCCGCTGGTCCCGAGGCCGGCGACGAAGTGGGTGACCTCAGGACAGTCTCGCCAGATCTCCGGGCCGGTTCCCTCGAAGTGGGCGCGGGGGTTGGCCGGGTTGGCGTACTGGTAGAGGAACGCCCACTCCGGGTGCTCCGCGGCCAGGGCCTGGGCCATGCGCACCGCCCCGTTGGACCCCTCGCCGCCGGGGGAGGAGATGATCTCGGCGCCCCAGACCTCGAGGAGCTGACGGCGCTCGACCGAGACGTTCTCCGGCATGACGATCTTGAGCGGGTAGCCCTTGAGCCGGCAGACCATGGCCAGCCCGATGCCGGTGTTGCCGGAGGAGGGCTCGAGGAGCGTCTGGCCGGGGCTGACGGTGCCGTCCTTTTCGGCCTGTTCCACCATGGCCAGGGCGATCCGGTCCTTCACCGACCCGCCCGGGTTCTGGCCCTCTAGCTTGGCCAGGATCCGCACCCGGGGGTTGGGGCTCAGCTGGGACACCTCGACCAGGGGCGTGTTGCCGATGAGGCCGAGAACGCTGTCGTAGAGGGCCATGGCGTAGCGCCGGCTACTGGCCGCCGCCCGCCACCGCCGGCAGGATTGACACGACGTCCTCCTCCGACACCTTGGTGTCGAGCTGCTCGAGGTAGCGCACGTCGTCGTCGTTCACATACACGTTGACGAAGCGGTGGAGTTGGCCGCCGTCGGTGATGAGCTGGCCGGCCATCCCCGGATACTGCCTGACCAGGTCCTGGAGGACCTCGCCGATGGTCGCCCCCTCGGCTCGGGCGCTCGACGTTCCGCCCGCGTGAGGCCGCAGGACGGTCGGGAGGCGGACTTCAACGGTCACCGCGGGTCCTCCGGGCATTGTCGAGTGAACAGGTAGGGATTCTACCGGGCTTCGACAACAACGGGCTCCTCGGAGATCTTCCCGTCGAGGATCCGGTAGGAACGCAGCACCGGCGGACCGGCCTTGAGGGACACCAGGACGTAGTGCCAGCTGGGGTCGGGCGCCTGGGCCACGTCGGTCGGGGACGGATAGGCCTCGGTGTGGGTGTGGGAGTGGAACACCCCCACGATCTCGAGCCCCCGTCCCTCGGCGTCGCGGTCCGCCTTCAGGTGATCTTTCGGATCCACGGTGTACACCCGAGCCGAGGCGGCCACGTTCCGGGTCGGGTAGCACACCGTCACCTTTCCGGTGCCGGGGCCGCCCCCGAGGAGGCCACAGGCCTCGTCGGGGAGGCCGTCGAGGCAGTGCCCCACGATCCGGAGGTAGACGGGCTCGGTCAAGCGCAGCACGGGACGGGCAGGATATTGCCCGCCCGCCGGTAGTCTCGGCCATCCATGTCAGCGGCGGCCAAGAAGGACCGGGGTAAGGCGGATCCGAACAACCGGACGGTGGCCGTCAACCGCAAGGCCCGCCACGACTACGACGTCCTCGAGACCGTCGAGTGCGGCATCTCCCTGCAGGGCAGCGAGGTCAAGTCCCTCCGCGACGGGCTGGTGGCGCTGAGGGATTCCTACGCCCGGGTCCAGGACGGCGAGGTGTGGCTGCACGGGGTCCATATCGCCCCCTACGCCTTCGCCCAGGGTTTCGGCAGCCACGATCCGGACCGGGCCCGCAAGCTGCTCCTGCACCGCCGGGAGATCGACGAGCTGGCCGGTCGTACCCAGCAACAGTCGCTGACCCTCATCCCCCTCTCCCTCTACTTCAAGGACGGCCGGGCCAAGGTCTCCCTCGCCCTGGCCCGGGGCCGGCGCAGCTACGACAAGCGGGCGGCGATCGCCGAGCGTGACGCCACCCGGGAGGCAGCCCGCGAGGTCCGCCGGGCCGCCCGGGGCGGGCGCGACCCCGAGTAGGGCGACCGGTCGGCTCGGAAGAGACCGGCCGGTACAATGGTTGGAAACAAGCACGGGGGTGATTGGTTTCGACTTCGACATCTGACACGGGAGAAGCGAGCCGTGGTCTCCGGAGCCACGTTAAAGAGCCGGAACCAAAAACAAACGCCGAGCCTCAGCTCGCGATCGCTGCTTAACAAGTAGCGCGTCCGACCGGTCTCAGCCCTGTGGGCCGGATCCGGGCGTCATCTAGCAGGGCTCACCCGGAGGGTCTCGTCAACGGGCTCTTCGGGGACACCTCAGTTGACTGGGGTCCCGCTCTGGTGCCGGTGACACGGCGGGACCCGAGATCTGACCGCCGGCTGCGCTCGGAGAAGCCCCGTTGAGGAGCCGAAGGACGCGGGTTCGATTCCCGCCACCTCCACTTGACGTGGGCCCATACGAACCGGTGTCCCACAGGCCCGGGCCAGCGATGGCCCGGGCCGGTTTGTCTCTGTGCTGGGAATTTTGAACCAGGGCCGTGCTCGGCGCTCGGCGCTGATCTCGACTCGGTCGACAAGCGCGGCGAGCGTCTGCTTGATCTGTTCGGGGCTTCCTTCGGTCAAGACATTGCGTGCTTTGGCGGCGAGCCCTTCCAGTTCCTGGCGACTGGGCGTGGCCGGGACCGTGGATCGAAGCTGCACCTGAAGCTGGTCGCGGTGGGCGGTCAGTTCGGTGCGGCGATCGGACAGCTCGGCGACCCGGGGGGCACAGATCGTTTCGGGCATGGTGCCTGCTTCGAAGGCGCGTAGGTAGCGGTCGATGGAAGCGGTGGTGTCCCGGAGTTGAGCTTCGGTGCTGGCGAGTTCGTCTTCCAACCGTGGGCGCTCGCTTTCGCTGTCCTCGTATGCGCCGTGGATAGCGTCCTCGAAGAGGTTGAGGTCGCCGTAAAGGTTGAGCAGCCCGTCGATGACGGCGGCTTCGAGGTCATCGGCGGGTACGCGATGTCCGGGGCAGCCACGTGCGCCGCTGACTTGGCGGGTGCGGCAGGCGTAATAGCGGTAGGTGCTGCTGCGCCCGTGGGCGCTGACGCCAACGTAGGCGCCTTCGCAAGCCAGACAGCGAACGAGGCCGGTCAGCAGGTATTCGGAGGTTGTTGGTGCCTGTGCCGTCGATTCCGCAGCGCGCTCGCTGAGGATCTGCTGGGCGGCATCGAAGGTGGCGTTGTCGAGGATCGGTTCGTGCTTGCCTTCGTGGACTGTCTCGTCGTGGCTGATCTTGCCGACGTAGACCGGGTTGCGAAGGAGGCGCAGCACGGTCTGGTTCGTCCATAGACCGCCGCGCCGGGACCGCCTCGAAGGTGTGCTAGTCGGCGCTGAACCCACGGGCCGACCTGGCCCATGGTGTGTCCGGCCGCGCTGCCTCAGCGCCGTCGACTACAAGAGTGACTCGCTCGTTGAAGAAGCACACCAGATCTTTGATCTTGGGGTTCTCTGGGATCGGGTCGGGGTAGCTCCACGCCACGTCGGGGAT
>JAJPHE010000099.1 GCA_021325435.1 Actinomycetota bacterium | reverse complement strand
GGGTCTCCTCTCGCCGTGGCCTTCGACAGCAACGACGATGGCGAGGCCCCTGCCCCGCGTGGTGGATCCCGCCCCAGCCCTACCCCCTACTCAGGCGCGGAGAGCCCATAAGCTGGACCTCGATCCAAACATCGACGCTCGTCACTCAATTAGCCGCTGCTCGCGCTTCTGCTGGACACACGCAAGAGGAGTGTGTGCGCGCTCTCACGACCGAGTTCGGTGCTCCGGTAAGGAGCCAAGCCTCTATGTCCCGATACCTGAGCGGGAAGCAGCGGATGCCGGTTGACATCTTACGTGCTGTCACGGAGTATATCCGTATATTTGGTGATACCGACTCAGGCAGTGACGACAGCTATGGGGATCACCCTGGTGCTGCGGGGGATGAATTTCCGGGCGGCTTTGACAACGTCGTCCGGCGTTTGACGGACGAACCCCTCCTCGGACCTCGCCAAGGCGCGCTGGTTGATGCAGCCATTGGTCGCCTTAGTGAAGGCCCGGCGCTCTCTGACCACGACCACGCCATGCTGACGGAGATCATGCGCATCTTGGGCCTTCATGCGTAAGGCCATACGGCCCGTTCGCTGGGCAATGATCTTCCGTCAATGAGTCTCCGCCATGCTGGCACTCATCTTGGAGGTCGTCGCCGAATGTCGACCGTCGGGGCGAAAGCGAAGCCCAAGCCGTTGGGCGGCCTCCCGGTCGGCCTCTTCTGTCGCTTGGGCGTAGATGGCCAGCGTGGTTCGGGGATTGGCATGACCGAGTCGAGTCTGGGCGACCTTGATGTTGATCCCCTCGTCGAGCAGGGCGGTACCCGCGGTGTGCTTTAGGTCGTGGAAGTTGAGCTCCGGGAAGCCCGCTGAGGCTCGGGCAGGCAGCCACACCCGCCGGCGCCAGTTGGAGTAGTGGAGGGGCTCGCCGTCGGGGGAGACGAACACGAGAGCGTCCGGGGTGGTGGCGGTGACGCTCCGAGAGGCAAGGATCTTGGCCAGCATGGCCATCAGCCAGTCGGGTAGCGCCAGGGCGCTGCGCCGGCCGGCAGTGGTCTTGGGGTCGGCGTCGATCATCTCGCCGTGGAGGCCTCGAGTCCGCTGGCTGTCGATGGTGATCGTCTGGCGCAGGAAGTCGATCCGGTCCACCCGAAGGCCGGCAACCTCTCCCCATCGCAGTCCGAACGCCCCCAGGTAGACCATGGCACCGTTCGCCCCCACAGCGTCAGCCAGACGCGCAAGGCCGTCGGCGTCGAGGATCTCCGCTGTCCTGGGTGTCGCCTGAGGAAGCCGTATACGTCGGCAGGGGCTACGCGGGATCAGCTCCGAGTCCTCGGCGTAGTTGAACACCGCCCGAAGCACCGCGTACATCCGGGTCGTGCTCGCCGGCGCGTGCGAGGTGGTCCAGCCTGTCACGAGCCGCTGAACGTCGCCTCTGGTTACGGAGCCGACTGGCTTAGCGCCGAGGGTGGGCAGTATGTGGTTGTCGAGGATGCTTCGGTCACGAGCCAGTGAACCCGGACGCTTGGCGGTGTTGGCTGCGAGCCACTGCTCGGCCAGCTTGGAGAGGGGAACCGACGCGAGCCGGGGGTCCACCCAGGTGCAGCGGTTGCGGGAGGTGCGCTCGGCGGCCTGGAAGGCCTCGGCCTCCTTCTTGGTCTCGAACGTCCGGGAGTACTCCCGCCCAGTGGCATCTCGGAGCCTCACCTCGTAGATCCGCCGGCCATCGCGTTTGCGGGTTCGAGCCTCGATCATCGTGATCCTCCCATATCCGCGTGTCGCGACAAGTCTCTCACCTGGCTAGGACGCCAAGCCGCGGTCGCCATCGCAGGACCCGAATGACCGCACGATCGCGGCCGGGACGAGCCGCCGACGCCCGATCGTCACACTGGCCAACTGGCCCGAGGCAATCAGCTGCTTGACCTTCGTCGTTCCGACTCCCAGCCGCTCGGCCGCTTCGGGTACAGACAACATGACAGCATCTTCGGTTGAAGGCACCCTGACGGACGCAAGCGCCTTGGCCACTGCGTCCTCGACGACCGCCTGGAGAGCCTCCCCGAGCGCCTGGAACGGATCCGAGCGGGTGGCAGGAGTGGTCATGCCGGTTCCTCCCATTCGTCGTTCGGAGCGAAACGCGCCAGGCGCCGCTCCTCGGCCAGATCCTCGGCGATGGTCCTGGCGTACAGGGCCTGGCCAGCCGTGTGGCCACGTCCCAGATACTGCCAGTGTCCGACCGCTAGCACGGTCTCGGCGTCCGGGTCGAAGTCGTCCTCGAGGTGGTGAAGTGTTGCCTCCTCCGGGCATCCGAGAAACCGCAGAAGTCGAGCTTTGCGCCACTCGAGGCGAGCAGAGCGGAGCTTCGTCAGGGTGGTGGAGTAGAGCCGGGACTTGGTGGAGAAGTGGCCTCGAAAGCCGAGCATGTGGGCCCACGGCCGTAGCCGCAGCTCCTCAAGGGCGGGATCGGCGCCAAGGTCCCAGCAGGTCTGGATCATCGCCTTGGCGTGCTGGTTGAGCGTCAAGTCGGCGATCTCGTACTTGGAGCCCCGGCCACCGCACCGACCGCAGCGACGTAGCCCTGACGAGTCCGCCCCGCTCCCTTTGCAGTGCCAGCAGGCGACCGGCCTGTCCAGCGTGCCGGTCGTCTCCGCCGCCTTGGTGGCGTACTTCGCCAGGTACCCGGCAACCTGCTGGTCGGTCACTTCTGCGGCACCGACGCCAGCCAGGGTGACCGCCTGGACGTCGATTTCCCGGCCCCACACGACTGTTCGACGGCCACCGGTCCCCGCACCCGCCGGCGCCCACACGACCGCTTGCTGAGCGGCATGCCTGACGGCGTCCTCGAGCACTTCCACCGTGAACACCGAGGGTGCCTCCTGGTCAGGGCCCTCGGCTCCGTCGAGACGAATCACCACGTGGAAGTGAACGAGCCCACGAGCCTGGAACTCCGCCACCTTCCCGTACGACAGCCGACAGGTGCGGCGCAGGTCCCTCTCCGACATGCCCGCCACAGCAGCCAATTCACGGACGACGATGGTCGTGGTCCGGTGCCATAGCGCACCCGACATAGCGTTCCAGAGGACCGCCCCGACGTAGTCGTAGCTTCCGGGATCAATGGCCTGGCCGACCAGCGGGTCGCCTTTCTGGTGGCGGAGTCGGCAGCCGGCCGCCGGCTGGCACAGCCGGACGGTTCCGTCGGCGTTGAGGACCCGGTGGTGCACCGGCCCGAAGCTCGGTGCCGTAAAAGTGGCGAAACTCCGGGGATGGGCGATCACTGATGGGGGCACGTCCTTTCCCCCGACAAGACCGGCACGGATGAGCTGGTAGGTGTCCGCCCTATAGGTCTCGGCGCAGCTTGGACAGCGCGACGCGCGTCGGTTGCGGCATGCCACAAGCAGCCGGTGGAGGGGCTCTTTGTC
Organism: Actinomycetota bacterium; assembly: GCA_021325435.1. GTDB lineage: Bacteria > Actinomycetota > Acidimicrobiia > Acidimicrobiales > JAJPHE01 > JAJPHE01. The sequence goes on along the minus strand of JAJPHE010000099.1, from coordinate 23,595 downwards.
CGTGTCATAGTCGAGCAGGACCTCTCCCGTAGCGGGATCGATGATCTCGGAGCGGCCGTGGAGATGGATCGGATCGGCGCACCCGCCCGTCGAACGGATCATCTCTCGCCAGCGACCGAAGCCCGGATCGGCTGCCGCCTCCACCAGGACGGCGATCTCCTCCTCGGTGAAGTCTCGCTTGAAGCTCACCGGACCGGCCCCTCGACGGATAGCAGGGGAGCCATACTGCCGGGATCCCGGGTGAACGCCGCGTATTGGCCGGCAATGAGCGCGGCGTCGGGCTCGCTGACATAGGGAGTGCGGACCCGGTGGAATCCGGCGCAGTCGGGTCTGCGCATGACCGCGACGCCGGTCCATTGCCGGCCGATCAGTTCGGTCGGGGCGATCTCGGGGTACTGGCGGATGTCGTCCCCGAGGGCGGCGACGGCGCCATCCATGGTGCGTACTCCGAAGGCGAGACCCACCTGGCAGACGTCCCTGATAGCGGTGGGTATGGCGTCGGCGGTCTGCTTCTGGGTGACGAAGACCGTGAGGAAGCCTCGGGAGCGCCCCTCCTTGGCCAGTTTGGTTAGGTACCAGATGTTCGACTCGCATACCTCCCGCTGGGCCTTGGTCGCCGCGGTGGCGTAGGTGTGGCTCTCGTCCACGATCACTACGACCAGCGGGCAGTCGTCGCTCGGCCCGGCATCCCAGAACTGCGAGGTGCCCCGGTTGGCCCGAAGCCAAGCGGAACGCGAGCGCATTGTCTCCCATAAGCGCTGGAGGGTCTGGTTGGCCTGGATAGGGTCGTCGCCCGCTGCGGCGAAGCACCGGCCGGCGAGGTCTCCGTAGTCCCCATCGGCGGGATCGGACACCTTGCCGTCCAGCACAGCGATCTGCACCGCCGGGTGCGGGGCGAGCTGACAGAGCCACCACCGTTGAAGCGACGTCTTGCCGGTTCCAGGGACGCCGGCGACCGTAACTCCGGACAGGTTGGCCAACGGGAGGAGAACCATATCCCCCTCATCGTCAACCCCGACGTGGAGGAGCCAGTCGGCGAGAGGTCGTCCATCTGGTCGGACGGGCCACGGCGCGGCGAGGGGGTCTTTCAGGAGCCCTCTAAGGCAGAGCAAGCCGGGTCGGTCCTGGCGGACCTCGACCCGGATGCAACCCCAGGCGTTGGCCAGGTGGCCGGCCATCTTGGCCACCTGGTCGAGGCCCACACCGGGAAGCGTCTGCACGTAGGCTCGGAGGCCGTTGGCGGCGGGGTAGAAGGTGGCCCTCGGGTAGCACACGACCGGGGGCAGCACGTGGTTGCTCCACCAAGGCCGGCGGTGGCGGGTTGTCTCGTCGACTAGAACCAGCCCGAGGTTCTGCGCCTCCCACGGCCAGCGGCTAGCGACCCAGGCGACCCATCGCCGCATCGACGCCTCGGCTTCGGAGATTTTGGGGCGGTGGTTGCGACGCCAGCGCCGGTAGCCCATGCCGATGAGCAGAGCGACCAGGCTGATCAGGCACAGCCAGGTCGCCACAGATACCCACGCTGGTACCGGCACATGGAAGCTCGGGGTGGGACCGGCGCTGGCGCCGGGGCTCACGGCAGGATCTCCGCGCAGACTCGGGCCCAGGCCCGGCAAGCCAGGAGGGTCTCATGATCGTCGAGGTCTCGGAAGATGTCCTCGAGGTCCCAGCTGAGTTGCACCCCGGCCAGCAACAGGGCCATCAGGAGGATCTGATAGGCGCCCTGATCGTGCCAGTCGTCGAGGTCGATCCGACCCCAGTCGACAGCGGCTACGACATCCTCGCCGACTCGGAGGACCCGGATGGCGAAGAGGAACTCGTCCTCCTCCAGCCAGGTTCCATGCTCGACGATTAGCTGCGTGGCCGCCCGGGCAGCGACATGGGCCCCGTCGGCTCCGGCGAGCAGCGCCGCCTTGAGGTCTTCGGTGCCAAGGTCGTATGCGCTGAGGGCTTCAAAGGTGGCCGCCATCACGCAGCCGCCTTCGCGCCGGCCAGGCCGCCTTCGACCTTGACCGACTTGGCCCTGACCATGACGCCCGAGCGGCCGTTCTTCTCCCAGGTGACCGCCACCATCTCTTCGGGCACGACGATCGCACCGATGCCGATGTTCTTCGGGAAGCCGCCCTCGGGCAGGGTCAGCTGCACCGTCTCGGCCCGGCTGTCGCCGATGATGGTGACGTTCAGGTTCCACAGCGCCTGCTTGGTGTTGCGGTCCAGCACCGGCTGGCCGTCCCGCTCCTGCAAGGTGGGCTCACCCACTACCAGGACCTTGATCCTTCTGTCGTCTACGGGAATCACTCGCATTGTTGGTTCCTTTCGTCGTGGGCCGGCCGCACCTCGACTCGCAGCCCACCGAGGCGATTGAACGACGAGGACAGGGGACGCCGAAACCACGCAGAAGGACTTCTGCGGACATCCGGCTAGGCTCGAAACGTCCCAACTCGTCCTTTTCGCAGGTGAGGGTCGATGCCCTAATGCCGGCCAACGAGCGACTGCGCGCTGCGATACTCAGGTCCGGCCGAAGCCTGGACCAACTGGCCCACGACCTCGGGGTGGACCCCAAGACGATCGAGCGCTGGATTGCAGGCCGTATCCCCTACAAGCGTCACCAATACGCTCTTGCCGACCTCCTGAGCGCGGACCCGGCTTACCTCTGGCCCACGGGCTCGCCCGCTGAGGCGAGCGGCTTGGCGATGGCCGAGATCCTGGCCGTCTATCCGATCCGCTCGATGGCTGGTAACGACCTCTGGCGGGATCTCTTCGCCAGCGCCGATAGCGAGATCGACGTCCTGGTGTATGCCGGTTTCTGGCTATCCGAGGATCCGGGCATCCGCAGGGTTCTCGCCAGGAAGGCGAGTTCAGGGGTGCGGCTGCGATTCCTCTTTGGGGATACCGGGGGCGCCCAGGTGTCCCAGCGAGGCGCAGACGAGGGTATCGGCGCCGCCATCGCGGCCAAGATCGAGAACACCATCCACAACTACCATGAGGTGTTCAAGCTGCCCGGAGTCGAGGTCCGCCTGCATGACACTGTCCTCTGCAACTCGATCTACCGGGCCGATCAGGAGATGCTGGTCAACACGCATCTGTACGGGCTTCCGGGTCACATGACCCCGCTTCTGCACCTGCGCCGGCTACCCGAGGGGGAGTTCTTCGCCGGCTACCGGGAGAGCTTCGAGCGGGTGTGGGCGGGCGCCAAGCCGCTCGACCGATCGGAGGAGGTCGCCTAGATGGCCCGGCGGGATTACTACGACGACCCCGAAGCCCCACTGCCCAACAGCATCGTCCCGGCGGTCACGGTCGCGGTCCGAGACGAGGACGGTCGCCTGCTCCTGATTCAGCGAAGTGACAACGGACTCTGGGCCATGCCCGGGGGCGGGTTGGAAGTCGGTGAAACGGTCGCCCAGGCGGCAGCCAGAGAGGTTCTGGAGGAGACGGGCATCGCGGTGGAGATCGACGGCGTGGTCGGCATCTACAGCGACCCGAAACACGTGATCGCCTACGACGACGGCGAAGTCCGCCAGCAGTTCGCCATCTGCCTGTCGGCCCGGCCGGCCGGAGGCACCTTGCAGACCAGCTCCGAAACCGTGCAGGTCCGTTGGGTGGAGGCCAAAAATCTAGATGAGTTGCCCTTGCATTCCACGATCAGGTTGCGGATCCGCCATGCCCTCGACCCAGAGCGGACGGCCCCGTACGTGGAGTGACGGGCCGGTTCTCGGTACTGAGTTGGCGTGCCGCTCCCTCGTGCCGACGTCAAGGGCACGCTCCGAGCCTCCGCTCCGCTCCGGTTCTCGCTCTCCGCTCGCTGACGCTCGCTTCGACCCTTGACCCCGGCGTCGGGAGCGGAATTGGTCAGGTAGGAGGCGATGCTGGAGCATCGCCTCGAAGGGAGGCGAAGGCGAGAGCCTCCATCCCGGCGTGGCGCAGCTGCAGGGCGACCCGGTGAACAGCAGCCTGGAGCTCTGGCTCCGCCCGGGCGATGAAGCGGCCAACGACGCTGTCGGGTCCGTACCTGGTGAGGATCTCACTGATCCGGTCATCCACACTCACCGGGAGGCCGTCGGGGGAGACGGTCATGTCGCAGAAAATCAGGCCGTCGGTGAGGGCCGGCGGGCCGGACGGGAACTCGAGGAGGGCCTTGTCGAGGCCGCGTTCCTGCGCCTCGAGGGCAGCGCAGGAGTGGTGAGCAACGAGGTTAACGACCTGGTCTTCGACGCCGAGCGACCGGAGGTAGCGGGCCCCGTCCAAGGCGTGGAAGCCGGTCTCCATCGCTGTCTCCGAGTAGCCGATGTCGTGGAAAATGGCGGCCTGGATCAGCAGGGTGGCGTCTGCCGAGGTGGAGGCGACCACCGGACCCACCTCGAGCGCCCGGTCTCCAACACCCTGCGAGTGAGCCCACCGCCGCGGGAGGTCTTCGGCCAGGATCGAGCAGGCAAGGGTCCACGCCTCCACCCTCTCCCGGGTCCGCCTCTCATGGCCAGTGTTCGACATCTCACCCAGCGTACGACCAAGTCTCGACCTGACCGACCCCGATGCGTCACTCTCGGGCAAATCTTCTCTACGTCATCAAGGGCGCCGGCCGTGCCGGCGCCGGCCGTCTCTGCCTCCTGCCTTCGGCCCGGCAGGACGGCTGCTGAGCAGCTGCTCTGCGAAGGCGTTAGCGAGCTCGACGAGACAGCGCATTGCCGCAGCGCAGGTCAGGGCGACTTCGCCGCCGAAGGTGACCTGGCGGTACAGCACTTTCTGCGATGCAGGGACATCCTGACCTGACCCGCTCCAAGATGCTTGCCCGGTCATTGGGCAACATCCCTTCCGCGAGGGTCGGTCGTCATCCCTGACTGGTTACAACCCTCTCCGTACATCCATTGACATCCAGGTGAACTTCGTCCATCGCCGAGGACTGTTATTCTCGGACTCTCAACCCAACCCCGAGCAGGGCGATGACGGTTCGTGCGACCGGGGCAGAGAGTGTCACACCTCTCAGCTAAGAATGGTCGTACGCCCCGAGAGGGGCCCTCGAAGCGCTTCAGCTTCCGCTCCGTTCTCGCCTCGGGAGGTTGAAGTGGTCTTAGTTGTGATTCACACGTTGAAGTGCGCCGACGAGATCGCACGATGCTCTACTGTCCACAACCTAGTGTCAGGCCCCGTGGAAACCTTCGACGACACCGGTGCGCCACCCGCTGAGCCTGAACCGGCACACACCGCGCACATAGACAAGCTGCGGGAACTCCTCGTCAATTCGAAGCTGCCCGATGGCGACAAGACAAGGGTGGAGGAGACCGTTGAACGTCACAGCGAATGGGTCCGAGAGATGAACAGTCTCGAAGGAGATGGAGACCGACTGATCGCCCAACTGGTAGACAGCGTAAATCGGTACAAGCGGTACGTTGAGTTGAACCTTATCTGGGACTCACCATCAGACTTCCTTTGGCGTCAGCGCGGTCAGCTGAAACTTGACAACTCAATTCTGGAAGAGTTCCTTCCCCGACTAGTGACACCGCGGATCATTCCCGCTTTGGATGGCCTCCTATACGAAACAGGTCCTAGGACTGCGTTCGCTGCGGCGTACTTTGTTACAACTCTTTCTAACCCTGCTCAAGGAGGAGGCCTGCTCGTTAGGACCAAGGATCAGGACTTCACCATCGGGCGCTCCGCGTACCTCCAATCGTCATTTAGTGATACTTTTCCTCCCGACGACAGCGTCCGTCATAAGATCTTTTTAGCCGCCGCCGCTGCTGAATGTAAGACGAACCTAGATAAGACGATGTTCCAAGGGAGCGTCAGTGATGCCCACGATCTAAAGATTGCGATTCCAGGTGCTCGATATTACTTGCTGTGTGAGTGGCTAGATATGACGCCGATTTCAACCCTTGGTACGGATATCGATGAGGTCATCATCCTTCGGGGCAAACGCCTAGCATCCAACGTACGCACGAAGTATTCGTCCACGGCAGCTCGAGCAGCCGATCGGGACTGGTATGACCATTTTCTTCATGAGCATCCGATACGGCATGACAGCATCCACAGGTTTGTAGAGCACCTTCGAGCGCTATTTGTAGAGGCAGATCCGGATGAACTCGATGTCCTTCAGCGAGGTTACTTCTAATGCGGGCAGTGACAGAATTGGCGCTGAAGTTCACCACGCCCACCGTTGATCGGTCCTTTGACCAGACAAGACTGGATCTGACGCGGCGGGCAAGAACGAGTCTCTTCCCGTGGCGTGGGCAGTTCTCGCCCGAGTTAGTCGAGTTCCTTCTTGAAGAGCTTCCCTCAGACGGCCTCCTCGTCGATCCGTTCGTCGGGAGTGGCACAACTCTCTTCGAATGCGGACGTTTGGGTATCGACGCCCTCGGAGCTGAGATCAATCCAGCGGCGGTAAGCTTCGCCGTGCTTAGCGAGCTAACGTCGCTTGAGCGGTCGGAGCGCATGCGTGCCGCCGATGACGTTCTTCAGGTGCTTCAACGTCTTCCTAATGCTGTGACGGGGGGACTTTTTGACGATGGTGGTGGCACAAGTCCCGATTACGCAGAAATAGTAAAGTCGGTGGCGACTGATCTCGGGGATACGCCTAGTGCGGCTATCTTTCGAGCAGCGTTGCTCCTAGCGATGGGGCACAAACCTCACGTGGATTTAGGCCACGTTCGGGCCGAAGTCAGTCGACTGCGACGTGTTCTGGCGACCCTACCCGTATCGTCTGGCTGCCGTCGCGCCGTAGCAGCCGATGCGAGGCAACTCCCACTCGATGATTGCGCTGCATCTGGTGCCGTAACGTCTCCTCCGTATATCAACGTCTTTAACTACCACCAGCAGTATCGTCCAGCGGTGGAGCTTTTGGGCGCTGGTCCGCTATCAGTAGCACGCGCGGAAATCGGAGCCAACAGGAAGCACCGCCAGAATCGCTTCCTCACAGTTGTGCAGTATGGACTCGACATCGAGGCTTCGCTACAAGAGCTCCACCGGGTCTTGATTAGCCGTTCCATTGCGAAGTTTGTCGTGGGCAGGGAATCTAACGTACGGGGCGTTGCGTTTCGTAATGGTCGCCTGATCGCAGCCATTGCCGAAGGGAGCGGCATGTTCGTCGTCGAACGCTGGCAGGAGCGTAGGTTCACCACGCGCTTCGGTGAGAGCATCTATGAAGATATCTTGACGCTCCGCTCCAGACCACATCCAACCACACTTGACGGGTTTCATGCTCGGTCCGCGGCGGTGTGGGAGTTGGAACAAGCCTGCCAGCGTCCGCTCGATCGCGACGTAAAATCAGACTTGGAAGCGGCTATTGCCGGCGCGGAGGCGGTCACTCCGTCCCCGTTGTTCGATCCGGATGCAGTGCCGTGGCTGAAGCGGCCATCTTTCTTCACCCCACTCAGGTAGTCGAGATGTCCGTTGTCGATACCGGTGATTACACGTCGTTCGACTACTTCGCCTCCAAAGCGGGCCGTCACCGACTATTGACTTCAGCGGAGGAGCGGCTGCTTTCAGCGCAGGTTCGAGCCGGAGCCGACGCACGGCAGCGTCTCAACGCTGGCGAGAAGGGAGCCGGTCTTCGACGGTGTGTAGCCACCGGAACTACGGCGCGAAACGAGCTGGTTCAAACCAATCTACGCCTCGTGATGAAGCACGCGCGGCGCTTTGCGGGTAGCGGCGTGGACCTTCTTGATCTCGTCCAAGAAGGCAGCCTGGCGTTGATCCGCGCCGCCGAGAGATTCGACGGCCGAAAAGGCTTTCGCTTCAGTACGTACGCTGATTCATGGATCGCGGCCTATATGGCCATCTGCTGGGCTGAGACGCGCACTTCTATTAGGATCCCAAAGAAGGTTCATTCCAACATCGAGAAGGTTCAGGCGGCGACGGAGCGCTTGGCGTCCGCTGGTCAACGACGACCGACTGACGATGACATCGCCGCTGAGTCTGGTTTATCCCAGCGCGAGGTGACCCAAGCCCGGAGCCTCGTAAGGGTCACGTCGTTAGACGCAGGATTGGCAGCAGATTCTGACTCGTCGCTCGTGGACATTGTTGCAGATGAAGGCGCTATCGACCCGCTCGATCACGTAGTGAACCTTGAGCAGCGAGGTCTTGTCCGAGGCGTGATCGCGGGCCTCTCGGACCTAGAGAGTACGGTCATTGCTCTTATGTATGGTCTCGAAGGATCCGAGCCATGCACGAGTACCGAGGTCGGGCGGATGCTGGGCCTCCGAAGACGCGATGTTGTCGCGACCGAGTCGGCAGCGTTGGAGCGGATTCGCGACTCTATCCCGCTACCGTTGTGCACGGACTCGCGCATGGAGATGCTCGGAAGGAGAAGCATTGGGTAGACGCTGTATTACAGACTGAGAAGGATCAGCCCCGGCTCACCTCCCACGCCCGACATGCGGCGTTGACCAGCTGCATCTGCCGAGGCGTGCGGCACCACGGCTTTGGAATCTCGGGACTGGCAATAATGATCGCCATCGCGCGAGCACGGGAGGTCGCGACGTTGAGCCGGTGGGGGTCATAGAGAAACTCCAGGCCCCGGGGAGCAAGTTCGGCCGACGAACTGGCCATGGAATAGATGACCACCGGAGCTTGGCGACCTTGGAACTTGTCCACGGTCCCCACCTGCACGTCGGTGATCCCGCTGTCCTCGAGAGCGTCCTCGATATACCTTATCTGGGCGTTGTAGGGGGTCACCACAAGGATGTCCTGCTGTCTCAGCCGCTGGCTGACGCAATCCGAGTCGCACCAGTTCTCGCCGAGAAGGCGCTGGACGATACTCGAGACTGCTTGAGCCTCTTCTGGCGAGTAATTGCTGTTCCCTACATGATCGATCTCGACGATCCGAATTCCCGAGCCGATTATGACGCCGATGCCGAGAACAGCTTGGTTCTCGAGTCCGTTCGCCCAGCGCAGCCGCCCGTCGTAGAAAACCTCAGAGGTGTAGGAGCAGAGGTTAGGGTGCATGCGCCAGGTGACGTCCATAAACAATCCGAGATTCGCTGGAATGGTTGCCCGGTCGCCGAGCAGGTGCTCCAAGGCGGACGCGCCGGCGCCTGGGGGGTGAGCGGCTTGGCTGGGTTGTGCGAGCTGCTGAGGATCGCCGAGCAACACCAAGTTGCGTCCAGCGGCGGTAATCGCCAAGACGTTTGCTAGTGAGAGTTGACCCGCTTCGTCGACGAACAATGTGTCAGTCGCCCCTGCGAACTCTGTTCTACTCCACATAAATATGGTGCCGGCAGCAATGTCCAGGGTTCCATTCTGCAGGGCTGATTCCAGTTGCCCGTAGTTCATTCTCTCCGCGCGGCGGTGGAGAAAGGGATTGTCGTCGTCGGCCCGCTGCCCGATCCTGAGTTCCTCGCCATGGGTGTCGGCGAGTTTGACAACAGCGTCGATCAGGTTGTGGATGACGGCGTGCGATGGGCCAGTGATTCCGATCTTTTGCCTTGCCCTAGCCAAGGCGAGAATCTGACGTGCGGCGGTATAAGTCTTGCCAGTACCCGGTGGGCCCTGGATGGCCAGGTATGAACCTTCAAGCGCGAGGCCGAGCCGTACGGCCGCGTCCGACGCGCTCTCGTCGGCGGTCCGAAGCGAACCCGGTCCAACCCCGATACCATTCGGCTCGCTTCTCGTCAGGATAGCCGTAGCCGGATCGACGCTTCGCAACCCTCCTGTTGCCACTCGTTCAGCGAAACGCAGCAGCGCTGCTGCGAGGCCCTTGGTGTCGATTGGAGCGCCCTCGACCAGAGCAGACGGGAGAGGGCCAGTATTGGTCTTGCCAATCTTGAGATCGATGACACCATGCTCGTCGTCGACCGCCCAAACCGTCCAGCATGTCTCCGTGATCGGGTCGAATGCAGGCTCTCCCTTGGAAAAGCGATGCTCTTGGGGAGGGAAGTTGAAGCGGCGCACCACTGACCGCTTGACCTCATTTACGATCTCGCCGCCTTCGAGGCCCGCGATGGCGTCAGGCTCGCCTAGCAGGTCGGCATCGCTCAGGGTCCTCACGTGGAAGTAGCGCCACCAGGCTGGCTTGTTCTCTCGTCGATGCCAGCCGAGCAAATCCGCAAGCAACGCCTTTGCCTTCTGGTCACGATCCCGTCGTTCGGCCTCTTCCGGAACGCTTGCGAGAAGGTCTTGCTTTACGCGCTCAACTTCGGGATCCTCGTTGCTCGCGGTCTCCTTCGGCGGCACAGGGCGAGGCAGCGCCTCACCGAGACGCTCAGCCAACTCGTTGCGGCGCTCCTCCAACCAGTCTCTGAGGAACAACGTCGCCCTGCAGTCATCCTCGTTGTATCCAGCGATGACAGCCTGAGCGTCGGAGTTACCAGACGCATCGCCGCCCTCAAGTGTCGCCTCGAACGCGACGAGATGCCGTGTCGCCTCGTCAAGGTCGACCTCGCGCTGGTATCCACACAACGGCTCTAGCCGCTTGATCGAATAACTCTCTACGCCGACCCTCATCCCTTGCCGGACAACCTTGTAGATGTCGACGAAGGCGCCTTGCCGAAACAGTTCGTCGACCTCGTCCTCTCTTGTCGCGTAACGCCCCATCAGCCGCCCCAGAGCCTCTGTTCGGGTCTCGTGCAGTTCGCTCAGGTGGTCCATCGAAGTCGGCTCGTAGTGGTTGTAGTGGTAGACGTGGCAGGCCCGATGGGTACGCCTTCGTTCGGTAATGAAGTCGATGACCATTTCGAAGGCCCTCTTCTCGTCGGCCCGGTCAAACGCCCAGAACGGTCTATAGCGCGGTCGGCCAGCTGCATCCCGCTCAGCGGTGTCTACGATGCCAAACAGATATTGCAGCCCGAACTCCTTGCCGTCTTCGCTGTAGTAGCGAGACCCTTCGATGTCGAAGAACAAGTCGCCGTCCGCTGGCTCAGGAAGCCCGCATAGGCCCCGGTTCGGGAGGATCGTTCCATCATCGGCCAACTCCGGGTCGAGCAGCTCGTACACCACGCGTCCCTCGTCCTCACTGCGAACTTGGAGCTGCGCCTGCTGTTGCACTCGGGCGAGTGATTCAATGCCGACTCGGGGAAGCTCAGGTGCAGGCGTGCAGGAGGCGAGGCCACGGCGGGTGACGATGCCAGCTGTCTTGAGCTCTTGGCGCTGGCGGCGGGTGATCCCAGCCACCAGAGACAAGTCGTCGTCGTCACGACGCCTGGCTGAGCAGACAGGACTCCAGCGACAGATCGCGCAATGCTCTACCGGATCGGGGTAAGGGTCGGTGAATGGGTAGAGGCCGTGGTCGACGGCGGCGAAGTTCACAAGGCGCTCTCGCATATGGCGCTCATACGCGGCGAACTCCGACACCTTCATTGAGGAGAGTTCCCCCTGTCCCAGCGCTAGGTGCATCCAACGAGGCGGGTCACCTTGGACGTTGGCCAGAAGGGCGCTGTAGAAAGTGGCCTGCAATACCGCACGGGCCTTGACACTGCGAGCGAGCTTGGCATCAACGACTTCGTACGTGGCGCCGTCCGGCCTCGGATCGCCATCGGGCGCGGGAATCAGATCGGCGCGCACGAGGAAATCCGGTCGCCCCAACAGGGACGGAGCTGAAGAGCCGCCTCCTTGGATCAGCACACCCTGGTAGACAACATCGACCCGACTGGCCAGCGCCGCGACGGTCTGTTCGTAAGCGTCGACCGACTCATGAAAATCGGTCGAGATGGCGACGACGTTCCACCCTTGGCCGAGGAAGCCGTCGAGTATCTCCGCCTCGTGGCGTTCCCCGCGCTCCACCAGGTCCTGAAACCTGAGATCAAACTCCTTCGGCGCTGCGACGTCCCCTCGAGCGTGCGCTAACTCAAGGCATGTCAGATGGCGACACGCAGCAAAGTTGGCCTCATCGCTCGCTGCGATCCGGAGTCGACCGTCAACCAGCTTCACTGGGGCGAGCCGCGGTCTCGAGGAAGGTCATCCATTCGATGATGGCACGAGCCTGAGACCTCCTGCGTTGCCCCCGACGGGGTGTCTTTCGTGTACTTCGATGCTGGCGGGCGATCGTCCGAGCCGACTCTGCGACCCGAGGACGATGGCATAGTGGCCGGGTGACGAACGATGGGCCGAATGACCGTGAGCCTCCCAGAGAGGAGGTAGAGGAGGATGACTTCGGGCCACTCCTGGATATTGCGGGCGGCCCTGAATATGAGGGTGATCCAGACTTTCCGGAACCGGTCTTCAACGATCCCGACTTCGGCATCGACCCCCTGGGGTTACTTCGAATCAATCATGGTCGCTGGCGACGTACCCGAGGGCGAGTGGGGGGACTGGAGAAAGCGATGGAAGAAGTCAAGGGATCCTGAACAGCTCGCCGCGGAAGTCGCCAAGGCGCATCCCGAGTCTGCCGACGACATCGCGCAACACGTGTGGGATATCTGGGCCATCCAGCTCCCCGAGCAGCCGGGGTGATCGTCGCCTCACGCCGCGCTCAAATACAAGGCGGGAGTCTCCATCGCGCGGACGCCGTTCGAGTTAGTCCACGCACGGCCGCAGAGACGCTCTGACCAGCCGCGACGCGCCGGCACCGTTCACGACCGTACGCTTCCATCAGCTTCCCAAGCTGGTATCCGCTGAGTGTTGGCCAAGGGTGATAGTCGGATCGACTCCATTTCACCGACCTCCGTCCCGCGTTCATCCCGCGGACGCCGCCAATCGTCGGCGGTCGCCGAAGATCGCGAACTCCGTCTGACCTGCAAGAACGCGGCGTCGTTAGGCGGTAACGGGCTCAAGAGCAGCACTGATAATGCTGAGGTCGCTGGTTCGATTCCAGCTAGCCCCACTCACCCAGACGCTCGGCCTCGTCGGGCGGCCGTCGTCTGTGGCGGTGGCGGTGGCGGTGGCGGGGCAGGGGCTATGCGCCCCGGGTCTCAGGCGGTCTCGAAGCCCGGTGTCGCCCCCGCCGGCGTTCCGCTCGGCCCCGCCGGCCCGGGCACCTCGGTGATCGGCTCGTCGACGTCGTCGAACTCGAGCCGGAGTGCCCGGCTGATCACCGCGTGCATGTCGTACATGGCGGTGATGTAGGTGAGCTCGAGGATCTGCTCCTCCGACAGGTGCCGGCGGAGGGCGTCGAAGGTGCCGTCGCTCACCCGCCCGCCGCCAAGGACCAGGTCGTCGGTGTAGGCGAGGACCGCCCGCTCGGCCTCGTCGAAGCAGCCGGCCGTCGCCCACGAGGGGATGGCGGCGATCTTGTCCTCGGGGATGCCGACCTCGCGACAGGACTTGCAGTGCTGGGAGAAGACGAAGCGGCTGGCCCGGGCGTACCCGGTGCGGGTCATGGCCAGCTCGCGCAGTCGGGGGTCGAGCAACCGGCGGCCGCTGCGGTAGAGGGCGAATCCGGCGACGGCGTGGTCGAACACGTCGGGCACGACGGCGAAGACCGTCCACCAGTCACCGGGCGAGCCGGTGGCCGTGCCCGGATCGGCGACCGGGTCGCGCCCGCCGAAGATCAGGTCGTAGAGCGGCAGCACGGAGGGGGCGGCGTCGGCGCGGGGAACCTGGCGTAGTCGTGGCATCGGTGAAGGATGCCCGCGCCACGGGGCCCCGGCATCGCCGGGGCCCCGTGTTCCTGCTTCTTGGCCGTTTAGATGACCGTGCTTCATGCCTCCTTATCGGCCGAACGCCGACGCCGACCTGCCCAGAGGAGCAGGGAGCCGCCGACCATCAGGGCCGAGCCACCGGCCAGGTCACGGACCGCGTTAGCCGCCCCGGTGAAGGGGAGCGTCTTGACGGGCGTGGCCGCCGGCGGAGCCGGGGGAACTGACGTGGTGGTGGTAGGGGCGGGGGTGGTGGTGGTCGGGTTGACGATCACCGCGCCGGACACCGCCGTCACGGTGGCCTGAGCCGTGGCGCTCACCTGCTGGCCGAGCACGTCAGCGCCCTGGGCGACGACGGTGTTGGTGACGCTCGACGAGCCGAGGGTGAAGGTCTTGGTGAAGGTGATCGACGCCCCCGGGTCGAGCGATGCCGCCGTCCCGATCGAACCGAGGTGGTCGTCGCTCACCGTGATGTTGAGCAGGGTCGTGTCCCCGGTGTTGGTCACCGTGTAGGTGTAGACGACACTTGTGCCGGGGGTTCCCGACGTCGGATTGGCCGTCTTGGTCACGGTGACGGAGGGATGGATGATCCCGAGCAGGTGGGTGGCGCTCGCCGTGGCCTGGTCAGAGGTGGCGGTGGCCGTGTTGAGGAACGGGTTCGAGTCCGTCGGCAGCACGGTCCGGGTGCACGTGTAGTTCCAGGTCTCGTTCGGGGCGAGGATGTTGTCCTGGTCGCCCCCCACCTTGGAGACCAGTGTGGGCCCGGTGACGCACTCCGGGTCGGTGACCTTGACGTTGGTCAGCCCGTAGTTGGTCGTGGCCCTCACCGCCATGTTGTAGGTGACCAGGTCACCCACGTGGGCCAGCGCCGGCCCGGTCTTGCTGATGGTGATCGCGTAGGTCGGGATGACAGGCGTGAACGGTGCCGAGTAGGTGTTCACGAAGGTGCAGATGGCGCTGGCGTTGTTGGTACCCAGGAAGACGAGCGCCGAGGCGCCGTTGTCTCCGCTGCTCGGTTGGGCGTTCGCCTCGGCGCCACCGGTGAGCTGGCAGGAGGCGGTCTGGGACCAGTTGGCACCGGGTGAGTCTTCGGTCACCTGGTACTGGCCGTTCCCGAGATCGGTGAACGTCCTCTGGTCGAGGTTGTTGCTGCCACCGGGCACCGTGAGCGTGAAGTCCGTCGGGCTCGGGCTGTCCTCACCGGTGCGCGAGAACTGGAACCCGAAGTCGCCGTTGACGTTGGACTGCTTCACCACGGTGATCGACCGGCTGGGCGGCAGGGTGTTGGTGAACGTGCAGCTGGCGCTCTGCCCGGCGTAGAGGGAGAAGCTGCCCACACCCGTTGCGGTGGTCGCAGTGGACGGGGTCTCGACACCTCCGGAGACGGTGCAGACGGCTGTGCCCTGCACCCAGCCGCCCGTGGGGGCGTCCTCCTGCACTGTCACGGTCACCGGGAAGGTGGCGTCACTCGGAACAGGGATGATCTCGGTGCCGGGGCTGGAGGGGGCGCCTCCGATGATGGCGAAGGTGCCCGATGCCGTGGCTCCACCGGTCATGCTCCAGCTGAAGCCGAACGACTGGCCCGCCGGATCGGAGACCTTGTTGATCGTCACCTGGCCCGGGAGGGGGGGAGTGGGCACCTGGAAGCACACGGGCGACACCTTGCGGTTGCCGTCGCCCGCGTGGTTGTTGCCGACGTCGCGGGCGAAGTTGCACACCCAGGACCCGGCGGTGACCGACGACGGGACCGTCCACGCGTAGTTGACGAGCTGGTTCGCAGCCACGGCGCCGGACAGCGTGGCCCCGTCGACCTCGGTGCCGGTGCTGGTCAGGTCGTGCTTGGTGTAGTCGCCGGTCAGTACGCCGTTCGCGCTGAAGTCCCCACTGGAGAAGAAGTCGGACGGGTACACCACGAGGCAGTCTTGGACCTCGAAGGTCGACCCCGCCCGCCCGTTGTCCGTGTAGGTGTAGTTGACCGTTCCACCGGGGGCGTAGCTGTTTGCGGCTGACGTGTTGATGACCTTCTCGGCCGGGTCGCTGCCGGGAGTGGCGGCGATCGCCTGGGCGCACGCCGGAGTGAGGCCGGTCACTGTGATGCCGGCGCCGGTGAACGCCTCCGGGTACGTGGTCGTGGCGCCGGCGGTGCCCGCAACCGTCAGCAATAGGCCACCGGCCAAGGCCGCGGCTCCGGTGATCGACAGGGCTTTTCGGAACGTGCCTCGGACGGACATTGTCGCCTCCCCGCCACCCGGGGGAGGGTGACCGTTCGATCGTGGCTTTCGGCCGTGATCGGGGTTCAGGGGATTAGGTCACTTATCTGGGCTGGCCGCGGGACGAATGTCCGGTCTGGACCGGCCATCTCACCGCCCGTGACCATGCCGGCGCTAACCGTGTACGGCTACCGGCGCAGCGCTGGAGGCGTCCCAGCTTCAGGCTTGCCCCGGGGGAACCGGGCAGGAATACCGGTTCGCGACGTCTAACCCTTCTGGGTCGGCGGAGTCGACTCGCGGCCGCCGGTCTGGGACGACCGTGTGCTGGAGGAGCTGGGGATGGTCGAACAGTGGGTGCGACGTCGTCGGGCCCTAGGCCTGCGCGGGGTGGGGGCGACGGTGGCCGCCGCCGCCTGTGCCGGCGCTTTGGTGCTGTTCCCGGCGGCCGCCTCGGCGGCCAAGGGGGGAGGCGGGTCGGGCGGATCCGGCGGGTCCGGCTCGACCACCGGTGCCTCGACCCTGATCGTGTACGACACCACGGGCACCTGGGGCTGGCTCGGGGAACTCGACGCCATTCAGGTCGCCAACCTGGCCGGCCACTTCGGCTCCTACAAGGCGGAGCCTGTCGTCGACTACACGGCCGGGCAGCTCAACAGCTACACGGCGGTGGTCTACGTGGCCTCGACCTACGGTGAGCCTGTCCCCCAAAGCTTCGTCACCGACGTCACCTCGACCACCAAGCCGGTGATCTGGGCCGGGGTGAACCTCTGGTCGCTGTCCCAGGACGACGCCTCGTTCGCCTCGACCTACGGGTGGGATCCCGGGTCCTCCTTCTACGAGCAGGGCACGGTCGACGAGGTGGACTACAAGGGCCAGGCGCTCACCCGCAACGCCAGCAACAACGCCTCGAACAGCTGCGGGTCCTGCATCATCGACCCCGACATCACCAACCCGTCGGCGGTGACGGTCCTCGCCACCGCCGTTGACAGCTCGACCAGCCCGGCCACCGACTTCCCGTGGGCGATCCGGTCTCGCAACCTCACCTACCTCGGTGAGGACCCGTTCGCCTACACCAGCGGCACCGACCGGCAGCTGGCCTTCGACGACCTGCTCTTCGACGCCCTGGCCCCCTCGACCGCCACCAGCCACCGGGCCATGGTCCGCCTCGAGGACGTGAGCCCGCTGACCAGCGCCTCCACCCTCCAGCAGGTCACCGACTGGCTCAGGAGCAACAACATCCCGTTCAGCGTGAACGTGATCCCCTACTACACCGATCCGGAGGGCTACTACACCAACGGCGTCCCCCGGAGCATCCACTTGTCCCAGAACCCCAAGCTGGTGTCGCTCCTGAAGTCGCTGATCAAGAACGGCGAGACGGTCAACATGGAGGGCTACACCCACCAGTGGACCAACCCGCAGAACCCGAGCCAGTCGGCCAACCCCTACGACGGGGCCAGCGGGGACGACTTCGAGTTCTACCGGGCCCAGTGCTCGCCCACCGTGCCGGCGTCCAGCTACGACGATCCGTGCCCCAACACCGACTACGTGATCGAGGAAGGACCCGTTCCCGGTGACTCGGGCACCTGGGCCGTCGGGCGGATCCAGAGCGGGTACCAGGAGTTCAGCCAGGTGGGGCTCCCCCAACCGAAGATCCTGGTGGTGCCGCACTACGCCGCCTCGGTGGCCGACTACCAGGCCTTCGCCCCGATGTTCTCCGCCCGCTACGACCGGGCCGTCTACTTCGGCGGACTCCTGAGCGGCAGCCCGATCGACTACACCCATGAGGTCGGCCAGTACTTCCCGTATGTGGTGAAGGACGTCTACGGCTCGAAGGTGATCCCCGAGAACCTGGGCGAGTACCAGCCGACGTGGGTGAACAACAACCCGCCGGTGATGCCCTCCGACCTCATCCACGAGGCCCAGCTCAACCTGGCCGTGCGCGACGGCTTCGCCAGCTTCTTCTACGACCCCAACTTCGGCACCGGCCCCCTCTCCCAGATCGTCTCGGGCATCCAGGGACTGGGCTACACCTTCGTCAGCCCGTCGGGGCTCTAACCGGGGTCACGGCGCCCACCGCCGCCGGGCCTTCACTCCCACCGCTCCGCCCCAGACCCGCTCTTCCTGCGCTTCTGACCAAGAGGGCAGGAAACGGACAGGGTGAGAGAGAACTAAACAACAGATGGCCAATTCGGACTAGTTGCGAGGGGAACCTGATGTACCAGCCGGCGGTAGGAACCACCTTGGGGGCCTCGGTCCTGGGCGCGGCGGTGGCCCGTCAGGCCGGGTCGACGGCCGCCCCCCACACCCTCGGTGCCACGGTGTCCCATGTCGCCGGAGCGGCCCTGCCGTTCACCGGCTTCGCCTTCGGGCTCTATCTCATGGTCGCCATCTGCCTCATCGTCGCCGGCATGGTGATGCGCCGGGTCGCCCGCCCCGCCTCCCGGTAGGAGCGGCAGGGCGCCGGCCCTCCCGCCGCCGGTGGCCCGGGCGCTTTGGCGTCCTCCGGACTAGTCCGGGACCTTCACGGAAAATGACCCGCCGAGTTCCTTTCGCGCGCCTGGTGGTCGGCCGACACCGTCCCTGGAAGGTCGAGACAGGGAGCGGGCGTGATCCGGGCAAAGCTGATGATGGGCGCGGCGGTGGGGTTCGCCGGGCTGGTGGCCAACCTGATCCCCGGGGCGCATGCCTTCGCCGCGCCCAAGTGGAAGTCGGGCGGTGGCACCACCTCGGGCGGCACGACGTCCGGCGGCACCACCTCGGGAGGCACCTCGACAAGCAGCGGTACGGTCCTGTTCTCCGACGGCTTCGAGTCGCTGCCGCTCGGCACTGGCTGGCTCGACGGCAGCGTCCACGGCAACTGGACTTCGGTCTACAACGGCTACGGGCAGAACGGCATCGCCCTCGACGGCACCAATGTCTTGAGCTTGTCCCCGGCCGTCTCGACTACGGCCTCGACCACCCACGCCGGGCTGGTCACCAGCGTCCCGTCCTTCGGCGACATGGACCTGAAGGTCCAGGTCCGGACGGTGGCCCAGCTCCGCCAGCCGGCCCCCAACCCGTGGGAGGTTGGTTGGGTGCAGTGGCACTACACCGACGACAACCACTTCTACTACCTGATCCTCAAGCCCAACGGCTGGGAGCTCGGCAAGGAGTACCTGGACTCTTCGGGGGCGCAGAACCAGCAGTTCCTCGCCACCGGCTCGTCGCCCACCTACCCGGTCGGTCAGTGGAACAAGGTCGAGATCAAGCAGGTGTCCAACGCCATCACGGTGTGGGCCAACGGAACCCAGCTCGCCACCTACACCGACACCCAGAATCCCTACCTGAAGGGCGTCATCGGCCTGTACTCCGAGGACTCCACCGTGCACTTCGACAACGTGCAGGTGAGCTCCGCTTCCTAACCCCCGTTGGCCGCCGGTAGGGGGGTCACGCCGGACGGCTCCGGTTTGAACTCCTCGGGCCGCTCGGCCCCGGCGAGGAGGTGGGCCAAGGCGGCCACCGTCCGCTCGGCGGCCCTCCCGTCGCCGTAGGGGTTGACGGCGTTGGCCATGGCCTCGTACGCGCCCCGGTCGTGCAGGAGGCGCCGCACCGCGCCCCGGATGGCGGCCCGGTCGATGCCGACGAGGGCGGCGGTGCCGGCCTCCACCGCCTCGGGACGCTCGGTCGTGTCGCGCATGACGAGCACCGGCTTGCCCAGGCTGGGCCCCTCCTCCTGGATGCCGCCGCTGTCGGTCAGGATCAGATGGGAGCGGGCGATGAGCCGGGCGAACCCCCCGTACGGGAGGGGCTCGGTGACGACGACGTTGGCGTGGCCGGCGAGGTGCGGCATCACCGCCTCGCGGACCACCGGGTTGCGGTGGATCGGGAAGACGACGAGCAGGTCGGGCTCCGACGCGGCCAGGTCGGCCAGGGCCCGTCCCACCTCCTGCATCGGCCGGCCCCAGGACTCGCGGCGGTGGGCGGTCACCAGCAGCACCCGACGGGGGTCGTCGTCCAGGCCGTCGAGGGCGGGGTCCCCGTAGGGCAGGCCGGCGTCGACCGCCCAGCGGAGGGCGTCGATGACGCTGTTGCCGGTGACGATCACCCGCTGGGCGTCGACCCCGTCGCGCAGCAGGTTCCCCCTGGCGGTCGGCGTGGGCGCCAGGTGGAGGGTCGCGAGCTGGGTGGTGAGGCGGCGGTTGATCTCCTCGGGATAGGGCGAATACGGGTTGTCGGTCCGCAACCCCGCCTCCACGTGGGCCACCGGCACCTGGTGGTAGAAGGCGGCCAGGGCTCCGGCGAAGGTGGTGGTGGTGTCGCCCTGCACCACGACCGCTTCCGGATGACGTTCGGCGATAACCGGCGAAAGCCGCGAAAGGGCGCGCACGGTTACGTCGGTCAAGGTCTGGCCGGGCTGGATGAGGTCGAGGTCGACGTCGGAGCGGATGTCGAAGACCTCGAGCACCTGATCGAGCATCTCGCGGTGCTGACCGGTGACAACGACGCAGGGCTCAAAGAGGGATGAGTCCCGTAGGCCGAGAATTATCGGAGCGAGTTTCACCGCTTCCGGCCGCGTACCCAGGACGACCATGACACTGCACGGATGGGCGATTTCGGCCGTCACGACGCTCGTACCGTTCGTCATTCTGTACTCGATCTCCTATGTCGCCGCTCTGTTCGCGCTGTCGCGGCGTCGGAGGCGTCCGTTGATGCCGGCCCCGCCGGATCTGTTCTTCGTCTTCCTCGTGCCCTGCCTCAACGAGGAGCTGGTGATCGCCCGCAGCCTCGAGCGGCTGCTGTCCATGCCGGCCCGCAACTTCGCCGTGCTGGTCGTCGACGACGGCTCCGACGACGCCACCTCCGAGGTGGTCCGCGGCTACTTGGGCGACCGGGTCTGGCTGCTGCGGCGCGAGAAACCCAACGCCCGCCAGGGCAAGGGTGAGGCGCTGAACGCCGCTTACCGCTACCTGCGGTCGTCCACCCTCCTCGAGGGTCGGCGCCCGGAAGATGTCGTCGTCGCCGTGGTCGACGCCGACGGCCGCTTGGAGCCGAGCACGCTGTTCGAAGTCGCCCCCTACTTCCGCGACCCGTCTGTCGGGGCCGTGCAGATCGGCGTGCGCATGTACAACGCCGACCAGTCGCTGCTCACCCGGATGCAGGACCTCGAGTTCGTCACGTTCACCGAGATCTACCAACGGGCCCGCCAGCGCCTGGGCAGCGTGGGCCTCGGAGGAAACGGGCAATTCACCCGGCTGGCCGCTCTCGAGAGCCTGGGCGAGGCTCCGTGGACCCGTTGCCTCACCGAGGACCTCGATCTCGGGGTGCGGCTCCTCGTCGCCGGATGGCGCAACTCCTTCTGCCCGACGGCCCACGTCAGCCAACAGGCGGTGACCCGACCCTGGGCCCTGATCCGCCAGCGGGCCCGCTGGTTCCAGGGGCACCTGCAGTGCTGGCAGCGCATTCCCCTGGTGCTCCTGTCGGACCTCGACGCCCGATCGCGCTTCGACCTGGTGCAGAGCCTCCTCAGCCCCGCTTTGGTCCTGCTCACGTCGCTGCTGTTGCCGATCACCGGCATCTCGATCGCCGCCGCCCTGCTGAGCGGAGCGGGAGGCATCCGTCTCGGCCCGTCGACGCTGTTCGCCGCCGTCATCGCCTACGTCCTGTCGTTCGGGCTCGCTCCCCTCTACGGCTTCAGCTACTGGCTGCGCGACAGCGAGGTCAGCCTGCCCCGGGCCCTGCTGCAAGCCCACGCCTACACCATCTACGGCTACATGTGGTTCGCCGCCGGTTGGATCGCGGTCTGGCGCACCATCAGGCGCCGGTCCGGCTGGGCCAAGACGGGGCGCACCGCCGACGGTGCACTGCCAGCCGCGACAGCCGGCGCGGTGGTGGACCTCACCGCCCCCGCGGGGGACGCCCGGGTCATCACCCTCGACCCGGAGCCGGCCCGGCCGTCCGAGCCGTTGACGCCCGAGCCGCTGACGCCCGAGCCGGCGCTGCGTTCTGAGCGGTCCCTGATGGCGGCGTCCGCCCCCCGCCGTCGCCGGCACCGGCTGGCCCGACGGTCGGCCCTGGTGCTGGCCGCCGCTCTGATCCTGCCCGCCGGCGCCGAGCGGCTGGGTGCCTGGTCGGCGACGATGGCCAGCGCCGGCTCTCATCGCGACCTGGCCGCAGCAGTGGACCACGGGGACCGTGCCGGGTTGGGGGCAAGTCTGGCGCCCGGCGCGCCTGTGGCTTCGGCGTCGTCAACCGCCGCGGCTGCACCGTCACCGGTTACGCCGTCAGCACCAGCGCCCAACCCCACCCCGGCCGCGGCACCGGCGGTACCGGTGTCGGCCAGCTCGACCCCGGCAGCGTCGCCGCAAACGCCCCAGCAGCCGAAGGGGCCGGCCCCCGCAGCCGGCCCGCAGGCCCCTCGCCCCGCCCCGGCGCCGCCCTCGACACCACCGACCGCGCCCACCACCACGGCCGCCCCCCGCTCCTGCCCCCAGGGAGGTGCGAGCTGGAGCGGCAGCCTGGCGGCCACCCAGTCGGACCACAACCACTGGGATGTGAAGGTCACCGCCCAGCTCCACAACGGGTCCAACGCCACCATGACCGTCAGCTCGGTGACGGCGTCGATCAGCTACGAGCCGGACGGCTCGAGCTCGACCTACCGGCTCGCGCTGAGCCCGAGCTCGACGCAGGTGGCGCCGGGGGCTACGGCGAACTTCAGCGCCAGCGTCACCCTGCAGAGCGACAGCCAGCCGGGGCTCAGCAACCTCACCCTCAGCAAGCAGTGGTCCGACCCGTGGGCCGCGTCGGCCTGCCCGGGCCCGTAGAAACCGGAGCGAGCGCATGACCATCACACCCGAGGAGATCGAGCACAAGCAGTTCATGCCGGCGGTCCGGGGCTACGACCGGGAGGAGGTCGACGCCTTCCTGCGCGCCGTCGCCGCCGACCTGCGGCGCCTGACCGGCGAGCTCGAGCAGGCCTCCGAGCGGGCGTCAGCGGTCGAGCGCGACAGCTACGACCGGCTCGGCACTGAGGTCGCCAACATCTTGCGCTCGGCGCGTGACGCGGCGGACGCCACCACCGAGGAAGCCCGCCACGCCGCCGAACGGACCCTCGGTGAGGCCGCGGAGGAGGCGGACCGGATCCGGCGCGAGGCACAGGCCGAGGCGGAGCGGCTGCGGGCCGAGGCCGATGACGCGCTACGGGCGGCGATGGACGGTCGGGCCCGCGTCGATGCGGTCATCGCCGACCTCGCCGGCCGCCTCGAGGTCGCCGAGGACCTGATGCGCCAACTGCGCAGCGAGCTCACCGTCGCCGGGGCTGGTGCCGAGGTGATCGCCGCCCCCGGTGAGGCGGGGGACGGGGCCGACGCCGACGTTTATCCGAGCGCCACGATGGGCGCCGCTGGGGCGTAGCCGAGGGCGGACCCTTCGTAGGCCGCGTCCCCGAAGTCGAACACGCCGCCGTCGGCGGCCGCCATCCGGTAGCCGCCACCGTCCGGCGTCGTCGTCAGCGACACGACGGGCGCGGCGAGGCGGAGCCCGCCGCCGGATCCGTAGAAGTGGGCGTCGCCGTAGGTGAAGATGCCGCCGTCGGAAGCGACGAGCCAGTAGCCGGCCCCGTCGGGGGTGGCGGCCATGCCGACGATGGGGGCGTTGAGGTGGAGGGCGCCGGCGGATCCGTAGAAGTGGGCGTCGCCGTAGGTGAAGATGCCGCCGTCGGAGGCGACGAGCCAGTAGCCGGCCCCGTCGGGGGTGGCGGCCATGCGCACGATGGGGGCGTTGAGGTGGAAGGCGCCGGCGGATCCGTAGAAGTGGGCGTCGCCGTAGGTGAAGATGCCGCCGTCGGAGGCGACGAGCCAGTAGCCGGCCCCGTCGGGGGTGGACGCCATGCCCACCACCGGGCGGGCCAG
>JAJPHE010000025.1 GCA_021325435.1 Actinomycetota bacterium | reverse complement strand
ATCGCGCTGATCATGCTGACCGTCGGGCCGATCACCCATGTGCTACCCCACGAGCGGGCCTTCCCTCGGGACGGCTAGAAGACCCACACTCACGCCAGGAGCCCCACAATTGTGTCCCTAAACGGGCACGCGAACGAGGGCGCCACAGCTTCGTCGTAGGCCTCGACGGCCATGATCGCCGTCGGATCAAGCCCGTGGTGATTGATCTCCCGCCCCATCTGCGACGCTCCGACGACAACCGCCCTTCCCGTGGCACGCTAGCCGCATGGCCAGATCAAACATGGACGTCGTGCTCGACTGCTCCGAGCCGCAGCGACTGGAGGGGTTTTGGCAGGCGGCTCTCGGCTACAAGTCACTGTTGTCGGCCGAGGACCTGGTCGTGCTCGTTCCTCCCGACGGGATCCATCCGCCTCTCATCCTTCAGCGTGTCTCGGAGGCCAAGAACGGCAAGAACCGGATGCACGTCGACATAGTCCGCGACGATGTCGAGGCCGAGGTCTCACGACTCGAGGCGCTCGGCGCCCGCCGGCTCCACGACGGTCTCCGAACCATGGGCTCAGCACGTTGGGTAACGATGTCCGATCCGGACGACAACGAGTTCTGCGTCTGCAGCGGCGTCGAGTGGTAGGCGCGCCCGTTCCCAGGTGCGCGGTCCAGCCACCCGTCGCTTCGGTCGCTCGCAGGATTCAGGACCTGCACATACGTCGCGGCTCCTGTGTCACCATGGGATGACCTGAAGCTTCGGCCATCGGGTTGCCCACCGGGACACCTTCTCCTCGTACACGTCCTGAGTCGCGATGGTCTTGTTGGGCCGTGCCACCATCCCGAGAAGATCGGACAGGCCGAACGGGGCGCAGACAACCAACCCGTCGTGGTCCCGGCGGACTCCGACGCTCGAAGCGGTGGTGGGCCAGGTGGCGATGGCCGCTTCCGTTGACTGGTATGGATCCAGGTCCCGCCCGAACCGCTGCTCGTACCACAGATGGACCCTGGCTTCGTTGTGGACATCCACCACGATGTCGAACTCCGAGAGGCCAGCGGCCACCGCCTCCTCGACCCGCCACTCCGACTCGGCGCTGAGATCGCCGGGGTCGAAGTAGACCAAGTCATAGTCCTTGATCCCGTCCGCCACTTCGAATCCATGGCGTAGGTTCCAGACGGTTTGGGCTACCCCGCCGGCGCCGAAGTACCAGCCTGGTAGGGCCATCTCCGCCGCCAAGGTGAGGACAGCCTCGGCGACGGCATTCTCCTGCAACGCCAGGTGTAGGTACTCAACTTGAAGATGAAGGGGCAGAGCCTCCGGGTGGTCGGGGCGCCCAACTGGTGAAGCCACCGCTATCCCACCTCCTTCAGCTCAAAGAGAACCTCATCGAGCGCCGATCAATGATGACGCGGGACGGGGCCGACGCAGGTGATGCGCAGCTGGGCGGGCGGCGTAGTGAGCACGGGGGCTCAGCAGCGCAGCGCGGCGATGGCGGCGACCACCGCGGCAGCCACGGCGGTCGCTCCCCAGATCACCAGTCGTACGGGGCTGCGGGCGGCGTCGTAGTCCGCCGCCGCCATGGCCCGGCTCGGATCCGAGGCGTCGTAGACGATCGTGATCCCCGGCTGATAGTAGCTGCGGTCCTGGTCGGGTCCGCCGAGGCTGACCCAGTGGAGCTTGCCGTTGACGCGGACAGCCGCGGCGGCGTCAAGGTGGCACCTGGGAGTACAAGAAGGGACGGCGGCGGCCCAGAAGGCCGATGACGTCGCCAGGTCGCTGATATGGCGGGCGGCGAGATACGGGCCGAAGGCCAGAATGGCCATGGTCAGCGCGACGCCGGCGGCGGCGAGCGCCACGCCCGAGAGGACCGAGCGGATCCAGCGGCGACGGGGCCGCGGCTTCACCAGGGTGCGGCGCTCGGGCTCCACCCCTCGATGATGCCGCGTCGCAGCGAGGGAGGCCGCCCAAGAATGCCGGCGATGGTGCCCACCGTGCCCGGAGGGTTGACGTCCCTTCGAGTGGTGTAGAAGCCGGGGTCCACCGCTGAGGGTGGGCCACCGGGTGATCCTCGGCTTGAACCGTCCAAGGTTCGAGCTTGGGAGGCACCCGGTGACCCTGACAAAGTCTGACGTGACTGACCTGCTGGCGGCGATCCGCTCCGGTGGGGATATCGATGTGATCCGAAAGGGCGTGGAGTTGGTGCTCCAGGCCCTGATCGACGCCGAGGCGACCGAGGTGATCGGCGCCGACCGTTACGAGCGGGCCGAGGGCCGCACCAACTGGCGCAACGGCACCCGGGAGCGGCTGCTAGCCACCAAGGCCGGGGACGTGGAACTGCACATCCCGAAGCTCCGGAAGGGGTCGTTCTTCCCCTCGATCCTGGAGCGGCGGCGGCGGATCGATCGGGCCCTGTTCGCCGTGGTGATGGAGGCCTACGTGCACGGGGTGTCGACCCGCAAGGTCGACGACCTGGTGGCCGCCCTGGGGGCGGCCTCGGGGATCTCCAAGTCGGAGGTGTCGCGGATCTGTGCCGCCCTGGACGCTGAGATGGCGGCGTTCAGATCCCGGCCGCTCGGCCATGTGGAGTTCCCCTATGTGTTCTTGGACGCCACCTACCTCAAGGGCCGGGTCGGCGGCCAGGTTGTGTCCCGGGCGGTGGTGGTGGCCACCGGGGTGTCGATGGGCGGGGACCGTGAGGTGCTCGGCTGCGCGGTGGGCGACTCCGAGGACGAGGCCTTCTGGGCTGAGTTCCTCCGCTCCCTGCGCTCCCGGGGCCTGTCCGGGGTCCGCCTAGTGATCTCGGACCACCACCTGGGCCTCAAGGCCGCCATCGCGTCGGTGCTGATCGGGTCGGCTTGGCAGCGCTGCCGGGTCCACTTCATGAGAAACGTGCTGGCCCGGGTGCCCCGGGCTAACGCCGAGATGGTGGCCGCCGCCATCCGCACGATCTTCGCCCAGCCCGACGCCGGCTCGGTGGCCGAGCAGTTCGGCCGGATCACCACCACCCTGGCACCGCAGTTCCCCGACGTGGTCCGCATGCTCACCGACGCCCGGGACGACCTGTGCGGATTCCGGAGGTTTTCGTACACTGGTTCTGGCCGATTCCGTACACCGGTTCTGGGGGTTTTCGTACACCCTTGAGGGCCCCCGGGAGGGTCCGCCGCTGAGCT
>JAJPHE010000087.1 GCA_021325435.1 Actinomycetota bacterium | reverse complement strand
CGCCTCGGGGTCACCACCGACTGGAAGTCGCGCTGGTTCACCGACCGCGACTACCAGGACTACGTGGTCGAGGACTGGAAGATCCGCCACTACCTGATGACCCAGCTCGAGCGGGCGGCGGTGAGCCGCATCGAGGTCGAGCGGACCCGCGA
This sequence comes from Actinomycetota bacterium, assembly GCA_021325435.1. Classification (GTDB taxonomy): domain Bacteria; phylum Actinomycetota; class Acidimicrobiia; order Acidimicrobiales; family JAJPHE01; genus JAJPHE01. The sequence goes on along the minus strand of JAJPHE010000087.1, from coordinate 76,552 downwards.
CCGGCTGCGCATCGACGTGCACACGTCGCGCCCCGGCATCGTCATCGGCCGGCGGGGGGCCGAGGCCGACCGGCTGCGCACCGAGCTGGCCAAGATCACCAAGAACCCCAAGGTCCAGCTGAACATCCAGGAGATCAAGCAGCCCGAGCTCGATGCCGCCCTCATCGCCCAGGGCATCGCCGACCAGCTCGCCGGCCGAGTCAGCTTCCGCCGGGCCATGAAGCGGGCCATCCAGACGGTGCAGAAGGCCGGCGCCCAGGGCGTGCGGGTGCAGACCGCCGGCCGCCTCGGCGGGTCCGAGATGAGCCGGCGCGAGTCCTACCGCGAGGGCCGGGTGCCGCTGCACACCCTGCGGGCCGACATCGACTACGGCTTCCGCGAGGCCCGCACCACCTTCGGCCGCATCGGCGTGAAGGTGTGGATCTACAAGGGCGACATCCTCCCGTACCGCACCTCCGCCGAGGACAAGATCAGCCGCGAGGCGGCCATGGCCGTGGGCGAGACGTCCGGCCAGGCCCGCCCCCGCCGGGTGATCTCCGCCGGCGGCGGCCGCCGGCGCCCCGAACAGGGCGAGCCGGGTGAGGTGACGGCGGACGGTGGAGTCGAGGAGACCCCGCCCAGCCCGCTGGAGGCCGGGGTCGACCCCGAGCTCGAGCGTCTGCTCGCCGAGGAGGAAGAGATCGAGCGCCGCACGCGCGACGAGCACCACGAGGCTCCCCACTTCCGCAAGGAGAGTGACTGAGCCATGTTGATGCCGCGCAAGGTCAAGCACCGCAAGCAGCAGCGGGGGCGCATGACCGGTCAGGCCAAGGGAGGCACGACCGTCGGCTTCGGCGACTACGGCATCCAGGCCCTCGAGCCCGGATGGATCACCGCCCGCCAGATCGAGGCGGCCCGAATCGCCATGACCCGCCACGTCCGACGGGGCGGCAAGGTCTGGATCCGGGTGTTCCCCGACCGGCCCGTCACCCAGAAGCCGGCCGAGACCCGCATGGGATCGGGCAAGGGCAACCCCGAGCACTGGGTGGCCGTCGTCAAGCCGGGCCGGATCATGTTCGAGCTGGCCGGGGTGAGCGAGGAGCTGGCCCGGGCCGCCATGAGCCGGGCCATCCAGAAGCTGCCCATCCGGGCCCGCTTCGTGGTGCGCTCCGAGGAGGTGGAGGTCTGATGGCTTCGCTGAAGACCGAAGAGCTGCGCCAGATGGACGAGGACGAGCTGGAGATCAAGCTGGTGGAGGCCCGCCACGAGCTGTTCAACCTCCGCTTCCAGGTGGTGACCGGCCAGCTCGACAACACCGCCCGCATCCCCCAGGTGCGGCGCGAGGTGGCCCGCATCATGACCGTCCAGCGCGAGCGCGAGATCGCCGCCGCCGAGGCCCTCGAGGCCGAGGCCGAGGCCGCCGCCCGGGCCGGCGAGGCGCCGGCCGCCGCTGAAGGGGAGGCCCAGTGATGTCCGACGCCAACCCGGCCGCCACCCCCGCCCGGCCCAACCGCCGCAAGGTGCGCGAGGGCACCGTGGTGTCGGCCGCCATGGACAAGACGGCCGTGGTGGCCGTCATCGAGCGGGTCCGCCACCCCCGGTACGCCAAGACCGTGCAGCGGACCAAGCGGCTCTACGCCCACGACGAGGCCAACGACGTGAAGGTCGGCGACCGGGTGAGGGTCACCGAGACCCGGCCGCTGTCGAAGCTGAAGCGGTGGCGGGTCGTGGAGATCCTGGAGCGGGCCAAGTGATCCAGCAGGAGTCGCGCCTACGGGTGGCGGACAACTCCGGGGCCCGCGAGGTCCTCTGCATCAAGGTCCTCGGGGGCTCGAAGCGACGCTACGCGTCGATCGGCGACGTGTTCGTGGCCACGGTGAAGGACGCCATCCCCGGGGCGGCGGTGAAGAAGGGTGATGTCGTGAAGTGCGTGGTGGTGCGGACGAAGAAGGAGAAGCGCCGGGCCGACGGCAGCTACATCCGCTTCGACGAGAACGCCGCCGTGCTCATCAACGACGCCATGCAACCACGGGGCACCCGCATCTTCGGCCCGGTCGGGCGCGAGCTGCGCGACAAGCGCTTCATGCGGATCGTCTCGCTGGCTCCGGAGGTGATCTGAGTGCGCGTCAAGAGCCCCGTCAACATCCGCATCAGGAAGGGTGACCGGGTGAGGGTCCTGTCCGGCAAGGACAAGGGCCGCGAGGGCACGGTGATGAGGGTGCTGCGCGACAGCAACCGGGTCATCGTCGACGGCGTCAACCGGGCCAAGCGCCACCAGCGGGCGACCCGGGCCACCATGCAGGGCGGCATCATCGACAAGGACATGCCGGTGCACGCCTCGTCAGTCGCCATCGTCTGCCCCCAGTGCGGCCCGACGAGGATCGGCATGCGCATCGACGACCAGGGGCTGAAGACCCGGATCTGCCGCAAGTGCGGAGGTGAGCTGTGAGCGCCGCCCCCGTCGTCGAGCGGCCCCGGCTGCGTCAGCGCTACAACGACGAGCTGCGCGACCGGCTCAAGTCCGAGCTGGGGCTGGCCAACGTCATGCAGGTGCCCCGGCTGGAGAAGATCGTCATCAACATGGGGGTCGGCCGGGCCACCCAGCAGCCCTCCCTGCTCGAGGGGGCGGTGCGCGACCTCGAGGCCATCACCGGTCAGAAGGCGGTGGTCACCAAGGCCACCAAGTCGATCGCCGGCTTCAAGCTGCGCGAGGGCAACTCGATCGGGGCCAAGGTGACCCTGCGGGGCGACCGGATGTGGGAGTTCCTCGACCGGCTGATCAGCCTGGCCATCCCCCGCATCCGCGACTTCCGGGGGCTGCCGCCCAACAGTTTCGACGGCCGGGGCAACTACTCGTTCGGGGTCGTCGAGCAGCTCATCTTCCCGGAGATCGACTACGACAAGATCGACACCACCCGGGGCATGGACATCACCATCGTCACCACCGCCCGTACCGACGCCGAGGGACGCGCCCTGCTGGCCGCTTTCGGCTTCCCGTTCAGACGTGAGGGGCAGTAACCGACCCATGGCCAAGAAGGCTCTCATCGAGAAGCAGCAGCGCAAGCCGAAGTTCCGGGTGCGGGGATACACCCGCTGCCGCCGGTGCGGCCGGCCCAAGGCCGTCTACCGCAAGTTCGGCCTGTGCCGCATCTGTCTGCGGGAGATGGTCCACGCCGGCGAGGTGCCGGGCGTCACGAAGGCCAGCTGGTGAGGGGGTGAGCGCACGATGACGATGACCGACCCGATCGCCGACATGCTCACCCGGATCCGTAACGCCAACGTGGCCATGCACGACACGGTGCGCATGCCCAGCTCGAAGCTGAAGGAGGCCCTGGCCGAGATCCTCCGGCGCGAGGGCTACATCGAGGGATTCCGGGTGGACGACAACCCGGGCCGTCCCGGCCGGGTACTCGAGATCGACATGAAGTACTCGCCGGAGCGGACCCGCACCATCTCCGGCATCCGCCGGGTGTCCAAGCCCGGCCTGCGGGTGTACAGCAACGTCGACCGCCTCCCCCGGGTCCTCGGTGGGCTCGGGGTGGCCGTCCTTTCCACCAGCCAGGGGCTGATGACCGACCGCGAGGCGCGCCAGCGCCGGATGGGCGGCGAAGTCCTCTGCTACGTCTGGTGAGGAGCAACTGATGTCGCGAATCGGAAGAGCGCCCATCCCCGTCCCCTCCGGCGTCGAGGTCACCCTGGCCGGCCGGCAGGTGACGGTGAAAGGCCCCCAGGGGCAGCTGGCCCGCCAGCTACCCGGGCAGATCACCCTGCGCCAGGACGACGGCACCCTCCTCGTCGAGCGGCCCAACGACGAGCGCCAGAACCGGGCCCTGCACGGGCTCACCCGGTCCCTGGTCGCCAACATGGTCACCGGCGTCACCGGCGGGTTCTCCAAGGAGCTCGAGATCGTGGGGGTCGGCTACCGGGCCACGTCGCGGGGGCCGACCCAGATCGAGCTGGCCCTCGGGTTCAGCCACCCGGTGATCGTCGACGCCCCCGAGGGCATCACCCTCGAGGTGCCCGCCCCCACCCGCATCATCGTGCGGGGCATCGACAAGGAGCTGGTCGGCCAGGTGGCCGCCAACATCCGCAAGATCCGCAAGCCCGAGCCCTACAAGGGCAAGGGCGTCAGGTACGCCGGCGAGCGGGTGCTGCGCAAGGCGGGGAAGGCGGCCAAGTGACCGTCCGCCAGCACGACACCCGGACCAAGGAAGGGGCCCGCCGACGCCGCCACGCCCGGGTGCGGCGCAAGGTCATCGGCACCCCCGAGCGGCCCCGGCTGGCCGTGTTCCGGTCCAACAAGCACATCTCCGCCCAGGTCATCGACGACACGGCCGGGCGCACGGTGGCGGCGGCGTCGACCATGGAGGCCGACCTGCGCACCGGCGCCACCGGCAACAAGACGGCGGCTGCCACCGTGGGCCGCCTCGTCGCCGAGCGGGCCCGGGCGGCCGGCGTGAGCCGGGTGGTGTTCGACCGGGGCGGCTTCATCTACCACGGACGGGTGGCGGCGGTGGCCGACGGTGCCCGCGAGGCAGGACTGGAGTTCTGATGCCCGACAGCCAGTACGAAGAGCGCACCATCAAGGTCAACCGGGTCGCCAAGGTCGTCAAGGGCGGCCGGCGCTTCTCCTTCACCGCCCTCATGGTGGTAGGCGACGGCAACGGCAAGGTCGGCCTGGGCTACGGCAAGGCCAAAGAGGCCGGGCTGGCGGTGCAAAAGGGCATCGAGGAGGCCAAGAAGAACCTCTTCGACGTCCCCCTCGCCGGCTCGACGATCACCCACCCGATCCTCGGAGAGGCCGGCGCCGGCCGGGTCCTGCTCAAGCCGGCCGCCCCCGGTACCGGGGTCATCGCCGGCGGCGCCGCCCGGGCCATCCTCGAGATGGCGGGCATCCACGACATCCTGGCCAAGTCGCTGGGCTCGTCAAACGGGATCAACGTGGCCCACGCCACCATCGCCGGCCTGAAGGGCCTCAAGCGGCCCGACGAGATCGCCCGGCTGCGGGGCAAGTCGCCCGAGGAGGTCAGCCTCCCCGGGGTGCTGCGGGCTTACCGCGACCGCCAGCGGGGCGTGCACGAACCGACCGAGGTGGCCTGATGGCCAGCATCAAGGTGACCCAGGTCCGTTCCGGCATCGGCACCAAGCCCAAGCACCGGGGGACGTTGCGCGCCCTCGGCCTCGGCCGCATCGGCAAGGTGAACGTCCTGCCCGACCGGCCCGAGATCCGCGGCATGGTCGCCCGGGTGCCCCACCTGGTTACCGTCGAGGAGGTGGAGTCGTGAAGGTCCACGAGCTGAAGCCGCCCGCCGGGTCGACCCGCAAGCGTCGGCGGGTGGGCCGCGGCATCGCCGGCAAGGGCGGCAAGACCGCCGGCCGGGGCACCAAGGGCCAGGGCGCCCGCGACAACGTGAAGCCCGGGTTCGAGGGCGGCCAGCTGCCCCTCACCCAGCGGGTCCCCAAGCTGAAGGGGTTCAAGAACCCGTTCCGGGTCGAGTACACGGTCGTGAACCTGGACTCACTCGGCGCCGTCGAGGGCGGCCGGGTCACCCCCGACACCCTGCGGGCCGCCGGCCTGGTCCACAAGCAGGGCCTGGTGAAGATCCTCGGCCGGGGGGAGGTCGACCGGGCCTACGAGGTCGAGGCCCACGCCGTCTCCAAGACCGCCCGCCAGGCCATCACCGGGGCGGGTGGCTCGATCACGATCCTGCCCCCGCCGTTCGGCCGGGGCCGCCCGCCGGCCAAGGGGAACGCCCTCACCAACCGCTGAGGTACCGGGCGGCCACTAGTCTGTCTGCCTCAACCGGTCCGGGCACCCGCCACCGGGCCACCGGGCCACGGGAGCCGAAATGCTGTCCAGGCTGGCGAACATGTTCAGGGTTCCGGACCTCCGGAACAAGATCATCTTCACCCTGTTCATAATCGCCCTGTACACGTTCGGCTCGAACGTGCCCACCCCGGGGGTCGATCTCAATCAGGTCCACCTCCTCCAGGAGCAGGCCAAGCAGGCCGGCGTCCTCGGGTTCCTGAACCTGTTCTCCGGCGGGGCCCTCACCCGGTTCGCCGTGTTCGGGCTGGGGATCATGCCCTACATCACCAGCTCGATCATCATCCAGCTGCTGGGAGTGGTGATCCCCCGGTTCGAGAAGTGGCGCGACGAGGGGGCGGTGGGCCAGAAGAAGCTGACCCAGGCCACCCGCTACCTGACCGTGTCGCTGGCCCTCATGCAGTCGACCGGACTGGCCTTCGTGTTCCACAACGGAGGGTCGAGCTTCCTCGGGGCCGGCACCAACATCGACCTGATCCCCAAGTTCACCGTGCCCCGGGTGCTGCTCATCGTGCTCACCCTGACGGCGGGCACCGCCTTCGTCATGTGGCTGGCCGAGCTGATCACCCAGCGGGGCATCGGCCAGGGCATGTCGATCCTGATCTTCTCCAACGTGGTCGCCGGCATGCCCTCCGGCGGCGGCGCCATCCTGGCCCAGGGCGGCCGGCTCAAGTTCGGCCTGGTCATGGCCCTGACCGTCTTCCTGGTCCTCGCCATCGTGTTCGTCGAGCTGGGCCAGCGCCGCATCCCCGTCCAGTTCGCCAAGCGGGTGGTGGGCCGGCGCATGTACGGCGGCCAGAGCACCTACATCCCCCTGAAGGTGAACCAGGCCGGCGTCATCCCCATCATCTTCGCCAGCTCGGTGCTGTACTTCCCGGTGCTGCTGTCCAACGTCATCCCCTGGACCGGGGTTCAGCGCTGGATCAGCGACAACATCGCCCAGCCCACCAGCCTGGTCTACATCGGCATGTACGGCGTGCTGATCATCCTGTTCGCCTTCTTCTACACGGCGATCACCTTCGACCCCCACCAGCAGGCCGACATCATCCGCAAGCAGGGCGGGTTCATCCCCGGCATCCGCCCCGGACCCCAGACCGAGCGCTACCTGGCCGGCATCCTCAACCGGATCACCGTGCCCGGCTCCCTGTTCCTCGCCATCGTGGCCCTGCTGCCCTCCATCGCCCTGGCCGTCTGGCAGATCAACCGGTACCCCTTCGCCGGCGTCACCCTCCTCATCGCCGTCGGGGTGTCCCTGGAGACGATGCGCCAGATCGACAGCCAGCTGATGATGCGGAACTACGAGGGCTTCCTCAGGTAAGTGTCGGTCAGGGGGTCGAATAGCGCTGCGGCCCGGCGTCCGCCGGCGCACTGGCGGGACGCCGGCGGCCCGGCGTTCCTCTCGCCACCGCGGGCCGCGCCGTGATACCCGGAGTCCGGCTGGTGATCCTGGGCAAGCAGGGCGCCGGCAAGGGCACCCAGTGCGTAAGGCTGGCCCGGCACTACGTCGTGCCCCACATCTCGACCGGCGACATGTTCCGGGCCGCGGCCAAGAGCGGCACCCCCTTCGGCGAGCGGGCCCGGCAGTTCATGGAGGCCGGGGAGCTGATCCCCGACGAGGTGGTGATCGGGCTGGTCCGCGAGCGCCTCGACCAGCGCGACACCCGAGACCGGGGCTACATCCTCGACGGCTTCCCCCGCACCGTCCACCAGGCCGAGGAGCTCGACAAGTTCGGCGGGGTCGAGCTGGTGATCGACCTGGAGGTGCCCACCGAGGTGGTGCTGGAGCGGCTGGCCTCGCGGAGGGTCTGCGTCGACTGCGGCACCAACTACAGCCTGTCCGGTCCGCCCCGGGTGGACTGGATCTGCGACGTCTGCGGGGGCGAGGTCATCCAGCGCAAGGACGACACCGAAGACGCCATCCTGCGCCGCCTGGACCTCTACGAGGAGCAGACGGCCCCCCTTATCTCCTGGTACCTGCAGAAGGGGCTGCTGGTCACGGTGGACGGCCTGGGCCACCCCGACCAGGTCCATGCCAGGATGATCAGGGCCGTGGACCACTGGCGGGCCCGCCACCAGCCCCAATGACCGCCCCCCGCCCGATGAGAGAGCCGTGCTGAGAACCAAGGACGAGATCGCCAAGATGCGCCGGGCCGGCCGGGTCGTGGCCGAGATCCACGAGAAGACCCGGGAGGCCATCCGCCCCGGGGTCAGCACCGCCGAGCTGGACCAGGTCGCCCGCGAGGTCCTCGACCGCCGGGGGGCCAAGTCCAACTTCCTCGGCTACCACGGCTTCCCCGCCACCATCTGCACCTCCCCCAACGACATGATCGTCCACGGCATCCCCGGCTCCTACCGGCTCAAGGAGGGGGACATCATCTCCGTCGACTGCGGGGCGATCATCGAGGGCTACCACGGCGACGCCGCCTACACGGCCGGGGTGGGGGAGGTCTCCCCCGAGGCCGAGCGGCTGATGAAGGTCACCGAGGAGAGCCTGTGGGCCGCCATCGCCCAGATGAGGGCCGGCAACCGGCTCTCCGACATCGGCCACGCCGTCCAGACGGTGGCCGAGGCCGCCGGGTACTCCGTGGTCCGCGAGTACGTCGGCCACGCCATCGGCACCGCCATGCACGAGGAACCCCAGGTCCCCAACTACGGGCCCCCCGGCAAGGGGCCCAAGCTGAAGGTCGGCCACGTGTTCGCCGTCGAGCCCATGGTCAACCTGGGTGGACCGGGGACCCGGGTCCTGGAGGACGGCTGGAGCGTGGTCACCGCCGACGGCCAGCTCTCCGCCCATTTCGAGCACTCCATCGCCATCCTCGACGACGGGCCCGAGGTGCTGACCGTCCCCTGACGCGTTAGACTCTTGCTCCGGCCCGGCGCGCCCCGGTTGTCCTGCTGCGCCCCGCCACCTGCCGTTTTCCCTAGGAGGAGCAGCTGCCCAAGCCCAAAGAGGATGCGATCGTGCTGGAGGGTACCGTCGTGGAGCCCCTCCCGAACGCCATGTTCAAGGTCGAGCTGGAGAACGGACACCAGGTCCTGGCCCACAGCTCCGGCAAGATGCGCATGCACCGCATCCGGATCCTTCCCGGCGACAAGGTCCAGGTGGAGATCACCCCCTACGACCTGACCCGGGGCCGGATCACCTACCGGTACAAGTGACCGGCGGACAGCCGCCCACCGTGAGCCTCCCCGAGGGGACGAAGAAGTGAAGGTAAGACCGAGCGTCAAGACGATCTGCGAGAAGTGCAAGGTGATCCGCCGGCACGGCCGGGTGATGGTCATCTGCGACAACCCGCGGCACAAGCAGAGGCAGGGGTAGCCCGTGGCACGCATCGCCGGAGTCGACATCCCCCGCGAGAAGCGGTTGGAGATCTCCCTCACCTACATCTACGGCATCGGGCGGACCACCGCCCAGCTGGTCTGCGACCAGACCAACATCGACCTGAACACCAGGGTGCGCGACCTGACCGACGAGGAGGTCGCCCGCCTTCGCTCCTGGATCGACTCCAACCTCAAGGTGGAGGGTGACCTGCGCCGCGACGTGGCCCAGGACATCAAGCGCAAGATGGAGATCGGGTCGTACCAGGGGTTGCGCCACAGACGTGGCCTGCCGGTCCGGGGCCAGCGCACCCACACCAACGCCCGCACCCGCAAGGGCCCGAAGAAGACCGTCGCCGGCAAGAAGAAGGTTCGTAAGCACTGATGGCCAAGCCCAAGCCAGGGGGCCGTCGGCCCCGCCGCCGCGAGCGCAAGAACGTCGCCTACGGCGTCGCCCACATCAAGAGCTCGTTCAACAACACGATCGTGTCGATCAGCGACCCCGAGGGCAACGTCCTCGCCTGGGCGTCGGCCGGCAACGTCGGCTTCAAGGGGTCGCGCAAGTCCACCCCCTTCGCCGCCCAGCTGGCCGCCGAGGCCTGCGCCCGGCGAGCCATGGAGCACGGCGTGCGCAAGGTCGACGTCCTCGTGAAGGGCCCCGGGTCCGGGCGCGAGACGGCCATCCGCTCGTTGCAGAACTCGGGCATCGAGGTGGCCGGCATCAAGGACGTCACCCCCATCCCCCACAACGGTTGCCGCCCCAAGAAGCGGCGGAGGGTCTGACCCATGGCCCGCTACACCGGACCGGTGTGCCGGCTGTGCCGGCGCGAGAAGATGAAGCTGTTCCTGAAGGGTCCCAAGTGCGACTCGATGAAGTGCCCGATCGAGCGCCGGCCCTACCCGCCGGGCGAGCACGGCCGCGACCGGATGCGCCAGGGTTCGGAGTACCTGGTCCAGCTACGGGAGAAGCAGAAGGCCCGCCGCATCTACGGGGTGCTGGAAAAGCAGTTCGCCAACCTCTACGAGGAGGCGTCGCGTCAGTCGGGCATCACCGGCGAGAACCTGCTGCGCATGCTCGAGCTGCGCCTCGACAACGTCGCCTTCCGCGCCGGGTGGGCATCCAGCCGGGCCCAGGGCCGCCAGCTGGTGCGCCACGGCCACGTGAACGTCAACGGCAAGCGGGTCACCATCCCCAGCTACCGGGTGCGGCGGGGTGACGTGGTCTCCCTGCGCGACAAGTCCCGCGAGATGATCATCGTCCGCCACAACATGGACACCCTCGACCGGGCCACCCCCCCGTGGCTGGAGGCGGGGGAGGGCGGCCAGAGCGTCACCGTCCGCGACCTACCGCTGCGCGAGCACATCGACGTGCCCGTGCGCGAACAGCTCATCGTCGAGCTGTACTCGAAGTAACCGAGAAGCACCAGCAGTAGCCCCAGGGGCGGTGCGCCCGCCCCGACCACACCGATCGCCAAGGGAAGAACTTCCGATGCTCATCATCCAGCGACCCACCGTCGAGCCCGTCGACGAGGAGGTCGGCAACCGCCAGCGGTTCGCCATCAGCCCCCTCGAGCCCGGCTTCGGCCACACCCTCGGCAACTCGCTGCGCCGCACCCTGTTGTCCTCGATCCCCGGTGCCGCCGTCACCCAGGTCCGCTTCGACGACGCCCTCCACGAGTTCACCACCCTGCCGGGGGTGAAGGAGGACGTCACCGACATCATCCTCAACCTCAAGGACCTGGTCCTGGTGGTCACCGCCGACGAGCCGCTCACCCTGCGCCTCGACGTGCGGGGTCCGGCCTCGGTCACCGCCGGCGACATCCAGACCACCTCCGATGTCGAGGTCCTCAACCCGGGCCTGCACATCGCCACCCTCAACAACCGGGGCCGCCTCGCCCTCGACATCACCGTCGAGCGCGGGCGGGGCTACGTGTCGGCCGACCGCAACAAGAAGTCGTCGGTCATCGGTGTCATCCCCGTCGACTCCATCTTCTCGCCGGTGAAGCGGGTCGCCTTCACCGTGGAGCCCACCCGGGTCGAGCAGTCCACCAACTTCGACCGCCTGGTCCTCGACATCGAGACCGACGGGTCGATCTCGCCCCGCAAGGCCCTGGCCTCCGCCGGCGACACCCTCCGCTCGCTGGCCTCGCTGGTCGCCGAGATGAGCGACGCCCCCCAGGGCCTCGAGCTGGGCGACCTGGGCACCGCCACCAGCGGCTCGCCCGACCTCGACCTGCTCATCGAGGACCTCGACCTGTCCGAGCGACCCCGCAACTGCCTCAAGCGGGCCCAGATCAACACGGTGGGCGAGCTCGTCCTGCGCTCGCCCGACGACCTGCTGGCCATCACCAACTTCGGCCAGAAGTCCCTCGACGAGGTCATCCAGAAGCTCGACGAGCGGGGCCTGTCCCTGCGGGGCAAGGAGCTGTAGCCGTGGCCGTCCCCGGCGCGCCGAAGAAGGGCCCCCGCTTCGGGGGCGACGCCGCCCACCAGAAGGCGATGATGGGCAACCTGGTCGCCTCCCTGATCGCGGCGGAGGCCCTCGTCACCACCGAGGCCAAGGCCAAGGCGCTGCGCCCCGTGGTGGAGAAGGTGATCACCAAGGCCCGCAAGGGCGGGGTGCACCGCCACCGCCAGGTGGTGGCCTTCATCCGTGACAAGGACATGGCCCACAAGCTCTTCGAGGAGATCGGCCCCCGTTACGTGGACCGCCCCGGCGGCTACACCCGCATCCTCAAGCTCGGCCCCCGCCACGGCGACAACGCGCCGATGGCCCGCATCGAGCTCGTTTGACGCTGTTCGACCCGGCCGAGCCGCCCGGCGGTTCGCCGCCGGACCTTCCACAAGGGGCCCCAGCGGGGCCCCTTGTCCGCGTCAGGATGACCGTCGCCTACGACGGGTCCGGGTTCCGCGGCTTCGCCGCCCAGCGGGGCCAGACGACCGTCGCCGGGTCCCTGGCCGCCGCCCTCCACGCCGTGGTCGGCCACGAGGTGGCCCTGACCTGCGCGGGGCGGACCGACGCCGGCGTGCACGCCGCCGGCCAGGTCGTCCACTTCGACGTCGACCCGGCCCGGGCCCGGCCCCAGATCCTCGGCGAAGGGCTCGACACCGCCGCCATTCAGCGCTCGTGCAACCGCATGCTCGCCCCCGGCATCGTGGTGACCGAAGCGGCCGTCGCTCCCCCCGGCTTCGACGCCCGCCGCTCGGCCCGCTGGCGGCGCTACCGCTACCTGCTCCTCAACCGCGAGGTGCCCGACCCGTTCCTCGCCCGCACCAGCTGGCTGGTGGCCGACGAGCTCGACCTCACCGCCATGCAGCTGTCCTGCGACGCCGTCCACGGCGAGCACGACTTCGCCGCCTTCTGCCGCCGCCCTCCTGCCCCGGAGGCGACCACCGTGCGGCGCGTCCTGACCGCCGGCTGGACCCGCCAGCCGCACATCGGCCCCGACGTCCTCGCCTTCGAGATCACCGCCACCTCGTTCTGCCATCAGATGGTCCGCTCCCTCGTCGGGACCATGGTGGACATGGGCAAGGGCCGGCTGCGGGCGGGGGAGATGGCCTGGATCCTCCGGGCCGCCGATCGCTCCCTCGCCGGCCCGCCGGCCCCGCCCCACGGGCTGTGCCTGATGGAGGTGGGCTACCCCCCCGAGGTGCTGGGCTCCGCCCGGTAGCCGGCCGCCCGCAGCCGGGCCACCACGTCCTGGCGGTGGGCGGGGTCGCGGGTCTCGAGGGTGAGCAGCACCTCCACCTCGTCGACGGCCACCCGCGCCCCCGAGCGGTGGTGCTCGACGGCCAGCACGTTGAGGCCGAGGGCGGCCACCTCGGCGGTCAGGGCGGCCAGGGAACCGGGCCGGTCGTCGAGCACCACCCGCAGGATCAGGTAGCGGCCGGCGGCGGACAGGCCGTGGTCGATCAACCTGGTCAGAAGGACCGGGTCCACGTTCCCCCCCGACAGGACCACCGCCGCCGGCCCCCGGCCCGCCACCCGGCCGGCGAGCACGGCGGCCAGCCCCACCGCCCCGGCCGGCTCCACCACCCACTTCGAGCGCTCGAGCAGCAGCAGCAGGGCCCGGCTGATCTCCTCTTCGTCCACCACGACCACGTCGTCCACGTAGGCCCGGACGTGGGCGAGGGTCAGCTCCGACACCGACCGCAGGGCGATGCCGTCGGCCATGGTGTGGAGCCGGTCGAGCCTCACCGGCGCCCCGGCGTCCAGAGCCGCCCGCATGCTCGGCGCCCCCGCCGCCTCCACCCCCACCACCCGGGTGGCCGGCGAGCGATGGGCCAGGGCGGTGGCGATCCCCGAGATGAGCCCGCCCCCGCCGACCGGCACCACCACCACCTCGGCCTCGGGCGCCTCCGCCGCCAGCTCGAGCCCGACGGTGCCCTGACCGGCGATCACCTCGGGGTCGTCGAAGGGGGGAACGTGCACCGCCCCGCGCTCGGCGGCGTAGGCCCGGGCGGCGTCGATGCAGTCGTCGACCGTGTCGCCGGTCAGCTCCACCCGGGCGCCGTACTGACGGGTGGCCTCCACCTTGGGCAGCGGCGCGTTGGCCGGCATGAAGATCAGCGACGCCAGCCCGCACAGGGTGGAGGCCAGCGCCACCCCCTGGGCGTGGTTGCCGGCCGACGCCGCCACCACCTCGACGCCCGGCTGGCTCTCGGCCACGCTGGCGACCCGGTTGTAGGCGCCCCGCAGCTTGAACGAGCCGGTCCGCTGCAGGTGCTCGGGCTTGAACAGCACCGGCCGCCCGGCCAGGCGCGAGATGGAGTCCGAGGCGACGGTGGGGGTCGGCCGGATGACGCCGACCAGGCGAGAGGCAGCCCGCTCCACGTCCTGCAGCCCGATCAGCACGCTCCGGCAGGGTACCGGTCGGTCCTCCCGCCCGTTGTCAACCGGGATGAACGGGAGCATCCCGAGCCCCTTGGAAAACAATGTCCACATTTGTTGGCAAAAGTGGGAGGATGGGCGACACGTTCGGCTACCGGTGCTGACTGAAAAATCGACGCCACCGCCGGGGTCCGGTCGTGAAACGCTGTCGTGAAGCATGGCCGGGGACGGGGGCGTCGCTTGCCGGACGCCGAGGCGACCCGTGTATCCTGGTCAGCCGGCCGCCGGGCCCCCGTGCCCCGGCCGTCCGAAGCCGTTTCGGCCCGCCGACCGACCCGGAAGGATCCCGGAGTGCGCACGTTCTCGCCCAAGCCGACCGACATCCAGCGCAGCTGGTATGTCGTGGACGCCGACGGCATGGTGCTCGGCCGGCTGGCCACCGAGGTGGCCAGCATCCTGCGGGGGAAGCGCAAGCCGATCTTCGCCCCCCATGTCGACACCGGCGACCACGTCATCGTGGTCAACGCCGCCCGGGTGGTGATGACCTCGGACAAGGCCGAGAAGAAGGTGGCCGTCCGCCACAGCGGCTACCCCGGGGGGCTGCGGTCGAAGACCTACGCCGACCTGCTGGCGACCCGCCCCGAGGAGGTCGTTCGCCGGGTGGTCAAGGGGATGCTCCCCAAGGGCCCCCTCGGCGCCCGGACCCTGCGCAAGCTGAAGGTGTACGCCGGCGCCGACCACCCCCATGCCGCCCAACAGCCCCAGCCGCTGGCGATCGAGCACGCCCGGCGCGTCCGGGAGGTTTGATGCCCAAGCCCCTCACCCAGTCCACCGGCCGGCGCAAGGAGGCGGTGGCCCGCGTCCGGCTGCGCAACGGCGACCCGGTCATCACCGTCAACGGCCGCGCCATCGAGGCCTACTTCCCGTCGGCCACCCACCGCATGGTGATCACCGAGCCGCTGCGCCTCACCGAGACTCTTGAGCGCTACTCCATCGACGCCACCATCGTCGGAGGGGGCGTGTCGGGCCAGGCCGGCGCCCTGCGCCTCGCCATCGCCCGATCGCTGGCCGAGCTGGAGCCGGAGCTGCGCATCCCGCTGAAGCGGGCCGGGCTTCTGACCCGCGACGCCCGCGAGAAGGAGTCGAAGAAGTACGGGCTGAAGAAGGCCCGCAAGGCGCCGCAGTACTCCAAGCGCTGACCGCTTGCGCCTCACCTTCGGCACTGACGGTGTCCGCGGCCTAGCCAACACCGAGCTCACCCCCGAGATCGCCCTGGCCCTCGGCCGGGCCGCGGCCCGGGTCCTCGGCGGGTCGGCGTTCGTGGTGGGACGGGACACCCGGGTCTCCGGGCCGCTGCTGCAGGCGGCGCTGTCCGCCGGGCTGGCGTCGGAGGGGGCCGACGTGGTCGACCTCGGCGTGGTGCCCACCCCGACCATCGCCTGGGCGGCGGCCGAACGGGGCGTCCCCGGCGCGGTGGTGTCGGCGTCGCACAACCCGTTCGCCGACAACGGGGTGAAGCTGTTCGCCGCCGGCGGCACCAAGCTCGACAACGACGTCGAGCGCCGGGTGGAGGACGAGCTGGTCGCCACCCTGGCCGGTGGCAGCCACGCCGCTCCCACCGCCGAGCGGGTCGGGCGGATCAGCGCCGACCCTGGCGCCGGCGAGCGCTACGCCAAGGCCGTCATGGCCTCGCTCGAGGGCCGTGACCTGTCCGGCCTGCGGGTGGTCCTCGACTGCGCCCACGGCGCCGCCAGCCACCTGGCCCCCCGGATATTCGCCGACCTGGGGGCCGAGCTCTCCTGCGTCGGCACCGACCCGGACGGGACGAACATCAACGACGGGGTGGGGTCGACCCATCCCGAGGCGGTGCGGGCGGCGGTGGCCGCCGCCGGCGCCCAGGTGGGCCTGGCCCTCGACGGCGACGCCGACCGGGTCCTGGCCGTCGACGACGCCGGCGGCCTGGTCGACGGCGACCACCTGATGGCCATGTGCGCCACCGACCTGCGCAGCCGGGGGCTGCTGGCCGGCGACACGGTGGTGGTGACGGTGATGACGAACCTCGGGTTCCGCCTGGCCATGCGCCAGGCCGGCATCCGGGTGCACGAGACGCCCGTAGGGGACCGCAACGTGCTCATGGCGCTCGAGCAGCACGGCTGGGTGCTCGGGGGCGAGCAGTCGGGGCACATCATCTTCCGCCACCTGGCCACCACCGGCGACGGGATCCTCACCGGCGTCCAGCTCCTCGACCTGGTGAGACGGAGCGGCCGGCGCCTGGCCGACCTCGCCGCCGAGGCCATGACCCGGATGCCCCAGGAGCTGCGCAGCGTGCGGGTGGCCGACCCCGGCGGCCTCAACGACGCCGACGAGGTCTGGATGGAGGTGTCCGAGGTGGAACGCCAGCTCCACGGGCGGGGCCGGGTGGTGCTGCGCCCGTCGGGCACCGAGCCGGTCGTGCGGGTCATGGTCGAGGCCGACGACGCCGGCGCCGCCCGGGCGGCGGTGGACCGGCTGTGTGGGGTGGTGGAGGAGGCCCTGGGCCGGCCGTAGCCTGGGCTCATGTGCGGCATCATCGGCGTCACCGGATCGGGCGACGCCCTGCCTGTCCTGATGGAAGGACTCTCGCGGCTGGAGTACCGCGGCTACGACTCGGCCGGGGTGGCCCTGGCCGCCGGTACGCAGCTGTGGACCCGCAAGCGGGCGGGGAAGCTGGCCGAGCTGGTCGCCGCCGTCGGTGACGCCCCGGCCCGGACGTCGTGCGGCATCGGCCACACCCGGTGGGCCACCCACGGCCGCCCCGACGACCGCAACGCCCACCCCCACGCCGACTGCAGCGGCGCCCTCGCCCTGGTGCACAACGGGATCATCGAGAACTACCTCCCGCTGTCCGACGAGCTGGCCGGCGCCGGCCACCACTTCGCCTCCGACACCGACTCCGAGGTGCTGGCCCACCTCATCGAGGCCCGCATGGCCGAGGGTGACGGGCTGGCCGACGCCGTGCGTCACTGCCTGAAGGCGGTCAAGGGCGCCTTCGCCATCGCCGTCGTGCACTCCTCGGAGCCCGACCTGATCGTGGCGGCCCGGAGGGTGTCGCCGCTGATCGTGGGGGCGGCTGAGGGTGTGGGGCTGGTGGCTTCTGACATCCCGGCGCTGCTGGGCCACATCAGCGAGTGCTTCGCCCTGGAGGACGACCAGATCGCCGAGGTGCGTCCCGGGTCGATGGTGGTGACCGACCTCGACGGCAACGAGGTGACCCCCTCGCGCCTGAAAGTGGACTGGGATCTCGAGGCGGCCGAGAAGGGCGGCTACGAGGACTTCATGCTGAAGGAGATCCACGAGCAGCCCAAGGCGCTGACCGACACCCTGCTCGGTCGGCTGCAGCCCGACGGCACCCTCCGGCTCGACGAGGTGCGCCTCGACGACGACGAGCTGCGTGACGTCGACAAGGTCTTCGTCGTCGGCTGCGGCACCAGCTACTACGCCGGCCTGGCCGCCCGCTACGCCATCGAGCACTGGACCCGCCTGCCGGTGGAGATCGACATCGCCTCGGAGTTCCGCTACCGCGACCCGGTCGTCGACTCGCGCACGCTGGTGATCGGCGTTTCGCAGTCGGGCGAGACGATCGACACCCTCCAGGCCATGCGCGAGGCCAAGCGGTGGGGGGCCAAGGTCCTCGTCATCTGCAACGTGGTCGACTCGTCCATGGCCCGCGAGGCCGACGCCGTGCTCTACACCCGGGCCGGGCCGGAGATCGGTGTGGCCGCCACCAAGACGCACGTGTCGCAGCTGGTGATGCTGCAGCTGCTCGCCCTCCACCTCGCCCGGCTGCGGGGAACGATGTATCCCGACGAGGTGCGCACCATGGTGCGGGTGCTTCACGAGCTGCCGGCCAAGGTGGAGGAGGCCCTCGGTCGCGACGGTCACGTCTCCGAGGTGGCTCTCGCCTGTCACCAGGTGCGCGACTTCTTCTACATCGGCCGCCACGTGGGCTACCCCGTCGCCCTCGAGGGGGCGCTGAAGCTCAAGGAGATCGCCTACATCCGGGCCGAGGGCTACCCGGCCGGCGAGCTCAAGCACGGCCCCATCGCCCTCATCGAACCGGGCACGGTCGTGGTGGGCATCGCCACCGGAGGGCATCTGCTCGACAAGGTCCTGTCGAACGTCAGCGAGGTGCGGGCCCGGGGCGCGACCGTGGTGCTGGTCGTCGACGACGGCGACGAGAGCACCGCCGCCCTCGCCGACCACGTGCTGTGGGTGCCCCAGACCCACGAGCTGTTCTCACCGGTGGTCGACGTCGTCCCCCTGCAGCTGCTCGCCTACTTCCTGGCCAAGGCGCGCGGCAACGACGTCGACAAGCCCCGCAACCTGGCCAAGACCGTCACCGTCGAGTGAGCTCGGGCCTGCTCGCCCTCGGCATGGACGTGGTCGAGGTGCCCCGCTTCCGCCGGGTGCTCGCTCGCCGACCCCGCCTCGCCGACCGGGTGTTCACCGAGGCGGAGAAGGCCTACGGCATGCGGGCCCGCGACCCGGCCCAGCGCCTGGCCGCCCGCTTCGCCGCCAAGGAGGCGACGATGAAGGCGCTCGGCGTGGGCCTCGGGGGCTTCTCCTTCCGCGAGGTCGAGGTGGTGAAGGCCCGCAGCGGCGCGCCCAGCCTGGCCCTCACCGGCCGGGCCGCCGAGCTGGCCGCCCGCCGCGGGGTGCGGGCCTTCCGCGTCACCCTCACCCACACCGACCTGATGGCCGCCGCCGTCGTCGTCGCCCTCGCCGAGGAGCCGGAGGTCCCCGCTTGAGGGCGGTGACGACGGTGGAGGAGATGCGTGACATCGACGCCGCCGCCCAGAAGCAGGTTCCGGTGGAGGCGCTCATCGAACGGGCCGGCCGGCAGGTGGCCCGCCGGGCCCTGCAGATGATCGGTGGCGCCTACGGGCGCCGGGTGGTCGTGGTGGCGGGCAAGGGCCACAACGGCGACGACGGACGAGTGGCCGCCCGCCGGCTGGCGGAGCGGGGTGTGCGGGTGTCGGTCGTCGACGCCGCCGGCGCCCCCGACCGGCTGCCCCCTTGCGACCTGGTGATCGACGCCGCCTACGGCACCGGCTTTCGCGGCGAATACCGGGCGCCGATGGCCCCCGACGCCGTGCCGGTCCTGGCCGTGGACATCCCTTCGGGGCTGGACGGCGACACCGGCGAGGCGGGCGAAGAGGCGGTGCGGGCCGACGCCACCGTCACCTTCGCCGCCTACAAGCCGGGCCTGCTGCTGGGGGAGGGGCCCGACCGGGCCGGCCGGGTCGAGGTGGTCGACATCGGCCTCGACACCTCGTCGGCGTCGGCCTGGCTGGTGGACGACTCCGACGTGGCCGCCCTGGTGCCGCCCCGGCCCCGTGAGGCGCACAAGTGGCAGACGGGCGTGGGGGTGATCGCCGGGTCCCCCGGCATGCTCGGCGCCGCCCAGCTGTGCAGCCGGGCCGCCATGCGGTCGGGGGCCGGCATGGTCCGCCTCGGCGTACCCGGGGCCGGGCCGGCCGACCTTCCCGTCGGGGAGACGGTGAGCCGGGGGCTGCCGGCCCAGGACTGGGCCGCCGAAGCCCTCGAGTGGACCGAGCGGTGCAAGGCGGTCGTGGTGGGCCCGGGTCTCGGCCGCGACGACGCCACCGTGGCCGCCGCCCGCCAGCTGATCGCC
Source organism: Actinomycetota bacterium (assembly GCA_021325435.1). Taxonomy (GTDB): domain Bacteria; phylum Actinomycetota; class Acidimicrobiia; order Acidimicrobiales; family JAJPHE01; genus JAJPHE01. The sequence goes on along the minus strand of JAJPHE010000087.1, from coordinate 56,923 downwards.
CGGGCCCCGGTTCCGCTGGTGGTGGACGCCGACGGCCTCTTCGCCCTGGGCGGGTCGGCAGCCAATGGGCTGAAGGGGCGGTCCGCCCCCACTGTGCTCACCCCCCACGCCGGGGAGTTCTCCGGACTGGCCGGCGGACCCCCCAACGCCGACCGGCTCCGGTCGGTGCGCGACCTGGCCGAACGGGTCGGCGCCGTTGTCCTGCTCAAGGGCTCCACCACGGTGGTGGCCGAGCCGGAGGGGCCGGTGCTGCTCTCCGCCTCCGGCGGCCCGTGGCTGGCCACCGCCGGCACCGGCGACGTCCTGTCCGGGGTGATCGGCGCCCTGCTGGCCCGGGGCGTCGACGCCCTCGAGTCCGCCGGACTGGGCGCCCACATCCACGGGGCGGCCTCGAGGCGGGGGAGAGACCAGGGCCTGATCGCCGGTGACCTCCCCGACCTGGTCGGCCGCACCCTGGGCGGGCTGACGGCGGGCCGACCGGCGAGCGGGGCGGGGTGAACCCGGCCCGCCTGCGGCCGGCGTGGGCCGAGGTCGACCTCGACGCCATCGCCGGCAACGCCTCGCTGCTGGCCCGGCTGGTCCGTCCGGCCCGGCTGTGCGCGGTCGTGAAGGCCAACGCCTACGGGCACGGGTCGGTGGCGGCGGCCAGGGCCGCCCTGGCCGGCGGGGCCTCGTGGCTGGCGGTGGCCCTGACCGAGGAGGGCGAGGAGCTGCGCCAGGCCGGCGTCGACGCGCCCGTGCTCATCCTGTCGGAGCCGTTCGGGGCGGCGATGGAGGAGGCGGTCCTGCTCGGCCTCACGCCCACCGTGTACACCCTCGACGGCGTGGCCGCCGCCGCCGCCGCCCGCCGGCCGGGCCGCCCGCCGGTGTCGGTGCACGTCAAGGTGGACACCGGCATGCACCGGGTCGGAGCCGACCTCGACGACGCCGTGGCCGTGGCCGAGAAGGTGGGGGCCTCACCCGACCTGCGCCTCGAGGGGCTGTGGACCCACATGGCGGTGGCCGACGCCGACCCCGCCTACACGGCCGAGCAGCTCGAGCGCTTCGAGCGGGTGCGGGCGGCCCTGGCCGAGCGGGGCGTCGTGCCCGAGATGGTGCACGCCGCCAACTCCGCCGGGGCCATCCTGCGCCCGGCCAGCCGCTACGACCTGGTCCGCACCGGCATCGCCCTCTACGGCTACCCGCCGGCGCCCGAACACGGTGCCCGGCCCGAGCTGGTCGGCCTGCGTCCCGCCCTGCAGCTGAAGGCCCGGGTGACCCACGTGCGCCGGCTGGCCGCCGGCGAGCGCATCTCCTACGGCCGGCGCTACTCCCTGCCCGAGGAGTCGGTGGTGGCCACCGTCCCCCTGGGCTACGCCGACGGCGTGCCCCGCCGGCTGTACGAGACCGGCGGCACCGTCCTCGTGGGCGGCCGGCGGCGGCCGATCGCTGGCGTGGTCACCATGGACCAGCTCATGGTCGACTGCGGCCCGGGCGCCGACGTGTCCGTCGGCGACGAGGTCGTGCTCATCGGCCGGCAGGGCGACGAAGCGGTGACGGCGGAGGACTGGGCCGGGCTCCTCGGAACCATCAGCTACGAGGTGGTCTCGGCGCTGAGCGCCCGGGTGGCCCGCCGCTACACCGGGGGCCCCACCGGCGCCGGCTCCGGTGCTGACTGACGTCCCCGGCGTCCGGGTCGGCCACTGGACCGACGCCCGGGCCCGCACCGGGTGCACGGTCGTGCTGCTGCCCGAGGGCGCCGTCGCCTCCGGGGAGGTCAGGGGCGGGGCGCCGGGAACCCGCGAGTGGGACCTCCTCTCCCCGGAACGTCTCGTGCAGCGGGTCGACGCCGTGGTGCTCACCGGCGGCTCCGCTTTCGGGTTGGCGGCCTGCGACGGGGTGGTCGCCGCCCTGGCCGAACAGGGAGTGGGTTTCCCCACCCGGGCCGGGCCGGTGCCGATCGTCGTCGGTGTCGTGCTGTTCGACCTCGGGGTAGGCGACCCCTCGGTCCGTCCCGGGCCGGCCGAGGGCCGGGCAGCCTGCGAGGCGGCCATCGGCGGGCGGATCGAGACGGGCCCGATCGGCGCCGGTGCCGGCGCCACCGTCGGCTCGTGGCGGGGCCCCGAACTGGCGGGGCCCGGCGGCATCGGCACGGCGACGGTCCGTCACGGGGAGGTGATCGTGTCGGCGCTGATGGCGGTGAACGCCTACGGCGACGTGGTGCCGGCCGGAGTCGAGCCCGAGTCGGTCGTCGGCCTCGACGCCCTCGTCGAGCGGATGGAGGCCGGGGCCCCGGCCGCCTTCGAGCAGGCCCGCCAGCAGACGACGATCGGGGTGGTCGCCACCAACGCCGCCCTCGACAAGCGGGGCTGCCTGCTGGTCGCCCAGTCGGCCCACGACGGGCTGGCCCGGGCGCTCGAGCCGGTGCACACCACCCGAGACGGCGACGCCATCGTCGCCGTCGCCACCGGGGCGGAGCCGGCGCCGCTCGACGCGGTGCGGGCCATGGCCGCCCGTGCCGTGGCCTCGGCCGTGCGCCAGGCCGTTACCATTTCCGGGTGACCCTCGCCGAGCTAGAGCGGCAGGTGAGCGCCTGTGTCCGCTGCCCGCTCTCGGCCGGGAGGACCCAGGCGGTATTCGGTGTCGGCAACCCCGACGCCGGCCTCATGTTCATCGGCGAGGCCCCCGGGCGCGACGAGGACCGGCAGGGCGAGCCGTTCGTCGGCCGCTCCGGAAAGCTGCTCGACAAGCTCATCGCCGAGGAGCTCGGCATCGACCGGGGCGGCTGCTACATCGCCAACGTCCTCAAGTGCCGGCCGCCCGGCAACCGCGACCCGCAGCCGGCTGAGATCGAGACGTGCCGGCCCTACCTAGAGACTCAGATCGACCTGATCCAGCCCCGGGTCATCGTCACCCTCGGCAACTTCGCCACCCGGCTCCTGCTCGACACCAGCGAAGGCATCCGCAAGCTGCGGGGCCAGGTGTACCCGTACCGCGACGGAGTGGTCGTGGTGCCCACCTACCACCCGTCCGCCGCCCTGCGCAGCGGCGGGGAGGTCGTCGCCGAGATGCGGGCCGACCTCATTCGGGCCAAGCAGGCTCTGGCGGTCGCGGCGTGATCGTAAGGACCCGCTCGGCGGAGGAGACCCGCCTCCTAGCCGCCGACGTGGCGGGGGTGGTCCGCTCCGGTGACGTGGTCCTGCTCGCCGGCGAGCTCGGCTCGGGCAAGACCGTCTTCGCCCAGGGCTTCGGCCGGGCCCTCGGGGTCGAGGAAACCATCACCAGCCCGACCTTCACCCTGGTGCACAGCTACCGGGGGCGGGTGCCGTTCCACCACGCCGACGTCTACCGCCTCGACCAGCTGCAGGAGGCCATCGATCTGGCCCTGCCCGAGCTGCTCGACGAAGGCGGCGTGGCCCTGGTGGAGTGGGGCGACAGCGCCGCCCAGGCGTTCAGCCCCGACTACCTGTGGGTCCGCATCGACCTCGACGAGGCCGCCGGCGAGGAGTGCCGCCGGCTCACGTTCCGCCCGGTCGGGCCCAGCTGGTCGGCCCGGGTCAAGGCCCTCCACCACGCCCTGGCCAAGTGGTCGGGCACCGAGGCCGCCCCGTGATCATCCTCGGCATCGAGACCTCTACCATGCGGGTGGGCGCCGCCCTCGGCGGCTACGAGGGCGTCCTCGCCGAGTTCCACACCACCCGGGGCCGGCGCCACGCCGAGACCCTCACCCCGGCCATCGAGTTCATTTGCGCCCAGGCCCGGGTGGCCATGACCGAGATCAGCGCCGTCGCCGTCGACGTGGGTCCGGGGCTGTTCACCGGCCTGCGGGTGGGGGTGTCCACGGCCAAGGCCATCGCCCAGGCCCTGCGGGTGCCGATGATCGGGCTGTCGAGCCTCGACCTGCTGGCCTTTCCGGTGCGGTACTCCGACCGGGTGGTGGTGCCGGTGATCGACGCCCGCCGCAGCGAGGTGTACTACGCCAAGTACCGCCAGGTCCCCGGCGGGCTGCAGCGGCTGTCGGACTACCGGCTGGCCAGCCCCCGCGAGCTCGCCTCCGAGCTGATGGCGGCCAGCGAGGAGTCCCTCGTCATCGGCGACGGCGCCCTCCGCTACGGCGAGGTCCTCACCACCGACGTCCGGGTCGAGCTCGGCACCGTCGGCACCGCCTACCCGACGGCCGGGGCGCTGGTCGAGCTGGCCCACCCCCGGGCGGTGCGCGAGGAGTTCGTGCAGCCCTCCGAGCTCGAGGTGCTCTACCTGCGCCGCTCCGACGCCGAGATCAACTGGGAGGCCCGCCACCAGCGCCCCGGGGCCGAGGCCGGATGACCGCCTCGCGGCTGCGCCCGGGGCGCCAGGCCCCCGCCGACGTCGTCCTGGTCCCCATGCGCCGCCGGCACCTGCGCTCGGTCCTGCGCATCGAGTCCGAGGTCTACCCCCGGCCCTGGTCGCTGTCGCTGTTCATGAGCGAACTGTCCCTACGGGGCACCCGCGCCTATCACGTGGCCAAGATCGGCGGGGACGTCGTCGGCTACGCCGGGGTCATGGTCGGCACCGAGGACGCCCACGTGACGACCATCGCCGTGGATCCCGAGCACCACCGGCGCAAGATCGGCACCCGCCTCATGCTCAACCTGGCCCGGGTCGCCCTAGAGCGGGGAGCCCGCAACCTCACCCTCGAGGTGCGGGTGGGGAACACCGGGGCCCAGGCCCTCTACCATCGGTTCGGCTTCAGCCCCGCCGGCATCCGCAAGAACTACTACTCGGAGACCAACGAGGACGCCCTGGTGATGTGGGCCAGCGACATCGACAGCCCGGGGTACACGGCCCGGCTGGCCGCCATCGAGGCGGAGCTGGCGGCCGACGCCTCGCGCTGGCGGAGGCAGGGATGACCCGCCTCCGGGCCGTGCTGGCGGTGGAGACCTCCTGCGACGAGACGGCCGCCGCCGTGGTCGACGAGGAGCACCGGGTCCGCTCCTCGGTCGTGTCCAGCCAGGTGGACCTGCACGCCCGCTTCGGAGGGGTCGTGCCCGAGCTGGCCGGACGGGCCCACGTCGAGCTGATCACCCCGGTGGTGGCCGAGGCCCTCCTCGAGGCCGGCGTGGAGTACCCCGAGGGGGGCCGCCCCGACCTGGCCGCGGTGGCCGCCACCGTGGGCCCGGGCCTCATCGGCTCCCTCCTCGTCGGGGTCTCCGCCGCCAAGGCCATGGCCCTGGTGTGGGGCATTCCCTTCGTGGGAGTCAACCACCTCGAGGGCCACCTGGCCGCCGCCTTCATCGAGGAGCCGGACCTCGAGTTCCCCCTCGTGGTTCTGCTGGTCTCGGGCGGCCACACCCTCCTGATCTCGATGGAAGGCCCGGGGCGCTACCGGCTCCTCGGCCAGACCATCGACGACGCCGCCGGCGAGGCCTTCGACAAGGTGGCCCGCTTCCTCGGGCTCGGCTACCCCGGCGGACCGGTGATCGACCGCATCGCCATGGACGGGGACCCCAAGTCCATCGAGTTCCCCCGGGCCATGCTCGAGGCCGGCTACGACTTCTCCTTCAGCGGCATCAAGACGTCGGTCATCAGCTACGTGCGCAAGAACCCCGACGTGCCCGTGGCCGACGTGGCCGCCTCCTTCCAGGAGGCGGTGGTCGACGTGCTCGTCACCAAGGCCCGGCGGGCGGCGGCCGACGTCGGGGCCCGGGGCCTGGTCCTCGCCGGTGGGGTGGCGGCCAACTCGCTGCTGCGCGAGCGGGCCCTCGACGTGTGCATCGCCGAGGGGTTGCGGGCCTTCGTCCCCAGCCGTCCCATGTGCACCGACAACGCGGCCATGATCGGCGCCGCCGCCTGGTGGCGGCTCAACGCCGACGGGCCCAGCCCCCTCGACCTGGCCGCCGACCCCAACCTCCACCTGCCGCTGATCGGTTAGCAGTCGCCGGGGGCGGTTGCTAGCCGCCGGCGCCGTGGCTATCGTTAGCACTCGTCAGGTCTGAGTGCTAACGGCCATCAGCGAGCAACTAGGAGGGCTCCCCCCATGAAGCTGCAGCCCCTTGAGGACAGGATCGTCGTCCGTCCCAGCGAGTCCGAGGAGACCACCGCCTCGGGCCTGGTCATCCCGGACACCGCCAAGGAGAAGCCCCAGCAGGGCGAGGTTCTGGCGGTCGGCCCCGGCCGGCGGGCGGAGAACACCGGCGAGCTCATCCCGCTCGACGTGAAGGTGGGCGACACCGTCGTCTACTCGAAGTACGGCGGCACCGAGATCACCATCGACGGTGAGGACCTGCTCATCCTGACCGGGCGCGACGTGCTGGCCAAGGTCGGCAAGAAGTAATGCCCAAGATCCTCAAGTTCGACGAGTCAGCCCGCCGCAGCCTCGAGGCGGGCGTCAACCGGCTGGCCGACGCGGTGAAGGTGACCCTCGGCCCCCGCGGCCGCAACGTGGTCCTCGAGAAGAAGTTCGGGGCGCCGACCATCACCAACGACGGGGTGACCATCGCCCGCGAGGTCGAGGTCGACGACCCCTTCGAGAACATGGGCGCCCAGCTGGTCAAGGAGGTTGCCACCAAGACCAACGACGTGGCCGGTGACGGCACCACCACGGCGACGGTGCTGGCCCAGGCCCTCATCCGCGAGGGGCTGCGCAACGTGGCCGCCGGCGCCAACCCGATGTCGCTGAAGCGCGGCATCGAGCGGGCCGTCGAAGCGGCGGTGGCCGACATCCGGTCGCAGGCCAAGGAGATCGACGACCGCACCGAGATCGCCCAGGTGGCGGCCATCTCTGCCGCCGACCCGCAGATCGGCGAGATCCTCGCCGACGCCATCGACAAGGTCGGCAAGGACGGCACGGTGACCGTCGAGGAGTCCAACACCTTCGGCCTCGAGCTCGACTTCACCGAGGGCATGCAGTTCGACAAGGGCTTCCTGTCCCCGTACTTCGTCACCGACCCGGAGCGCCAGGAGGCCATCCTCGACGACCCGTACATCCTGATCTGCAACTCGAAGATCAGCGCGGTGCACGACCTCATCCCGGTGCTGGAGAAGGTCATGCAGTCGGGCAAGGCCCTCCTGATCATCGCCGAGGACATCGAGGGCGAGGCCCTCGCCACCCTGGTGGTGAACAAGATCCGGGGCACGTTCTCGTCGGTCGGCGTGAAGGCCCCCGGCTTCGGCGAGCGGCGCAAGGCCATGCTCGGCGACATCGCCGTGCTCACCGGCGGCCAGGTCATCTCCGAGGAGATCGGCCTCAAGCTGGAGAGCGTCACCCTCGACCTGCTGGGCCGGGCCCGCCGGGTGATCGTCAACAAGGACGACACCACCATCATCGACGGGGGCGGCTCCTCGGACGACGTGGCCGGGCGCATCGCCCAGATCAAGCGCGAGATCGAGGACACCGACTCGGACTGGGACCGCGAGAAGCTCCAGGAGCGGCTGGCCAAGCTGGCCGGTGGAGTGGCCGTCGTCCGGGTGGGCGCCGCCACCGAGGTGGAGCTCAAGGAGAAGAAGCACCGCATCGAGGACGCCCTGTCCGCCACCCGGGCCGCCATCGAGGAGGGTGTGGTCGCCGGCGGCGGCACCGCTCTCGTCCGGGCCCGCCCGGCGGTGGAGAAGGTCGTCGCCGCCCTGTCCGGCGACGAGGCCACCGGGGCGGACATCGTGCGCCGGTCCCTCACCGAGCCGCTGCGGTGGATCGCCCACAACGCCGGCCTCGAGGGGTCGGTCATGGTCGAGCACGTCGAGCGCGAGACCGGCTCGATCGGTCTCAACGCCGCCACCGGCCAGTTCGAGGACCTGATCAAGGCGGGCGTCCTCGACCCGGCCAAGGTCACCCGCTCGGCGCTGCAGAACGCGGCGTCGATCGCCGCCCTGCTGCTCACCACCGAGGCGCTCGTCGCCGACAAGCCCGAGAAGCCGGACCCGGCCGCCGCCGCGGCCGCCGCCGGTGCCATGGGCGGCATGGGTGGCATGGGCGGAATGGGGATGATGTAGCCCTGGCCATGGACCAGCGTCCGCCGCCCGACCCGGCCAAGCTGCTCGCCCAGTGGATGGAGTGGGAACGGGGCGAGACGCCTCCTGGTCGGGTCATCGCCAACCTCAAGACCAGCGGGCTGCGGGAGCTGCTCGAGGGCCTGGCCGCGGCCGACGCCGGCCAGGCCTCGAACCCCGCCACCTGAGGTCGTGACCCCGACGGGCCCGGCCGGCCGACGGCCGGGCCGTCAGGTCATCCCGCGCCCCCACGGGGCCCGCTCGGTCGAGGGGGTGCCCTGGGATCTGGCCGTCCCCGTCGGCCTCGAGCGGGTGCGGGCCGCCTTCGCTGCGGCCGGGCCTCCCGGCCCACCGGACCCGGCGGTACCGGAGGGGGGCGCCCCGCCCGGCCTGCCCGCCGCCGTGCTGGTCGCCCTGTTCGAGGAGGGCGGCGAGGCCCGGGTCATCCTCACCCGGCGTTCGTCGAACCTGCGGTCCCACACTGGCGAGGTGGCCTTTCCGGGGGGGCGGCTGGAGCCGGCCGAGGACCCCCTCGCCGGGGCCCTGCGCGAGGCCAGCGAGGAGGTCGGGCTCGACCCGGCCTCGGCCGACGTGCTGGGCGAGCTGCCGCCGCTGTCGACCCTGTCGTCGCGCTCGTCGATCTCCCCGTTCGTGGCCGCCCTGCCCGGCCGGCCCGACCTGCGCCCCAACCCGGCCGAGGTCGAGCGGATCTTCGACGTCACCCTGGCCGAGCTGGCCTCCCCCGGCGTCTACCACGAGGAGCGCTGGCCGGTGCCCGGCATGGGCGAGCGGTCCGTCCACTTCTTCCACCTCGACGGCGACACCGTCTGGGGCGCCACCGCCCGCATCCTGCGCCACCTGCTCGATGTGGTCGCCGGCGGCCCGCTGGGGAGGATGGCCGAGGGCATCTGAGATCGGCTGGCGGCCCGGTCTTAGACTCGGCGGCGATGCCCACGCTCAGCTTCGAGGGGGAGACCCACGACGAGATCGTGCGCAAGGTCCGCCGCTGGCTGGCCTCCATCGACGGCGAGGAGGACACCATCTCGGCCGCCGAGGCGGTCGACCGGGCGTCGGAGCTGACCAAGGACGCCCTCACCATCGTGGCCCAGGCCGCCCCCGGTCCGGTGGCCCGCAGCGAGATCGTGAAGGGCCTGACCCGGATGGGCTACGAGGCGACCGACTCGACCCGCCGGGCGGTGATCGCCGGCCTCGACGCCCTGTCCGACACCGAGGGCGGCATCCTCAAGCGGATCGAGCGGGCCCGCAACTCGGTCCTGTACGAGATGAACAGCGCCGTGGCCCGCCAGATCCTGCGCAGCCTGCGCCCCTGACCACGCCCCCCTTTGGGGGCCGCCGGGGTGGCCGGGGGCCGTCACAGCCCCGAAGTATCCTCGTGAAAAGCGGGCAGGGATCCAAGGGGTGCTTTGTGGCTGAGCTCGAGATCGGCATCGGCAAGTCGGGCAGGAGGGCGTACGGCTTCGACGACATCGCCATCGTCCCCAGCCGGAGGACGAGGGACCCGGAGGACGTTGACATCTCCTGGGAGATCGACGCCTTCCGCTTCGAGCTGCCGCTCATGGGGGCGGCCATGGACGGGGTCATCAGCCCGGCCACCGCCATCGAGATCGGCCGCCTCGGCGGGGTTGGCGTGCTGAACCTCGAGGGGCTGTGGACCCGCTACGAGGATCCCGAGCCGCTCTTCGACGAGATCTCCAAGCTCGACTCGGAGAAGGCGACCGCCCGGATGCAGCAGATCTACTCCGAGCCGGTGAAGCCGGAGCTGGTCACCCAGCGGATCCGCGAGATCAAAGACGCCGGCGTCGTCTCCTGCGCCTCGGTGACCCCGCAGCGCACCGAGCAGTTCGCCAAGGCGGTGCTGGAGGCCGAGCTCGACCTGCTCGTCATCCAGGGCACGGTCGTGTCGGCCGAGCACGTGTCCAAGACGGTGGAGCCGCTCAACCTGAAGCGCTTCATCCGCGAGTTCGAGATCCCGGTGATCGTCGGCGGGTGCGCCTCCTACCAGGCCGCCCTGCACCTGATGCGCACCGGCGCCGTCGGCATTCTCGTCGGGGTCGGCCCCGGCAACGCCTGCACCACCCGGGGCGTGCTCGGCATCGGCGTCCCCCAGGCGACGGCCATCGCCGACGCCGCCGGCGCCCGCATGCGTCACCTCGACGAGACCGGCGTGTACGTGCAGGTGATCGCGGACGGCGGCATGTCCAAGGGGGGCGACATCGCCAAGGCCATCGCCTGTGGCGCCGACGCCGTCATGATCGGCTCGCCGCTGGCCGCCGCCCACGAGGCGCCGGGCAAGGGGTTCCACTGGGGCATGGCCACCTTCCACCCGTCGCTGCCCCGCGGCGCCCGGGTCCGCACCGGCCGGCTCGGCACCCTGAAGGAGGTCCTCCTCGGCCCGGCCCACGAGAACGACGGCCGGCTCAACCTGTTCGGCGCCCTGCGCACCAGCATGGCGACCTGCGGGTACGAGAGCGTCAAGGAGTTCCAGAAGGCCGAGGTGATGGTCGCCCCCGCCCTGCAGACCGAGGGCAAGGCCCTGCAGCGGTCGCAGGGCGTCGGGATGGGACACTGACGGCCCCCGGGCCGCTTGTGCCGTGACTGATCTCAGCGAGGGCTTCGACACCGTCCTCGTCGTCGACTTCGGGGCGCAGTACGCCCAGCTGATCGCCCGGCGTGTCCGCGAGGCCCACGTCTACTCCGAGATCGTCCCCCACGACATGCCGGTGGCGGACATGCTCGCCCGCCGGCCCCGGGGCATCATCTTCTCCGGCGGCCCCAAGTCGGTCCACGTGGCCGGGGCGCCGACCGTCGACGCCGGCGTGTACAAGGCCGGCGTCCCCGTGCTCGGTATCTGCTACGGCGCCCAGCTGCTGGCCCAGCAGCTCGGCGGCCAGGTGGCCCGCACCGGGCGGGGCGAGTACGGGCGCACGCCGATGCAGGTGGTCTCGGCCTCGGCGCTCATGGCCGGCCTGCCCAACGAGCAGGACGTGTGGATGAGCCACTTCGACGCCATCGTGGCCCCCCCGCCGGGGTTCACGGTGACGGCGATGTCGCCCGACGCCCCCGTGGCCGCCCTCGAGGACGCCGAGCACGCCATCTACGGCGTGCAGTTCCACCCCGAGGTGGCCCACACCCCCCGGGGACAGGAGATCCTCAAGCACTTCCTGTACGACGTGTGCGGCTGCCGTCCCAACTGGACCATGACCTCGATCATCGAGTCGTCGGTCGAGGCGGTGCGCGACCAGGTCGGGGGGGAGAAGGTCATCTGCGGCCTCTCCGGAGGGGTCGACTCGGCCGTGGCCGCCGCCCTGGTGCACAAGGCGGTCGGCGACCAGCTCACCTGCGTGTTCGTCGACACCGGCCTGATGCGCGCCGGCGAGGCCGAGCAGGTGGAGACGACCTTCCGGCGCCAGTTCAACGTCGACCTGGTGCACGTCAAGGCGGGCGACCGGTTCCTCGAGTCGCTCAACGACGTCATCGACCCCGAGCGCAAGCGCAAGATCATCGGCGAGACGTTCATCCGGGTGTTCGAGGAGGTGGCCGCCGACTTCGAGGACGCCCGCTTCCTCGTGCAGGGCACGCTGTACCCCGACATCATCGAGTCGGGCACCAGCGACGCGGCCAAGATCAAGTCGCACCACAACGTGGGCGGCCTGCCCGACGACATGAACTTCGAGCTGGTGGAGCCGCTGCGCAACCTGTTCAAGGACGAGGTGCGCGCCGTCGGTGAGGAGCTCGGCCTCCCCGAGGACATCGTGTGGCGTCAGCCCTTCCCCGGGCCCGGCCTGGCCGTGCGCATCATCGGAACCATCACCCCGGAACGGGTGGCCATCCTGCAGGCGGCCGACGCCATCGTCGTCGAGGAGATCAAGCGGGCCGGCCTCTACCGCGACATCTGGCAGAGCTTCGCTGTGCTGCCGGCCGTGCGCACCGTCGGGGTCATGGGCGACGAGCGCACCTACGCCTACCCGATCGTCATCCGCGCCGTCACCAGCGAGGACGCCATGACGGCCGACTGGGCCCGTCTCCCCTACGACCTGCTGGAGCGGCTGTCGTCGCGGATCATCAACGAGGTGCCGGGGGTCAACCGGGTGGCGCTCGACATCACGTCGAAGCCCCCGGGCACCATCGAGTGGGAGTGAGCGGGCCGCCCCTTCCGTCCCTGCCGGTCGGGTTGGAGGACGATCCCGCCGGCGCCGACTTCGCCGGGCCGCCCCGGCGCGACCTGCTCGCCGGGCTCAACCCGGCCCAGCGCGAGGCCGTCCTGCACGACACCGGTCCCCTGCTGATCCTGGCCGGCGCCGGCTCGGGCAAGACCCGCGTCCTCACCCACCGCATCGCCCACCTCATCGCCGAGCGCGGCGCCTCCCCGTTCTCGATCCTCGCCATCACCTTCACCAACAAGGCGGCCGACGAGATGCGCCGGCGGGTCGCCGGGCTGGTCGGGCCCGTCGCCGAGCGCATGTGGGTGTCCACCTTCCACTCGGCGTGCGTGCGCATCCTGCGCCGCGAGGCGTCACGCCTCGGCTACAAGTCGTCGTTCACCATCTACGACCAGGCCGACGCCGTCCGCCTCACCGGCTACGTCATCCGCGATCTCAACATCGACTCGAAGCGGTTCCCGCCCCGGTCGGTCCACGGCGTCATCAGCCAGGCCAAGAACGAGCTGGTCGACTTCGAGCACTACCGCGAGCAGGCCCGCACCATCTTCGACCGCAAGGTGGCCGACGTCTATGCCGAGTACCAGAAGCGGCTCCTCGCCGCCTCGGCCATGGACTTCGACGACCTGCTCATGGTGACGGTCAACCTCATGCAGGCGTTCCCCGACGTGCTGGAGCGCTACCGCCACCGCTTCGAGCACCTGTTGGTCGACGAGTACCAGGACACCAACCGGGCCCAGAACGAGCTGGTCATCACCCTGGCCGAGGCGCACCGGAACCTCTGCGTGGTGGGTGACAGCGACCAGTGCCTGCCGCCCGGCACCCTGGTGTCGACACCGGCTGGCCCGAAGCCGATCGAGGAGCTGACGGAGGGCGACCGGGTCACGGGCACCGGTGGCCGCGGCGTTGCCGTTGCCGGCGAGATCACCCACGTGAAGCGGGGCCACTGGCAGGGTCGCATGTACACGGTGCGGGCGGGTGGCCGCACCCTGCGAGGAACGCCGCACCACATCCTGTTGGCCAAGCCCGACCTGCCGCCGGGCGGCCACCTCGTGTACCTCATGTACCGGGCCGACCGCGGCTACCGGGTGGGGCAGGCGAAATCAGTGCGACAGGACGGCCAGGGCAGGCCCGACTCGGGTTTGCGAGTCCGGGCCAACCAGGAGCACGCCGACAAGATGTGGATCCTCCGGTCCTGTGCCGACCGGGCCGAGGCCAGCTACTGGGAAGCCTGGTTCTCCGCCACCTACGGCCTGCCCACCGCCTGCTTCCACGGTCAGGGCCGCGATCTGGCCATGGACGAGAGATGGCTGGCCCGGTTGTTCGACGAGTTGGACACCCGAACGGCGGCCAAAGCTCTCATGCTCGACCTCGACCTCCACCCGGCCTTCCCCCACCTCCGCCCCCAGAACGGTCGCCGCCGGCAGTCGATCAACCTCACCATGTTTGGCCACCTCCGCTACGGGGACGTCGGCGACCACCGGGTGCAGTCCTCCCGCTTTGAGACGGCCCGCGAGAGCTACCCCGAGGCGGTGGAGCTGGCCCGCGCCGTCGCCGACGCGGGCGGCATGGAGATCCACCGCCGAGCGGCGATCGGGGGCCAGATCTACGACTTCATGCCCCTGGCCCACCTCCATCCGGGCATGACCGTCCTCGTCGAGGAGGGGGGGCACTTCGTCGAGGCGACGGTGGATTCGGCGGAGAGCGACTTCTATGACGGGCCCGTCTACGACCTCGAGGTCACGCCGACCCACACCTACGGGGCCGGCGGAATCCTGGTGCACAACAGCATCTACCGGTTCCGCTCGGCCGACATCCGCAACATCCTCGAGTTCGAACGGGCCTTCCCCGACGCCACTGTCATCGTCCTCGAGCAGAACTACCGCTCCACCCAGACCATCCTCGACGCGGCCAACGCCGTCATCGCCAACAACATGCAGCGCAAGCCCAAGGCGTTGTGGACCGACCAGGTGGGCGGCGAGCCGATCGTGCGCTATGAGGCGTCCGACGAGCACGACGAGGCGGCGTGGGTGGCCCAGGAGATCGGCAGCCTGCACGACGGGGCCGACTTCCGCTACGGCGATATGGCCGTCTTCTACCGCACCAACGCCCAGAGCCGGGTGCTGGAGGAGGAACTGGTCCGGCGCAACATCCCCTACCGGGTCGTCGGTGGCACCCGTTTCTACGACCGGCGCGAGATCAAGGACCTCCTCGCCTACCTGCGGGCCGTGTCCAACCCGGCCGACGAGGTGTCGCTCAAGCGCATCGTCAACGTCCCCCGTCGGGGTGTGGGCGACACCAGCGTCGGGCGCATCGACGTGTTCGCCCGCCAGCACGGCCTCGGCTTCGGTGACGCCCTGGCCCGGGCCGAGGACGCCGGCGTGTCGGGGCGGGCCCTGACCGGCGCCCGGGCCCTGGCCGTGCTGCTCGAATCGCTGCGCCGGGTGGCGCCCGACGGCCCCGGCCCGGTGCTGCGCCGGGTGCTCGAAGAGACCGGCTACGCCGCCGAGCTCGAGGCCGAGCACACCGTCGAGGCGGCCGGCCGGCTGGAGAACATCGCCGAGCTGGTGGCGGTGGCCGACGAGCACGACGACCTCGACGGCTTCCTCGAGGCGGTGAGCCTCGTCGCCGACACCGACGAGCTGTCCGACGACGAGACCTCGGTCAGCCTCATGACCCTGCACACCGCCAAGGGGCTCGAGTTCCCCGTGGTGTTCCTCGTCGGCATGGAGGAGGGCGTGTTCCCCCACATGCGCTCGATCGGCGAGCCCGACGAGATGGAGGAGGAACGCCGGCTCTGCTACGTCGGCATCACCCGGGCCCGCCAACGCCTGTACCTGTCGCACGCCTTCTGCCGCACGCTCTGGGGCGGCGCCTCCTACAACCCGCCCAGCCGGTTCATCGCCGAGATACCCGAGGCCCTCACCCGGGCCATCTCCGGCGGCGGGCCGCCCGGGTCGCTGCGAGGCGGCGGCGTGCGGGCCGGACGAGACCGGATCGTGGAGTCGGCCATGAAGGCCACGCCGGCCCGGACCAGCGGCGCCGAGGCGCTGGGGCTGCGGGCCGGCGACGACGTGGTCCACGCCAAATGGGGCGAGGGAGTGGTCACCGAGGTGGTCGGTTCCGGCGACAAGGCCGAGGCGGTGGTGGTGTTCCCCGGGTTGGGGGAGAAGCGGCTGCTCCTGGCCTGGGCTCCGCTCAAGAAGGCGCGCTGACGGCCCGGCGGGGCCTCGCCGCCACCGGCCGCGCCGGCTTCTCCAAGCCGGCCAGCGGGGCGACTCCGGGGACGCCCTCGGCCGCCTCGAGCTGGTCGACCACCGAGCGGGCCACCTTGGGCGACAGCATCAGCGACAGGTGCCCGTGGTCCTTGGCCAGGATGTTCACCGCTCCGAGGGCGGGGTGGCGCAGCATCCCCGATGGCGAGGGCTGAACCAGCAGGTCGGTGTTGGAGTAGTAGGCGACCCAGCGCACCGGCGACGGGCAGGCGCCCTCGGCCAGCCGGCGGATGACCGCCGAACCGGGACGCAGCTGGGAGGCGGTCCGACCCGGCCCCGCGTAGGCTGCGACCGTCCCTTCGTGGGGCGAGCCGATGGCGACGGCGGTGGCCACGTGGCGGTCGCCGCCGAGCTCCTGGACGTACCAGCGGGCGATGATGCCGCCGAGGCTGTGGCCGACGAGGTGGACCCGGTCGATGCCGGTCACCCGTTGCAGGGCCTCGACCGTGTCGGCCAGCCGGGCGGCCAGTTCGGGCACGTCGTGGCGGAAGGGGGAGTAGTTGATCGTGTGGACGCTCGAGAAGCCGGCTTTGGCCAGGTGGCGTTCGAGCACGTACCAGCCGGAGCGGTTGTGGGCGTAGCCGTGCAGCAGGATCACCGGCGTGTGGTGGCCGGCGTCCCCGCCCGAACCCGGGCCGCGGATGTCCGTGTCGGCCAGCCCCAGCGGGTAGCGCAGGGCGCAGCGGGCGACCGACACCGCCTCGCGGGCGTGGCTGAGGTACGTCTGGGGCCTGCGAGCGGCGGTGACGATCGCCTCGAGCACTGCTATATCTGTCGACACGATCACCTCCATCTTGTACAGCGAATGGCGCGTCAATTTGTGGATGGTCGGGATGAACTGGACCAAACGGGCTAGCCTCCTCGCCGGTCGCGGGCTAACCCTCGGGGTCCTGATGGACCGGCTGGCCGACATCCACGGCGACCGCCGGCTGGTCGAAGAGGCCGGCGGGGCGGGGGGCCCGGACGCCGCCGCCGGCTCGACCCTCACCTACCGGCAGGCCGCCGCCCGGGTGGCGGCCATGTCCGGGGCCATCGGCGCCCGCAGCGAACCCGGGGACCGGGTGGTGCTCGCCCTGCCCAACTCCTACGACCTGCTGCTGGCCAGCCTGGCCGCCTGCCGGGCCGGCGCCATCGCCGTGCCGGTCAACGCCGAGCTGACGGCGGCGGAGGTCGACCTGGTCGCCCACGACGCCGGCGCCGCCATGGTCGTCCGCTCGGCCGAGGAGCTGGGCGGCACTCCCGCCCCACCGGCCGTGGAGGGAGACCCCGGCCAGGTGGCGGCGGTGTTCTACACGTCGGGCACGACCGGGCGGCCCAAGGGCGCCCGCCTCACCCACCGCTCGTTGCTGGGCCAGGTGTCGGCGGGGGTGCTGTGGCCCGCCGGCCTGCGCCGCGACGAGGCGGTCATCGCCCTGCCCCTCTCCCACATCATGGGCTTCGTCGCCACCCTGGCCCTCGCCGTGTCCGGGGTGCCGGTGTACTTCCTGCCCCGCTTCCGCCCCGACGCCGTGCTCGACGCCATCGAGGGGCGGCGGGCCACCCTGTTCATCGGGGTGCCGGCGATGTACCGGCTCATGCTCGAGGCGGGGGCCGAGCAGCGCGACCTGCACTCGGTGCGGGTGTGGGCATCGGGTGCCGACGCCATGCCGGCGGAGCTGGCCCGCCGGTTCCAGGCCATGGGGGCCATCGCCACCCTGCCGGTGCTCGGCACCAACGTCGGGCAGGCCGCCTTCGTCGAGGGCTACGGCATGGTGGAGGCCGCCGGCGGGGTGGCCATCAAGCTCAGCCCACCCCTGGTGCCGCTGATGCCGGGCGACTCCGTCGGGTTCCCCGTGCCCCCCAACCGGATGCGGGTCGTGGACGAGGAGGGCAACGACGTGGCCGGGGGAGAGGTGGGCGAGCTGTGGGTCAAGGGCCCCGGCCTGCTCGAGGGCTACCACGGCGACCCCGAGGGAACCGAGGCGGTGCGGACGGCCGACGGGTGGCTGCGCACCGGCGACCTGGCCCGGCGGGGCCCGTTCGGCCTGATCCATTTCGCCGGCCGCTCGAAGGACGTCATCAAGCGGGGCGGCTACTCGGTGTACGCCGTCGAGGTGGAAGGGGCCCTCGAGGAGCACCCGGACGTGGTCGAGGCGGCCGTGGTCGGACTGCCCGACGAGCGGCTGGGCGAAATCCCGGTTGCCGCCGTGCGCCTGAGCCGGGGGGCGAGCCTCACCGAGGACGAGCTGACGGCGTGGGCGGCCGAACGGCTGGCGGCGTTCAAGGTGCCGGCGAGGATCCGCTTCGTGGAGGACCTCCCCCACACCGGCACCAGCAAGGTCCGCCGCGAGGAGGTCCGGGCCCTGCTGCTCGAGGGTGACGATTAGGCCCCGGTTTCCGGGCCGCCCCTAGTATCGGCACCCGTGAGCGAGCCGTACCGCGTGGTGGTGGCCAAGCCCGGCCTCGACGGACACGACCGGGGCGCCAAGGTGATCGCCCGGGCTCTCCGGGACGCCGGGTTCGAGGTCATCTACACCGGGCTGCACCAGACGCCCGAGCAGGTGGTGCAGGCGGTCATCCAGGAGGACGCCGACGCCCTCGGATTGTCGCTCCTGTCCGGGGCGCACATGACCCTGGTGCCCCGCATCACCGAGCTGCTCTCCACCGAGGGGGTCGACGACGTGATCGTGGTGTGCGGCGGCATCATCCCCGACGCCGACATCCCGAAGCTGAAGGACGTCGGTGTGGCCGAGGTCTTCGGACCCGGCGCCCCCCTGCCGGCCATCGCCCAGTGGCTGCGCGAGGCGCTCGACCGCCGGGCCCGCCAGACGGCCGGAGCCGAGTAGCTCCCGACCGAGCCGAGATAGCCCGACACCAGCCGGAACCAGCGAGGAGAGTCTTTAGTGGATCTGTTCGAGTACCAGGGAAAGCAGTACTTCTCCCGCTTCGGCATACCGGTGTCGCCCGGCGGCGTGGCCGACACCGTCGACGAGGCCGTAGCCACGGCCGAGAAGGTCGGGTATCCGGTCGTCGTCAAGGCCCAGGTCCAGGTGGGCGGGCGGGGCAAGGCCGGAGGCATCAAGCTGGCCGACAGCGCCGACGAGGTGCGCACCCACGCCGGCAACATCCTCGGCATGGACATCCGCGGCCACGTGGTGAAGCGGCTGTGGATCGAGCACGCGTCCGACATCGCCAAGGAGTACTACGCCAGCTTCACCCTCGACCGGGCGGCCAAGCTGCACCTCGGCATGGTGTCGGCCAAGGGTGGGGTCGACATCGAGCAGGTGGCCGAGGAGGACCCCGGCGCCATCGCCCGCCTGCACATCGACCCGACGCAAGGCCTCGACGAGGCCGCCGCCCGGGGGCTGGTGGAGGAGGCGAACCTCGACCCCGAGGCGGCCGACGGCGCCGTCGATATCCTGGTCAAGCTGTACCGCTGCTTCGTCGAGGGTGACGCCGATCTGGTCGAGATCAACCCGCTCATCCTGACGCCCGACGGCCGGGTGCACGCCCTCGACGCCAAGGTCACCCTGGACGACAACGCCGCCTTCCGCCATCCGGAGTGGGACGAGTTCCGCGGCCTCGAGGTGCTTGACCCCCGCGAAGCCCTGGCTCGCCAGAAGGGGCTGCAGTACGTGGGCCTCGACGGCTTCGTCGGCATCATCGCCAACGGGGCGGGCCTGGCCATGAGCACCTGCGACGTCGTCGAGCAGGTCGGGGGCAAGCCGGCCAACTTCCTCGACATCGGCGGGGGCGCCTCGGCTGAGGTCATGGCCAACGCCCTCGAGGTGATCAACACCGACGAGAAGGTGAAGGCCATCTTCATCAACATCTTCGGCGGCATCACCCGGGGCGAGGAGGTGGCCAACGGCATCGTGGCCGCCCTCGGCCGGGTGGAGATCCGCTCGCCGATCGTCATCCGCCTCGACGGCACCAACGCCGACGAGGGCCGCAAGATCCTCGCCGAGCACGAGTCCGACCGGCTGATGTCACTGCCGACAATGATCGATGCCGCCCGCCGGGCGACCGAGCTGGCGGGAGGTAAGACCCGATGAGCGTCTTCGTCGACGAGAACACCAAGGTCATCGTGCAGGGCCTCACCGGGGGCCAGGGCCGCTTCCACGGGCTGCGCAACCGCGACTACGGCACCAAGATCGTCGCCGGCGTCACCCCCGGCAAGGGCGGCCAGGACGTCGACGGCATCCCCGTCTACGACAGTGTCGCCGACGCCGTGGCCGCCACCGGCGCCGACGCCTCGTTCATCTCCGTGCCTCCGAAGGGGGCGCCGGCCGCCATCCTCGAGGCCGCCGCCGCCGGCATCTCCTTCGTGGTGTGCATCACCGAGGGCATCCCCGCCCAGGACGAGGCGAGGGTCTACAACGAGCTGCGCCGCCAGTACCCCGAGACCAGGCTGCTCGGCCCGAACTGCCCCGGCATCATCAGCCCCGGGAAGTGCAACATCGGCATCACCTCCGGCGACATCGCCATGCCCGGCGGCCCGGTCGGCATCGTCAGCCGGTCCGGCACCCTCACCTACCAGGCCCTCTACGACCTCACCCAGAAGGGCGTGGGCCAGACCACCTGCGTCGGCATCGGCGGCGACCCGGTGCCGGGCACCAACTTCATCGACTGCCTCGCCGCCTTCGAGTCCGACCCCGAGACCAAAGCGGTGATCCTCATCGGCGAGATCGGCGGCTCCGAGGAGGAGAAGGCCGCCGACTTCATCGCCAAGGAGATGTCCAAGCCGGTGGTGGCCTACATCGCCGGCGTCACCGCCCCCCCGGGGCGGAAGATGGGCCACGCCGGGGCGATCATCTCCGGCTCCAAGGGCACGGCCAAGGCCAAGATGGAGGCGCTCGAGGGCGCCGGCGCCCGGGTGGCCCTCAACCCGACCCAGGCCGCCGAGATGATGGTCGAGGTGGTCGCCGGGCTCTGACTGTCATCGGCCGATGACCCGCGTGGGGTCGCGAACCCGCTGGTAGCGTTCTTCCGTGAGGATCGGGGTTCTGGCGTCGGGTAGCGGCACGAACCTTTCCTCCATCCTCGACGAAGGCCTCGACGTCGCCGTGGTGGTCGTCGACCGGGTGTGCCGGGCCACCGACGTCGCCCGCCGGGCCGGTGTCCCCGTGGTCGAGCTGCCCCGCACCTTCGGGCGCGACTTCGACCGGCTGGCCTACACCCACCAGGTGGTCGACGCCCTCGCCGCCCACGACGTGGCCCTGGTCGTCATGGCCGGCTTCGGCACCGTGCTCGACAAGCCGATCCACGACGCCTACCCGGGGCGGATCCTCAACACCCACCCGGCCCTGCTGCCCGCCTTCCCCGGATGGCACTCGGTCGAAGAGGCCCTCGCCGCCGGGGTGAAGCTCACCGGCTGCACCGTGCACGTCGCCACCCTCGACGTCGACGCCGGGCCGATCCTCGCCCAGGAGGCGGTGCCCGTCCTGCCGGGGGACACCGTCGAATCCCTCCACGAGCGCATCAAGAGCGTGGAGCGCCGGCTCTATCCGGCCACCATCCGCCAGTTCATCGAAGGGGTGATCCCGTGAGAGCTCTGCTCTCCGTCTACGACAAGACCGGCATCGTCGCTCTGGCCCAGGGGCTGGTCGACGCCGGCTGGGAGCTGGTCTCCAGCGGCGGAACGGGCCGGGCCCTGGCCGAGGCCAACATCGCCCACCGCGACCTGGCCGACCTCACCGGCTTCGCCGAGATCCTCGACCACCGGGTCGTCACCTTGCACCCGGCGGTGCACGCCGGCATTCTCGCCGACCGCTCCAAGCAGTCCCACCTGGACGACCTGGACCGCCTCGGCGTCGCCCCCATCGACCTGGTGGTGGTGAACCTGTACCCGTTCCGCTCCGACCCGTCGATCGAGCTGATCGACATCGGCGGACCCACCATGGTGCGGGCCGCGGCCAAGAACCACGCTCACGTGGGCGTGGTCGTCGACCCGGCGGACTACGGCTCGGTGCTCGACGAGATCCGCCGCGAGGGGGCCCTGTCGGACGCCACCCGCCGGCGCCTCGCCCGCTCCGCCTTCGCCCACACCGCCGCCTACGACGCCGACATCGTCACCTGGTTCGACGCCGAGGACGGCGAGGCGCTGCCCGCCACCCTTCACGTCGCCCTGGAGCGGGCCCAGGACCTGCGCTACGGAGAGAACCCCCACCAGGTCGGCGCCCGCTACCGCCAGATCGGCCGCACCGGCTGGTGGGACTCGGTGCGCCAGCACGGCGGCATGGAGCTGTCCTACCTCAACCTGTTCGACGCCGAGGCGGCCTGGCAGCTGGTGCACGACCTCGGCACCGACGAGCCGGCGGTGGCCATCATCAAGCACGCCAACCCCTGTGGCGTGGCGGTGGCCGACGACATCGCCGCCGCCTACGAAAGAGCCTTCGAATGCGACCCGGTGTCGGCCTTCGGCGGCATCGTCGCTCTCAACCGGCCCGTCTCGTCGGCCCTGGCCGAGGACATCGTCTCCAATCCCAAGGCCGACGTGCTCATCGCCCCGGGTTTCGACGACGGGGTGCTCGACCGCTTCGCTGCCAAGCGCAAGAACATGCGGGTCCTCGAGGGCCGGCCGCCGGGGCGCGACCGCCTCGACTACCGCCGCCTCGACGCCGGCTTCCTCGTCCAGGAGGTCGACCGCTTCGAAGCCGGGCGCGACAGCTGGCGGGTGGTCACCAAGGTGGCGCCGACCGACTCCCAGTGGCGCGACCTCGACCTGGCCTGGCGGATCTGCGCCTATGTGAAGTCGAACGCCATCTGCGTCGTGCGCGACGGCCAGGCGGTCGGCATCGGCGCCGGCCAGCCCAGCCGGCTCGACTCCGGCGAGATCGCCGCCCGCAAGGCGGGCGACCGGGCCAAGGGTGGCGCGGCCGCATCCGACGCCTTCTTCCCCTTCGCCGACGGGCTGGAGGCGGTGGCCGCCTCCGGGGTCACCGCCGTCATCCAGCCCGGCGGGTCGATGCGCGACGACGAGGTCATCGCCGCCGCCGACGAGCTCGGCATCGCCATGGTCCTCACCGGCGAGCGCCACTTCCGTCACTGATGGCCGTCCTCATGCCGGGTGGCCCGGTCGCTGAGGCGGTCTTCGAAGACGTCGCCCGCCGGGTGGAGAAGCTCAGCTCGGCCGGCAAGACGGTCGGGTTGGCCACCATCCTGGTCGGCGACGACGCCCCCAGCGCCCGCTACATCCGCATGAAGCAGGAGAAGGCGGCCACTCTCGGCATCCTCTCCCCCCACGTGCACCTGCCGGCCGACACCACCCAGCAGGAGGTGGACGACGCCGTCCGTCGGCTGAGCGACGACCCGGCCGTCGACGGGATCCTCTTTCAGCACCCGCCGCCGCCCCAGATCGACTTCGACCGGGCCCTCGCCCTCATGGACCCGGACAAGGACGTCGACGGGCTCCACCCCTACAACATGGGCCGGCTGGCCATGTCGCTGCCCGGACCGGTGCCGTGCACGCCCGCCGGCATCGAGACGCTGCTGGCCTACTACGACGTGCCCGTCTCCGGCCGCCACGTAGTCATCCTGGGCCGGGGCGTCACCCTCGGCCGGCCCCTCTCCCTGCTGCTGTCCCAGAAGCGACCCACGGCCAACGCCGCCGTCACCGTGGTCCACACCGGCGTGCCCGACTGGGCCGAGCACACCCGCCGGGCCGACATCCTGGTGGCGGCGGCCGGCGTGCCCGGCGTCATCCAGCCCGAACACGTCCGCCCCGGCTCGGTCGTGGTGGGCGCCGGCGTCCGCTACCAGGGCAAGACCCTGCTGCCCGACGTCGACGAGTCGGTCGAGGAGGTCGCCGGGTGGATCACCCCCCGGGTGGGCGGCGTCGGGCCGACGACCGTCGCCATGCTGATGCGCAACACGGTGGAGGCCGCCGAGCGCCGGGCGGCGGCCGGCTAATCCGAAAGGGGCCGTCCCCGCCGGCCACTACCCTTCGTGGCCATGGCCCGGATCGCCGACCTGCTCGGGGCAGGGCGGACCTTCTCGTTCGAGTTCTTCCCCCCGAAGAACGACCAGGAGCAGGCGACCCTCGTTCGCACCCTGCGCGAGCTGGAGCCGCTGGCCCCCTCGTTCGTGTCGGTCACCTACCGGGGCGGGCGCGAGTCGCGCCAGCGCACCTACGACCTCGTCACGGGCATGCTGCGCACCACGACGCTGAACCCGATGGCCCACCTCATCTGCGTGGCCCACACCCGCCTCGAGCTGGCCGAGATACTCGTCGACTACCGCAAGGCCGGCATCGAGAACCTGCTGGCCCTGGGCGGCGACCCGCCCAAGGACCCGAACGCGGCCGAAGGCGAGCTGGCCCACGCCCTCGAGCTGGTCGACCTGGCCCGGGCCATCGGCGGGTTCTCCCTGGGGGTGGCGGCCCACCCCGTCGGCCATCCCCGCTCACCCGATCTGGCCACCGATCGCCGCCACCTGGCCGAGAAGCTCCTCGCCGCCGACTTCGCCATCACCCAGTTCTTCTTCCGGGCCGAGGAGTACTTCGGCCTGGTCGAGGACCTGCGCCGCCTGGGGGTCGACAAGCCGGTGATCCCCGGCATCATGCCGGTGACTTCGCTGTCGTCGGTGCCCCGTATGGCGACGATGGGCGCCGCCGTGCCGCCCGAGTGGGTGGAGCGCCTCGAGGCCGCCGCCCCCGACGCCGAGGCGGTCCGCCGGGCGGGCATCGAGCTGGCGTCGGAACTGTGCGACCGGCTGCTCGGGGAAGGGGTGCCGGGGATGCACTTCTACACCCTCAACACCTCGACCGCGACCCGCGAGATCTACGCCAACCTGGGCCTCAGCGCCCGCGGCTAGCCCCGGGAAGGGCCCACGGGCCCCCTGGCTAGGCTGACGCGGTGCCCAAGATCGAAGTCCGTAACCCCGTCGTCGAGCTCGACGGCGACGAGATGACCCGCATCATCTGGCAGTTCATCAAAGAGAAGCTGATCCTGCCCTACCTCGGCGTCGAGCTCCTCTATTTCGACCTCGGCATCGAGCACCGCGACGCCACCGACGACCAGGTGACCGTGGACGCGGCCGAGGCCATCAAGGCCCACGGCGTCGGCGTCAAGTGCGCCACCATCACCCCCGACGAGGCCCGGGTCGCCGAGTTCGGGCTCAAGCAGATGTGGAAGTCGCCCAACGGCACCATCCGCAACATCCTCGGCGGGGTCGTGTTCCGCGAGCCGATCATCTGCCGCAACATCCCCCGGCTGGTGCCCAACTGGACCAAGCCCATCGTCATCGGCCGTCACGCCCACGCCGACCAGTACAAGGCGACCGACTTCGTGGTCCCCGGCCCCGGCACGGTGACCATCAGCTACGTGCCCGACGACGGCGGCTCGCCGATGCAGTTCGAGGTGGCCCATTACCCGGGCGGCGGCGTGGCCATGGGCATGTACAACTACGACGACTCGATCCGCGACTTCGCCCGGGCCGCCTTCCGCTACGGCCTCGACCGGGGCTACCCGGTCTACCTGTCGACCAAGAACACCATCCTCAAGGCCTACGACGGGCGCTTCAAGGACCTGTTCCAGGAGGTGTTCGAGACCGAGTTCAAAGCCGAGTTCGAGGCGGCCGGCCTCACCTACGAGCACCGCCTCATCGACGACATGGTCGCCCAGGCCCTCAAGTGGGAGGGCGGCTACGTGTGGGCGTGCAAGAACTACGACGGCGACGTGCAGAGCGACACCGTGGCCCAGGGCTTCGGGTCGCTCGGGCTGATGACGTCGGTGCTTATGACACCCGACGGCAGAACGTGCGAGGCGGAGGCGGCCCACGGCACCGTCACCCGCCACTACCGGGCCCACCAGCGGGGGGAGAAGACCTCCACCAACCCGATCGCGTCGATCTTCGCCTGGACTCGTGGCCTGGCCTTCCGGGGCAAGCTCGACGACACCCCGGACGTGATCGGCTTCGCCGAGACCCTCGAGCGGGTGTGCGTGGACACCGTCGAGTCGGGCCAGATGACCAAGGACCTCGCACTCCTGGTGGGGCCGGACCAGCCCTGGCTCACCACCGAGGAGTTCCTCGACGCGCTGGACTCCAATCTCCAGAAGGCGATGGCGTAGTGTCCCCGGCCATGGCCGCCACCCAGAAGCCAGCCCATGTCACTGTCACCGGCGCCGCCGGGCAGATCGGCTACTCGCTGCTGTTCCGCATCGCCGCCGGGGAGATGCTTGGGCCCGAGCAGCCGGTCGTGTTGCGCCTGCTCGAGATCGAGCCGGCCATGAAGGCCCTCGACGGCGTGGTGATGGAGCTCGACGACTGCGCCTTCCCATTGCTGGCCGACGTGGTGGCCACCTCCGACCTGGCCACCGCCTTCGACGGCACGTCGTGGGCCATGCTGGTCGGGGCCATGCCCCGCAAGGCCGGCATGGAGCGGGGCGACCTGCTCAACGTCAACGGCGGCATCTTCAAGCCCCAGGGCCAGGCCATCGCCGCCCACGCCGCCGACGACGTGCGGGTGCTGGTGGTCGGCAACCCGTGCAACACCAACTGCCTGATCGCCCGGGCCAACGCCCCGGAGGTCCCCGACGACCGCTGGTTCGCCATGACCCGCCTCGACCAGAACCGGGCCGTGGCCCAGCTGGCCCGCAAGGCCGGGGTGCCCGTGGCCGAGGTGACCAACGTCGGCGTCTGGGGCAACCACTCCGCCACCCAGTTCCCGGACTTCACCCACGCCAAGATCTCGGGGCGGCCGGCCACCGAGGTGATCGGCGACCGGGCCTGGCTCGAGGGGGAGTTCCTCACCACCGTGCAGAAGCGGGGTGCGGCCATCATCGACGCCCGGGGTCAGTCCTCGGCCGCCTCCGCCGCCAACGCCGCCATCGACTCGATCCGCAGCATCGCCCAGCCCACCCCCGAGGGCGACTGGGTGTCGCTCGCCGTCACCAGCCGGGGTGAGTACGGGATCCCCGAGGGGCTGCAGTTCGGCTTCCCCGTCCGCTCCGACGGCAAGTCGTGGCAGGTGGTCGAGGGGCTGGACCTGGACGACTTCGCCCGCGAGCGGATCCGCATCACCACCGAGGAGCTCGAGGCCGAGCGGTCCGAGGTGAAGGACCTGATCGGCTGAGCCCCTCAGTCCTCGCCGTCGGGAACGAGCAGACCGAGGCGCTTCAGGTAGGCCAGCTTGCGCCGGACCGCGGACTGCCACGAAGCCAGGTCCGCCTCGAAATGGGCTCGGTCGCCGTCCTCGTAGGCGTGCTCGAGCTCGTCAAAGGCGGTGTCCTCGGCGTCCAGTAGCTCGCGGTAGCGCTTGAGGACGTGGTCGTCGATCACCTCGGTCAAGGCCACGCTGTGCCCCCTTCTGTCGAACGGGTGATGCCGCGAATGTAGCCCCCCGGCCTCCGGCCGGCTCGGGCCCAAGGTCACGTCAGGGTTTGGTAGGACGTCGCGGCCCGGACCGAGGCGAAGAGGTCCCCGAGGGCGGCCAGCGCCTCCCGGGCGGCGAGGAGCCGCCCGACCTCGCCGCCGACCCGGACCCGCCCGGACATGAAGGCGGTTTGGGGGTCGAGCTCCCCCCGGGCCAGGGCCACGGCCGTGTCGAGGTCGGCGGTGAAGGTCACGTCGGATCCCGCCCCCGGACCGGCCGTCACCGCCAGCCGCCCCCCTTCGAGGCGGATGACGTAGTCGCCGAGCGCGGCCCCGTCCGGGCCGGTGACCACCTGGCGGATGGCCAGCGACACCGTGGCCGCCTCGCCGTCCAGGGTCGCCGCCGCCGCCCGCTCCATCTCGGTGATCCACTCCGGGCTCAGGAACTCGGCCACACCAGCCTCAGGCGTGCATGTCGAGCAGGTCCTTGAACCCGGACGGGTGGTGGGGCCCGACGATCAGCTGCTCGAGGATGCCGACTCCGGAGACGCCGTCGTCGCGCTCCAGCCGGCACAGGGCCTGGACGTGCAGATGGAGGGGGGAGGCGGCGTCGGCCTCGGCCGTCACCAGCGAGTCGTAGGCCCGGGCGTCTGGGCCGACCCACATGCCGTGACCCCAGGTGGGATGGGTGTAGCCGATGCCCTGCATGTAGAAGTTGAACAGCGGCGTGAGCCGCACCTGCCGGCGGCCGCCCGCCAGGTCCAGGGCTATCTCCGCCCCGGCGGCGTGGCGGGTCCCCGACCGCCAGTCGATGCCGTAGGAGGCGGTGCCGACCTCGACGGGGGCGGCGGGGTCGGCGGCCGACCACATGGCGTTCTCGTGCCAGCGGGTGCCGTCGGGCTCCTCGTTGACGTCGAAGTGGCCGCAGGCGTCGGCGAAGTTCATGGGCGCCCACAGCCAGTAGAAGGCGGGCAGCTCGGGCTGGCCGCCGGCCTGGCGCTCGCCCACCGGGCGGAAGCCCCACGAGCGGTCCTTGGTCCCCCAGCAGGTGGCCGGCTCCACTGCGACGGTGTGGCCGGCGGCGGTCACCGTGCCCGACCAGGCCCCGTTCTGGGTCATCCGGGTGTAGTCCATCGTGACCAAGGGACCGGAGCGGCGCAGGAACGGCGGCTCCTGGAACACCGGGCCCCGGGCCTCGAAGGTGAGCGACGCCGACATCCCCGATCCGGCCCCGGTCGGCCCGGAGTCGTCGATCTCGAGCCGCACCCGGCGCAGCGGCTCCTCGATGGTGAGCCGGATGGGGCCTACCGAGGTGTCGAGGCGGTCTGCGCCGAGGGCGCGGGAGGCCCGCAGGTTGTGCTGGGTCCCGTCGACGACCACCGAGAAGGCGGCGTCGGCCACGTTGCGTCCGGGGTAGTGGCCGAGGGCCAGGGCGAAGAAGAGGGACCCGTCGGCCAGGTAGCCGTTCAGGAAGAAGCGGTCGTAGAGGTTGCGCTCGTGGCCGGGGTCGCGCAGCGGCGCCGACGACTGGTGCACCGGGTAGTCATCGGCCGGCCCGACCGGAGCCGCCTGCACGCCGGCCGGCTCAGCCCTTGCGGCGGATCTTGCGACCCAGCCACACGATGGGGTCGAAGTAGTGGTCGACGACCCGCTCCTTGAGCGGGATCAGGGCGTTGTCGGTGATGTGGATGTGCTCGGGACACACCTCGGTGCAGCACTTGGTGATGTTGCAGTAGGGGATGCCGAGCTCCTCGCGGGCCAACGGGATGCGGTCCCCGGTGTCGAGGGGGTGCATCTCCAGCTCGGTGATGCGCATGAGGAAGCGGGGGCCGGCGAAGTGCTGCTTGTTCTCCTCGTGGTCGCGGATGACGTGGCAGACGTTCTGGCAGAGGAAGCACTCGATGCACTTGCGGAACTCCTGGGAACGTTCCACGTCGCGCTGGGCCATGCGCCGCTTGCCGTCGGCGTCGGGCGGGCGGGGGGAGAACGCCGGGATCCGCTTGGCCATCTCGAAGTTGAACGAGACGTCGGTTACCAGGTCCTTCATCACCGGGAAGGTCTTCATGGGCGCCACGGTGATGGGCTGGCCCGGCTCGAAGGTGCTCATGCGGGTCATGCACATGAGGCGGGGGAGCCCGTTGATCTCGGCGCTGCACGAGCCGCACTTGCCGGCCTTGCAGTTCCAGCGCACGGCCAGGTCGTTGGCCTGGGTGGCCTGGATGCGGTGGATGACGTCGAGGACGACCTCGCCCTCGCGGGCCTCGACGGCGAACTCGTGGAAGCCGCCGCCGTCGGTGTCGCCCCGCCAGACCTTCATGGTGACCTGGTCGCTCACTTGGCCGGCTCCTCGAACAGCGTCTTCAGCTCGTCGGGCATCTCCGGCAGGGGCACCTGCTCGATGTTCACCTCGTCACCCTTCTTGCGGACGGTGTTGTTGACCTTGGCCCACTCGGGGTCGGTCTTCGGGAAGTCGTCTCTGGTGTGGCCGCCGCGGGACTCTTCCCGCAGCAGGGCGCAGCGGGCCACCGCCTCCGACACGGTGAGGAGCGACTCGAGGTCGAGGGCGAGGTGCCAGCCGGGGTTGAACTGCCGGTGGCCCTCGACGGTGACGTTCCTGGCCCGCTCGCGCAGCTTGCCGACGGCCTCGATGGCCTGCTCCAGCTCGGACCGGGTGCGGATGATGCCCACCAGGTTGTGCATGGTGTCCTGCAGCTCGTACTGCAGCGAGTAGGGGTTCTCGCCTCCGGACCGCTCGAACGGCTCGAGGGCCCGGCGGATCAGCTGGTCGACCTCGGCCTCCTCCACGTTGGGTTCGGCGCCCAGGCCGGCGGCGTACTCGGCGGCGGCCATGCCGGCCCGGCGCCCGAACACCAGCAGGTCCCCGAGGGAGTTCCCGCCCAGGCGGTTGGAGCCGTGCATGCCCCCGGCCACCTCGCCGGCGGCGTACAGGCCGGGGATGGTTGACGCCGCGGTGTCGGCGTCGACCTTCACCCCTCCCATGACGTAGTGGCAGGTGGGGCCGATCTCGAAGGGGGCGGCGGTGATGTCCACGTCGGCCAGCTCCTTGAACTGGTGGTACATGGACGGCAGCCGCCGGCGGATGTAGTCGGCCGAGCGGCGCGAGGCGATGTCGAGGAAGACGCCGCCGTGCTCGGTGCCCCGTCCGGCCTTGACCTCGGAGTTGATGGCCCGGGCCACCTCGTCGCGGGGCAGCAGCTCAGGGGGGCGGCGGTTGTTGATGTGGTCGTCGTACCAGCGGTCGGCCTCGGCCTCGGTGTCGGCCGTCTCCGAGGCGAACACCTCGGGGATGTAGTCGAACATGAAGCGGCGCCCCTCGCTGTTGCGCAGCACGCCGCCGTCGCCCCGGACGCTCTCGGTCACGAGGATGCCCCGCACCGACGGGGGCCAGACCATGCCCGTCGGGTGGAACTGGACGAACTCCATGTCGATGAGGTCGGCACCGCTCCACAGGGCGAGGGAGTGTCCGTCGCCGGTGTACTCCCAGGAGTTCGACGTCACCTGGAACGCCTTGCCGATGCCGCCGGTGGCGAGGATGACCGCCTTGGTGCGGAACAGCACGAAGCGGCCGCTCTCCCGCCAGTAGGCGAGGGCGCCGGCGACCCGGTCCTCGTCGCGGATGAGCCGGTGGACCTGGCACTCCATGAACACGTCGATGCCGAGGGAGACGGCCCGCTGCTGGAGGGTCCGGATCATCTCGAGGCCGGTGCGGTCCCCGACGTGGGCCAGGCGGGCGTAGCGGTGGCCGCCGAAGTCGCGCTGGCTGATCAGACCTTCCTTGGTCCGGTCGAACAGGGCGCCCCACTCCTCCAGCTCGAGCACCCGGGCCGGCGCCTCCTGGGCGTGGAGCTGGGCCATGCGCCAGTTGTTCAGCATCTTGCCACCGCGCATGGTGTCCCGGAAGTGGACCTTCCAGTTGTCCTCGGACCACACGTTGCCCATGGCGGCGGCGATGCCGCCCTCGGCCATCACGGTGTGAGCCTTGCCCAGCAACGACTTGCACACGATCGCCGTCCGGGCCCCGGAGGCGTGGGCCTCGATGGCCGCCCGCAGGCCGGCGCCGCCGGCGCCGACCACGACCACGTCGTAGCCGTGACGCTCGATGTCGGCCATCAGAACAGCCTCGGGTCGTGGATGACGCCGCTGGCGACCAGGCGGATGTAGATGTCGGTCCAGGCCACGAAGACCAGGCTCGTCCAGGCCCAGCCCATGTGATGGAGGTTGAAGCGGGTCATCTGCTTCCAGACCCAGTAGCGGACCGGGCCCTTGGAGAAGGCGTTGAGGTGGCCCCCGCAGATGTGGCGGCCGGCGTGGCAGCCGAGGGTGTAGAAGCCGAGCAGGAAGGCGTTGACGAACAGGATGATGCTGCCGAGCCCGAGACCCCAGTGGCCGGACCCGAACTCGAGGCCCTTGATCGCCTCCCACAACAGGATGATCGGGAACGGGATGATCAGGTAGAAGGCGAAGCGGTGCAGGTTCTGCAGGATGAGGGGGAACCGGCTCTCGCCGGTGTAGCTGCCGTGGGCGTCGGGGACGGCGCAGGCCGGGGGCGACAGCCAGAACGAGCGGTAGTAGGCCTTGCGGTAGTAGTAGCAGGTGGCCCGGAACAGGATCGGGAACGGCATCATCAGGATGCCGGCCGAGAAGGGCCACCAGCTCACCAGGTTCCAGGTGGTGCCCCCCTTGCATCGGTTGGTGATGCAGGGGGAGTAGTAGGGCGACAGGTAGTGCCGCCCGACGGAGGGGCCGGCGTAGAAGTCGTGCGGGGTGAACACGGTCCACGTCGAGTACACGACGAAGCCCAGCAGCACGACGAAGGTGATGGCGGGCTGGAGCCACCACCAGTCCACTCGCAGGTTGGCCGGCCGGGTACCGCGCCGTTCGGCTTCGAGCGTGCCGACCGCCACTACCGGTTCTCCTCGATCATGCGTCCTCCTTGGGCCGGGACCCGCGTGGGAAGGGGCGGATTCTCACGGGGCGCGGCCGGCCACTGCAACGTGGTCTTCAAGCTATGACGGGCCGCCGCCAGAAGTCCAAGATCGGTCTCCGCTCGGATCGATAGTCGCCGGCTATGGCGGTGGGGCGGGGGCCAGGTGGCCGCTGAGGAGGGCGTGCACGGTGAGGCCGCCGGGGCCGGGGGTGATGGTGACGGTGAACGGCCCCGGCCCGAAGGTGAGGGCGGTGGTGGGCGACAGACCGGCGGCCGTGCGCACCTTCAGGGCGCCGGTCATGGCGATGGTGCCCGGCCCGACCAGCTGGAGGACGGCCGGGTCGCGGTGGGTGGAGGCCGCCCCCTGGGACACCATCACCGTGTCGGGCCCGGCGGTGAAGTCGACGCCGTCCATCGGGGTCAGCAGCCCCCCGGGGCCCACGCCGACGGTGGCGGAGATGTGGTAGCTGCCGGGGGCGAGGAGCCGCTCGGCCCCGTCGAGGAACCAGGTGGCGCCGGTCGGGTCGACGTGGACCTGGTCGCGACCGGGCACCAGCGCCCCCTGGCCGGTCACCGACAGCGGCACGCCTGCGTTCCAGAAGATGTCGTCGTCGCTGGTGCCGACCCGGGCGTGGTAGATGATCGCCTGGCCCCGCCCCCGGACCGGCACGGTGACGACGAAGGGGGTGGCGAGCGGGGGTCCGGTGGCGCCGTCGGCGTCCAGGCCGGTGATCGTGCCGTCGACGACCGACTGCCCGGGTCCGAGGGGCGCACCGGTGCGCACGGTCGTGGAGGTGACCGCGCCGCCCACCCTCACGGTGGCGCCCGGTCCGGCATGGCCCAGCACCACCACGCCGGCGACGTCGGCCACCAGCACGGAGGCGGCGAGAAGCCCGAGGAGGGCCCGCAGCTCGGGGGGGGCGGGAGGCCGGGCCACGATCGGGAGCGTAGGCTCGGGCCATATGAGCTCTCGACCTGCGACCCTCGGCCAGCTCCGCGAGAGCGGATGGCAATCGGTGCCTGTGAAGGAGGAGGTCCGCCGCAACGCGGTGGACAGGATCCGCCGGGGCCTGCCGCTGGTCGAAGGGGTGGTCGGCTACGAGGACACCGTCCTGCCCCAGCTGGAGAACGCCCTCCTCGCCGGCCACGACGTGATCTTCCTGGGGGAGCGGGGCCAGGCCAAAACCCGCATGATCCGCTCGTTGGTGGGCCTGCTCGACGAGTGGCTGCCGGTGGTGGCCGGCTCGGAGATCAACGACGACCCCTACCATCCGGTCAGCCGCCACGCCCGAGACCTGATCGCCGAGAAGGGTGACGACACCCCCGTCGAATGGGTGCACCGCGACCACCGCTTCGGCGAGAAGCTGGCCACCCCCGACACGTCCATCGCCGACCTCATCGGGGAGGTGGACCCCATCCGGGTCGCCGAGGGCCGCTACCTCTCCGACGAGCTCACCATTCACTACGGGTTGGTGCCCCGCACCAACCGGGGCATCTTCGCCATCAACGAGTTGCCGGATCTGGCCGAGCGGATCCAGGTCGGCCTGCTGAACGTGCTCGAAGAGCGCGACGTACAGATCCGGGGCTACAAGATCCGCCTGCCCCTCGACGTGATGCTGGTCGCCTCGGCCAACCCGGAGGACTACACCAACCGGGGCCGGATCATCACGCCGCTGAAGGACCGCTTCGGCGCCCAGATCCGCACCCACTACCCCCTGGACGTGGAGACCGAGCTCGGTGTCGTCCGCCAGGAGGCCCTGCCCCTGCAGGGCTCCGGCCTCCGGGTCCAGGTCCCCGACTTCATGGCCGAGGTCATCGCCACCCTCTCCCACCTGGCCCGGTCCAGCTCGAAGATCAACCAGCGCTCGGGCGTGTCGGTGCGACTCTCGATCGCCAACTACGAGACGCTGGTCGCCAACGCCGCCCGCCGGGCCCTGCGGGCGGGCGAGCCCGACGTGGTGCCCCGGGTGAGCGACCTGGAGGCGCTGGTCTCCTCCACCGCCGGCAAGGTCGAGATCGAGACGCTGGAGGAGGGCCGCGACGAGCGGGTCATCGAGCAGCTGCTCAAGCAGGCCGTGCTCACGGTGTTCAAGGAGCACTGCCCGATGGAGCGCTTCCGCGACGTGGTGCTGGCCTTCGACGACGGCACGGTCGTCCACGCCGGCGACGACGTGGCCTCCAAGGCCTACGTCGACGCCCTGGCGTCGATGCCGGTGCTCAAGGCGCCGGTTATGGACCTGGCCGGCAGCGAGACGCCCGCCGCCGTGGCCAGCGCCATGGAGTTCGTGCTCGAGGGGCTGCACCTGTCCAAGCGGCTGAACAAGGAAGCCGCCGCCGGCAAGGCCACCTACCGGGGGCGGGGCTGACCCGTTGAGCCCCCGGTTCAGCTACTCGCGCTGGGACGGCACCCAGGTCGGTTTCGAGCTCGACGCTGACGACGTCCTGTCGGAGATCACCGACGACCTGCTCTACCACGGCGACCTGAACGCCGCCCTGCGCCGGCTCATGCAGTCGGGGTTCCGCGACCGAAACGGGGAGCGGGTCCAGGGCATGCGCCAGATCCTCGAGCAGCTGCGCAAGCGCCGGCGCGAGGAGCTCGAGCGCTACGACCTCGGCGGCGTCTACGACGACATCGCCCAGGACCTGCGCGAGGTCATGGACATGGAGCGCCAGGCCATCGACCAGCTGGTCGAGGAGGCCCGCCAGTCGGGTGACCAGCGGCGTCAGGAGGTGACCGAGTCGGTCGCCCAGGAGCGCCGGCTGCAGCTGGACATGGTGCCCCCGGACCTGGCCGGCCAGGTGCGGGCCCTGCAGGAGTACGAGTTCACCTCCTCCGAGGCCCGCGAGCGCTTCGAGGAGCTGATGGACCAGCTGCGCCAGCAGCTGATGCAGAGCTACTTCAACCAGATGGCCGGGGCGATGCAGAACACCACGCCCGAGCAGATGCAGGCCATGAAGGACATGTTCAACGCCCTGAACCGCATGCTCGAGCAGCGCGAGGCGGGCGAGCCTCTCGACCCCACCTTCGAGCAGTTCATGGAGCAGTTCGGCGAGTTCTTCCCCGGCAATCCCCAGAGCCTCGACGAGCTGCTCGAGCAGCTGGCCGAGCAGATGGCCGCCATGCAGTCGCTGCTCAACTCGATGACACCCGAGCAGCGGGCCCAGCTGCAGGGCCTGGCCAACCAGCTGCTGGAGGACATGGACCTGCGCTGGCAGGTCGACCGCCTTTCGGCCAACCTGCGCAACGCCTTCCCGCAGGCCGGGTGGGACCGCCGCTACAACTTCTCCGGCCAGGATCCGCTCGGCTTCGCCGAGGCCGCCGCCCTGATGGACCAGCTGGGCGACATGGACCAGCTGGAGAACCTGATGCGGTCGGCGTCCAGCCCCGGCGCCCTGGCCGACGTCGACGTGGACCGGGCCCGCCAGCTGCTGGGTGACGACGCCGCCCGGTCGTTGGAGCGGTTGTCGGAGCTGGCCAAGATGCTGGAGGAGGCCGGCCTCATCGAGCAGCGCGAGGGCCGCTTCGAGCTGACCCCGCGGGGCATGCGCCGCATCGGCCAGAACGCCCTGTCCGATCTGTTCTCGCGCCTCGCCCGCGACCGGCTGGGGCGGCACGAGGCCGACCGGGTCGGCGTGGGCCACGAGCGGGCCTACGAGACCAAGCCCTACGCCTTCGGCGACCCGTTCAACCTCAGCATCGAGCGCACCGTGCGCAACGCCCTGCAACGCACCGGCGGGGGCATACCGGTGCAGCTCTCGCCGGAGGACTTCGAGGTGGAGCGGACCGAGACGGTGACGCGCGCCGCCACCGTGCTCATGGTCGACCTGTCGCTTTCGATGCCGATGCGCGACAACTTCCTCGCCGCCAAGAAGGTGGCCATGGCGCTGCACTCGCTCATCTCCACCCAGTTCCCCCGCGACTACCTGGGCATCGTCGGGTTCTCCGAGGTGGCCCGCGAGCTGAAGCCCGAGCAGCTGCCCGAGGTGTCGTGGGACTTCGTCTACGGCACCAACATGCAGCACGCCTTCCTGCTGTCGCGCCGCATGCTGGCCCGCCAGACCGGCACCAAGCAGATCATCATGATCACCGACGGCGAGCCCACCGCCCACGTGATGGCCGACGGCGAGGTGTTCTTCCACTACCCGCCCGTGCACGAGACGGTGGAGGCCACCCTCACCGAGGTGGCCCGCTGCACCCGCGAGGGGATCCGGATCAACACCTTCATGCTCGACGCCACCGGCTACCTGAAGGACTTCGTGGAGAAGCTCACCCGCCTCAATCAGGGCCGGGCCTTCTTCACGACCCCGGAGACGCTCGGCGACTACGTGCTGGTCGACTTCATCGAGCAGCGCCGCGCCCTGCGCTCCCACGGCCGCAGCGCCTGACGGCACCCGCCGCGGGCTTTGTCGCTTTTGCGGGCTATTCGGACCTTCCTGGAATTTCCTCGTTGAATTTCGATTCACCTCTTGCATCTTCGGGTAGGCCGGGTGAAGATGACACGGATGTAATTACATCGGTGCGAGACGAGGGAGGCCACCGATGCAAGCAATGTCCCCGGCTGCTACCAGCCGCCAGGCCCGCAATTGGCAGGACCAGGCCAACTGCCTCGGAGTTGACCCCGACCTCTTCTTTCCGGAGAGAGGGGCGTCGACGCGCGAGGCCAAGGAGGTGTGCCGCGGCTGCGTGGTGCGTGAGGACTGCCTTGAATACGCCCTCGCCAACGGCGAGAAGTTCGGTATCTGGGGCGGGCTGTCCGAGCGCGAGCGCCGGCGCATCCGCCGGGCCCGGGCCATGGCCCGCCGCCAGGCCACCGCGGGCTGAACCAGCCCGCTCTCAGCCCCCCAACGCCTCCACCCGGGCCTCGATCGTCCTCTCCTCCGACAGGTCGAGCGCGGCCCAGCGGGCGGGGTCGATCCGCCCCAGCACAGCCCGGGGCACCAGGCCGACCAGCTCGGCCCGGGCGACGGCGGCTGAGCGGCTCACCGAGTCGTAGACCTCGGCCGGGCCCACGGCCAGCGGGTCGATCAGGTTGAATGACAGCTGCAGCGAGCCTCCGAGACGGAAGGCCAGGGCCCGGACCGCCGGCCCCCTGAGCTCCCGAGCCAGCCGCCTGGCCTCCCGTTCGGCCGCTTCGCCCGAGTCGACCAGCCACAGGTTGTAGGCGACCAGCGGCGGCCGGGCCCCGACCGCCACCGCCCCGGCGGTGGGGTGGGGGCGGCCCGGCCCCCGGTCCGGAGCCAGCCCGCTGAACGCCAGGCGGCGGACGTCGGGCAGCGAACGCTCGGGGCCGTACAGGAAGCAGGGCAGGCCGAGCTCCTCGGCGGCCCAGGCCGCGAAGGAGTCGCGGGCTCCCACCGCGTCGGCCAAGGTCGACCCCTCGAGGGGGACGAACGGCACCACGTCCACCACCCCCAGACGGGGATGGGCGCCGGTGTGGGAGCGCAGGTCGAGGCGGGTGACGGCGGCGGCGGTCAAAGCCCGGGCCGACTCCTCCACCGACGGGCCGGCCAGGGTCAGCACCGAGCGGTTGTGATCGCGGTCGGAGTGAACGTCGAGCAGCGAGCGGCCGGCGGCGGCGGCCAGCTCGTCGACGAGCTGGCGCCGGCCGCCCTCGCTCAGGTTCACCACGCACTCCAGCACCGGCCCGAGCGTCGCGCAGCCCTACTCTCGGCGTCATGGCCCCCGAGCTGGGAGTGGTGCTCGACCCCGGCTCCAGCCCGGGCGCCTGGCGGCGGGTCAGGGAGCAGGCCGAGCGGGCGGTCGACGCCGGGGCCGCCTCGGTGTGGCTGCCCGAGGCCGGCGACCCGGTGCCCGTTTTGGCCGCCCTGTCGCAGTTGGTCGACGTCAGGCTGGGTATGGCCGGGGTGGCTGTCGGCCGGCGCCCGCTGACGGTGCTGGCCAAGGAGCTGGCCGGTCTGGACGTCATCTCCCACGGGCGCCTCGAGGTGGCGGTCGGCGGCGGCCCGGGGAGCAGCGCCGATCCGGCTGACGTGGCCGAGGTCCTCGACGTGCTGGGCGGCCTGATGGCCGGCGGACCCTTTGACTACTCGGGCCGGCTGGCCTCGGCCCGGGGGGCCCGGTGCCTGCCCCCCTCGACGCAACGGCCCCACCCTCCGCTCTGGATCGCCGGCTCCAGCCAGGCCCTGGTCGAGCTGGCGGCCGCCCGGGCCGACGGTTGGCTGGCCGCCGGCGACTACGGCGACTCCGACCGTCTCGCCGTG
Source organism: Actinomycetota bacterium (assembly GCA_021325435.1). Taxonomy (GTDB): domain Bacteria; phylum Actinomycetota; class Acidimicrobiia; order Acidimicrobiales; family JAJPHE01; genus JAJPHE01. The sequence goes on along the minus strand of JAJPHE010000087.1, from coordinate 19,064 downwards.
CTCACCCGACACTTTGACGCCGCCTGCGGCCGGGCCGGGCGCGACCCGGCCGACGTCCGCCGGGGCGTGCTGACCCCGGCCCCGTGGGACCGACTGACGGCCGAGACCGAGCGCTGGGCGGAATCCGGAGTCTCCCTGGTGCTGGTCGCCCCCGGCCGGTGAGGCCGTGGCGGGCCCGGTCGGGAACCGCCGCCGACGGCGCCGGCGTTCCAGGTGAAGGGACCGGACGACCCGGCGTTCCGACTTGGGAGGAGGTGGCCCGTGACTACGGGAGGTTCCTGTACACCGTGGCCTACCGCCTCACCGGCGACCGCGAGGACGCCGAGGACCTGGTGCAGGAGACGCTGCTGCGGGTGCGGCGGGGGTTGCGCACCTACCGGCCGGGCTCGATGGAGGGCTGGTTGACCCGGATCGCCACCAACGCCTTCCTCGACCGGGCCCGCCGGCGCCGCCGGCGCCCCGAGACCCCCCTCGACGACCGGGCCGTGGACGTGCTGCCCCAGACCCCGCCGGCGGAGGACGTGCACATCGGCGAGTCGATCGGCGCCGACATCCAGGCGGCCCTGACCGCCCTGCCCGACGAGTTCCGCGTGGCCGTGGTCCTCTGCGATGTGGTCGGCCTCTCCTACGAGGAGATCGCCGCCGCCCTCGACATCCCCGTCGGCACGGTGCGCAGCCGCATCCACCGGGGCCGGGCCCAGCTGCGGCGCTCCCTCGGCGGAGGTGCCGGGCGATGAGCGAGCACCCCCTCGACGAGCTCAGCGCCCTGCTCGACGGCGAGCTGCCCCCCGGCGAGGAATCGGCGGTCCGCCACCACCTCGCCGGCTGCGCCACCTGCCAGGCCGAGCTGAGCTCCATCTCCCACGCCCGGGCCGCCCTGCGGTCGCTGCTGCCCGTCGAGCCCCCCCACGACCTCGCCGACCGGTTCCTCCGGCGGCTGAAGCGGGTGCTGGCCATCGTGGCCGGCGGGGCGGCCGGGGTCGCCGCCGGCGCCGCCGGCATGATGTGGGCGACCGCCCCCAACCGCGAGGTCACCCCCAGCGTCGACCTGATCTCCCAGACCCAACCCGACCGGGCCGAGACGCCGATCGCGCCCCGGGCCATGCCGGCCGGCTACGTGGCGCCGGCGTGGCTGGGGTCGCTGCGCAGGACGGGGTTGTACGAAATGAACGGGGTCCTGCTGGCCCGGTACAGCGACGGCGTCCACCGGGTCGCTCTCGACGAGCAGAAGGGGGAGCTCGACACGTCGGGCATGACGGCCCGGGCCCCATCCGGCGCTTTGGCCTCTGCCGCCCAGACGCCCGCCGCCCAGGTCCCCGCCGCTTACTGGTGGGACGGGGGGAACGCCCTGACCTGGCAGGCGGGGCCGGCCGTCCTCACCCTGGTGGGCGATCCGACTTCGGTCGCCGCCGCCGCATCGGCCCTGCCGGCGCCCCGGCCGTCCGAGACCCTCGGCGGCCGGCTGCGGCGGGTGTGCCGCGAGCTGATCGAGGACCTCAGCGGGTCGCAGTGAGCCGTTCAGACCTCGCGGGCCAGCGATCCCTGGCGGCGGGCCCGGGCAATGCGCCGCCGCTCACGCTCCGATGCCCCGCCCCACACGCCGTGATCGATCTTGTTCTCGAGGGCATACTCCAGGCAGGGAGATCTGACCGGACAGTCGGCGCAGATCTGCTGGGCGGCTTCCACCCCCAATCCGTCGCTCGGGAAGAACACGGAGGGGTGGACGTCCCGGCACCTGCCTCTCGCCATCCACTGGTTGTCCATCACGGGTCCTCCCAGGTCAGTCCGTATAACGACCGACGGCCCGTTTTGGTTTCCGTCACCACGACCGCCACGCCGACCAGGCCGACCAGGCCGACCACGACGACCACGACGACCACGACGACAAGGAGAAGACCGCGGTGGACCACGACCCCACCCATCCGCACGACGCCCTGACCGCCGTCGGAGAGGAGCGCTCGTCCACGACCCGCGAGCTGGGTCTTCCCGCCTGGGGCGTGCCCCAGGGGCCCCCGCCCCCCGCCGCCCCGGCGGCCGGCGGCCCCGGTCGCAGCCGCTGGCCGGCCATCGCCCTGGTCGCCGCGGTCATCGGCGCGGTGGTGGGCGGCGTCGTGGGCGGGGTGATCGGATCGAACCGGGCCAACCAGAAGACCGTGGTCGAGTCGTCCTCGCCGGGAAGCGGGCCGTTCAAGAACGAGCAGCCCCTCACCATCCAGTCGGTGCTGGCCAAGGTGATGCCGGCGGTGGTGTCGATCCGCACCGAGATGTTCAACCCGGGGAGCTTCTTCTCGGCCGGGCCGATCCAGGGCGCCGGATCCGGGATGATCGTGACGGCCGACGGTGACGTCCTCACCAACAATCACGTCATCGCCGGGGCCACCAAGATCACCGCCACCATCTCGGGCCAGACCCAGAGCCACCCGGCCAGCGTGGTCGGTACCGACCCGGCCGACGACATCGCCCTCGTCCACATCCAGGGCGTGTCGGGCCTGCCGACGGTCACCCTCGGCAACTCGGCCGCCGAGCGCGTGGGCGACAGCGTGGTGGCGATCGGCAACGCCCTCGACCTGTCGGTCAGCAGCCCGACGGTGACCCAGGGCATCATCTCGGCCGAGGGCCGAACCATCCAGAGCAGCGACTCCGCCGGCGGCACGGTGGAGACGCTCACCGACATGCTCCAGACCGACGCCGCCATCAACCCCGGCAACTCCGGCGGCCCCTTGGTCAACGCCCAGGGCGAGGTGATCGGCATGAACACCGCCGTCGCCTCATCGGCGGGAGCGACCGGCGAGACGGCGCAGAACATCGGCTTCGCCATCCCGACCGACAAGATCAAGCCGATCCTGCCCAAGCTGCGCACCGGCCAGAGCGTGGCCGGCAGTCATGCCTTCATCGGCGTGGACGTGGTCGATCTCACCCCCGACCTGAAGCAGAGCTACGGCTTCACCCCGGACCAGGGGGCGGTGGTGGCCGGGGTGACGGCCGGGTCGCCGGCGGAGAACGCCGGCCTCCAGGTGGGCGACGTCATCACCGCCTTCGACGGTACGGCGATCAACTCAGCGACCGACCTGACTTCGGCCCTGGCCGAACACAAGCCCGGCCAGCAGGTCACCTTGACCGTCTACCGGGGCAGCCAGAAGCTCAGCGTCAACGTCACCCTCGGCTCGCGCCCGGCGGCCGGGTGAACCCCGGCGGGTAGGCTGGCCGGTCGCCATTCGCAGGAGGACCCATGTCGCAGACGGACGAAGTCGGTGAGCCGCAGCCCCCACGCGGCCACGCCCGCATCGTCTACCTCGGACCGGTGGCCCCTCACTGGGAGGTCCAGTCCGACTTCGGCGACCGGTCGCTGATCGAGGAGTTCCGCCAGCGGGCCCTGGCCCGTCTGGTGCTGCTACCGCCCCACGACCCGCAGTTCCGGCGCAACCGCGAGCGGGTCGTGCGCGACGCCGAGCGCGAGAACCTCCTCCTCGAGTGGGACCTCGGCATGCCTGAGGAGGAGGCCGGGGTCCTCTGATGGCTCCGAGCGGCCGCCGGGTCCTCGTCACCAACGACGACGGCTGGCGCTCCCCCGGGGTGGCCGCTCTGGCCCGGGCTCTGGCCGACGACGGCCACGATGTGGTGCTGGCCGCGCCCGTCGAGGACATGAGCGGCAGCGGAGCCGCCATCGGCCCGCTGCACAGCGACGCCGCCATCGCCTACGAGGACGTCGAGATCCCAGGGCTCGACGACATCCCGTGCTACGCCGTCGAAGGCCCCCCGGCCGTGGCGGTGATGGCCGCCCGACTCGGCGGCTTCGGCGACCCGCCCGACCTGATCGCCTCGGGCATCAACCCCGGGCCGAACACCGGACGCTCCACCTTGCACTCCGGAACCGTGGGCGCCGCCCTCACCGCCGCCAACTTCGGCGCCTCCGGCATGGCGGTGAGCCTCGGGGTCGGTGACCCCATCCACTGGGACACCGCCGCCCGCGTCGCCGTGCTGGCCGCCCGCTGGCTGGTCGACGCACCCGCCACCACCGTGCTCAACGTGAACGTGCCGAACCTGCCCGCCGGCGAGGTGGCCGGGGTGCGCCTGGCCCGCCTGGCCGCCTTCGGCACGGTGCGGGCCGCCATCACCGGGTCAGGCGGAGGGAAGCTGCAGATCGAGCTGCGGGCCACCAACGTCACCCTCAAGCCCGACACCGACACGGCCACGGTGCTGGCCGGCATGGTGGCGATCACGCCGCTGGTCGGCATCCGCACCGCCGGTCTCGAGTCGGACGTGGCCGAGATCCTCCAAGCCGATCTCCTCGGCGGCGCCTGAGGCCGGAGCCGGCCGGCCGGGGGCTACTCGGGCAGGCGGATCCGCTCCAGCCACAGCCCGGGGGCGTCGACCTCCGCTGGTGTCGGCAGAGTACGCGCCGACTCCCACAGGCCGGTGAGGCCGTCGTCGCCCGCCCGCTCGACGACGCCTCGGATGAAGGCGGCGCCCCGGTCGTACTGCTCCTGGCGCAGCTCCACGCCGAGCAGCCGCTCCACCAGCCGCTCGCCCTGGCCCCGCTCGACCCGCCGGCGGCGCAGAGCCTCGGTCAACGGCCCGTAGGAGGCGATGATCCGCCGACCGACCAGGTCGACGGCGTGGTCGACGTAGCCCTCGATGACGGCGATGAGCCCGCCCAGGCGGGGCAGCAGGGCCCGCTGGCGCTCGGACTGGATCTCGCCCAGCAGGGCGCCGGGGTCGCCGAGCACCCGCTCGAACGACGACGGATCGGTGGGGTCGACCTCGCCCAGGTGCTCCTCGAGGGAGGCGGCCGCCGGGTCGAAGCTCGACACGTACTCGCCCAGAAGCGACGTGAGCTCGTCGCGCACGTGGGGCCGGCCGATGACGGCGTGATGGGTCAGCTCGGATATGCAGACCCACAGCCGCACGTCGTCGGGCGGCAGGCTCCAATCGGTGGCGAACCCGGAGACGTTCTCCGGCACCACCAGCAGCTCGTCGCCGGCGGGCCGCGGTATCGGCAGGTCGTACTGGCCGAAGGCCCGCTGCGACATCGACCCGACCATCGAGCCGCACTGCAGCCCGAGGAACGCCGCCTGCAGGCCGGGCATCATCTGGCCCAGCATCTTGCCGAGCCCGGCCGGCATCCCGTCCTCGTCGCCCTCGGCCTCGTCATCGCCGGCGGCCGAGGGTGGCGCCTGCAGCGCCTCGGCCAGCGAGCCGAGCAGCGGCCTCCAGGCGTCGAGGGTCGAAGTGGCCCAGTCGACCCGGTTGACGGCCCGCACCGTCACCACCCGCCCGGTGGTCGACGTGGCGAGCCCGGTCACGTCCGAGACGTGCAGGTCGGCTACTCGGATCAGCTCCTCGAAGCGGATCCGCTCCATCGGGTCGACATTGCCCTCCTGGCCCCCCTCGGCCGCCGCCCACTGGGCGAACTGGCGGGCCAGCTCCCAGTTGACCGGGCCGGAGGCGGCGAACATCCGGCCCAGCTGGGCGAAGAGGTTCTCGAAGAGGTTGCCGCCCTCGGGGGAGGCAGGGGAGCTCACCCGCGAATGGTAGGGCGCCCGCCGCCGCCCCCGACCTCAGGCTTGGGCCGGCGCCTCGGCGAGCGTCAAAGTGACGGTGCGGCGCAGGCCATCCCGCACCACGGAGAGCGTCTCGTCCTGGCCCGGCCTCTTCATCCGGGCCGACGCCATCAGCTCGGCTACCGAGGAGACCGAGACGTCGTCCACCGTCAGGATCACATCCCCCGGCACCAGGCCGGCCTCGGCCGCCGGCCCCTCCGGCACCACCGCCGTCAGCTGCACCCCGCCACCGGCGTGGGCGACGGCCGCCGCCCCCATCCACCCGTGGGCCGCCCGGCCCGACGTGACCAGCTCGTCGGCCACCGCCTCGGCCTCGGAGATGCCGACGGCCATGGTGGGGGAGTCGGCCCCGCCCGGCCGGGCCACCAGGCCGAGCAGCCGGCCCTGCACATCGACCAGGGGTGCGCCCTGGGCCTCGTCGCCGGCCGGGGCGTCGGCTGACACCGCGTCGAGCAGGAGGGCTCCGCCCGGCTCCTGCCATCCCCGGAACAACCCTGACACCGTGCCCATGAACAGCGCCGGCCGCCACGGCCCCTCACCGCTCGCCGCCGCCGGCAGCACCCAGCCGACCACGGCGACCACCTCCCCGGAGGTCGGGGTGGCCGTGCCGGTGACGGCCGGGGGCGCCGAGTCCGCCGCCAACCGCACCACGGCGATGTCGGCGACCGGGTCCTCGCCGACGACGGTCGCCATGCTGCGCCGGCCCTGCCGGTCCACCGCCCACACCGCCCTGGCCCCGGCCACCAGCCCGTCGGTCGTGAGCACCAGGCCGTCGGCTCGGAAGGCGACCCCGGCGCCCCGCACCGACCCGGCGTCGCGGCTCACGTCCAGGCGCACCAGCGAGCCGGCCACCCGGTCGGCGGGTCCAGTGAGCGTGGCCCCGACGGTCGCCGGCCCCGGGCGGGGACGGCTGGGGCCGGCCGGCGCCAAGGCGGTGGAGGCCGTCACCAGGTCCGGCTCGGCGGCCCCCGACGACACCGTGGGGTGACTCGACGTCGAGGCCAGGCGGCTGCCGATGGTCAGGGCCCCGGTGGTGGCGGCGGCGCCGATGACGATGCCGGTCAGCACGCTGACCGCCGGGCGGCCGAGGCGGCGGGCAGGAGGACCCGACCAACCGGCGCCGAGCTCCGAGGGGTGGCGCCACAGGCGGTCGTCGGGTGGGAGGAGAGGTCCGGGCGGTCCCTCGTCATCCTCGTGGGCGTCGCCCTCCGAGGTCATGGCCGAAGAGTACCGACGGGCGTCCCGCCGCAGGCATCGGCCCCGACCAGGGGCTGGCCGGCGCCGCGGGCCGTAGCATTGGCCGGGTGGAACCCCCGGCGGACGCCGACGACTGGACCGGGCTCGTCACCGAGCCGATCCCCGTCGACGCAGTCATCAACTGGGCGGTGCGCCCCGACTGCGGCGCGCTCGTCAGCTTCCTTGGCACGGTGCGCGACCACGCCGAGGGCCGCACCGGCGTCACCAGCCTCGAGTACGAGGCCTACGCCGAACAGGTCATCCCCCGCTTCGACGCCCTGGTGGCCGAGGCCCGGTCGCGCTGGAAGCTCGGCCGGGTGGCGGTCCTGCACCGGGTGGGCCGCCTCGAGCTGACCGACGTCTCCGTGGCGGTGGTCGTCAGCTCCGCCCACCGGGGTGAGGCGTTCGACGCCGGGCGCTACTGCATCGAAGCGGTCAAGGCCACCGTGCCGATCTGGAAGCGCGAAGAGTGGTCGGAGGGGGCCGACTGGGCCACCGGGTCGCGTCCGGTCGTGGAGGTCGAGGAGCTGGCGTGATCAACCTCCTCTACCTCGGCATCGCCGTGGCCGCCGGCATCGTCGCCTCGGTGATCGTGCTGGTGCGCAACCGGCGTCCCCGGTCCCTCGAGGCGGGAGTCCAGGAGTTCGCCCGCGAGCTGCGGGCCCTGGCCCCTGGACCGGTGGACGACCACCGGCCCCGGCGCAGGAGGGTCGGCAAGCCTGGCTAGGGACCTGGCCATCGACCTCGGCACCGCCAACACGCTCGTCTACTCGCGGGGCCGGGGCATCGTCCTCAACGAGCCGACGGTCATCGCCCTGAACTCGCGCACCCAGGACGTGCTGGCCATGGGCCAGGAGGCGTGGCACATGATCGGCCGCACCCCCGGCTACATCGTTGCCGTCCGCCCCCTGCGCCAAGGCGCGATCACCGACTTCGACATCACCCAGCGCATGATCCGGCTCTTGTTGGAGCGGGCCGGCGTCTCTCGATTCAACCGGCCCCGGGTGTTGATCTGCGTGCCGTCGGCCATCACCGAGGTCGAGCGCCGAGCGGTGGAGGAGGCGGCCCGCCGGGCGGGGGCGGCCGCCGCCTACCTGATCGAACAGCCCATGGCCGCCGCCATCGGCGCCGGCCTGCCCATCCACGAGCCCCTCGGCAACATGGTCGTCGACGTGGGCGGGGGCACGACGGAGACGGCGGTCATCTCCCTCGGCGGCATCGTCGCCCTGCAGGCCATCCGGGTGGGCAGCTTCGACATCGACGCCTCCATCCAGTCCTACGTGCGGCGCGAGTACGGCATCGCCATCGGCGAGCGCACGGCCGAGGAGATCAAGATGGCGATCGGATCCGCCTACCCGGTGAACGACGCGGTGAAGGCCGAGGTGCGCGGCCGCGACCTGATGACCGGGCTGCCCAAGACGGTGATCCTCTCCCCCGAGGAGGTCCGCTTCGCCATCGAGGACCAGGTGGGCGCCATCGTCGACTCGGTCGTCGAATGCCTGGGCCAGGCCCCGCCCGAGCTGGCCCAGGACCTCATAACCCAGGGCATCCACCTGTCCGGCGGCGGCGGTCTGCTGCAGGGCCTCGGCCGCCGACTGGAGGAGGAGACCGCCCTGCCCGTCAACCTGGTCCACGCCCCCCTCGAGTGCGTCGTCCTCGGGGCCGGCAAGTGCCTCGACTCGTTCGACTCCCTGAAGGTGATGTTCATGGGGGCCGAGCGCTAGTCGAGCAGGTCCTCGGCCGCCTGGCGGACCTGCCAGTCGCGGTCATCCAGGGCCCGGCGCAGGGCCTCGTCCACCTCCGGACCCTCGAAGGGGGCCAGGGCGATGACCGCCCGGCGCCGCACCGCCGGCCGATCGCCAGTGGCGGCCAGGATGGCGGGCAGCCCGGCGGGGTCCCCGATAGCCCCCAGGGCGGCCACGGCCGCCTCGCGGCACAGCGGATCGTCGTGCCCGGTGGCCATGGCGGCCAGGGCGGCCACCGCGCCGGCCTCGCCGCGCTCGCCCAGGGCCCAGGCGGCCGTCTCGGCCACCAGCGGCTCGTCGGCCAGCAGGGGCACCAGGTCGGGCGCGGGGTAGCGGGCCGCCAGCTGGCACGAACGAAGGCGGACGGCCGGGTCGGGGTCGGCCAGCCCCGCGGCGAGGTCGGCCGGCGTGAGCCGGCCCATCCGGTCCAGGGCCCCGAGGGCGGCGGCCCGCACCGCGGGCTCGGGGTCGGAGAGGTGGGCGCGGGCTACGGACTCGTCCCCCCGGTGGCCGGCGGCGGCCACTGAGCGTGTTCGTCGGGCTACATCGGCTACGGTCTCGTCGGTCAACGAGGGCCGCTCTAGCACTTCAGCGGGCCTGGAAGGGGCACGATGGCGTACGAGCCGCAGCAGCCGAGGAGACGGCAGCGGCGGGCCGAGACGACGGCCGAGCAGTTGCTGCAGGCGGCCCGGACGGTCTTCGAGACCCGCGGCTACCAGGCGGCCACGGTCGGCACCATCACCAAGGCGGCCAGCACCGCCCACGGCACCTTCTATCTGTACTTCCGCAACAAGCAGGACGCCTTCGCCAAGGTGATGGAGGACGCCGTCACCCGCATGTACCAGGAGGCCCAGGCGCCGTGGGCCGCCCACCCCCGCGATGCCCTGCGCGTCGCTCTCTCCGGCTTCCTCCAGGTCTTCGCCGACCACCGGGGGCTGTGGCGGGCCCTCATCGAAGGAGCCCTGCAGGACGCCGAGATCGAGAAGATGTGGATGGAGCTGCGCCGTCCGTTCGTGGAGCGCATCGAGCGCCTGCTCGAGCGCAACCGGCAGGCCTCCCTCATCCGCGACGAACTCGACACCACTGTCGCCGCCCACGCCCTCGGCTCGATGGTCGAGTGGTTCGCCTTCGCCCACTACGCCCTGGGCGAGCCCGGCGAGGACCGGGTCCCCCAGGACCGTGTCGTCGACGGGCTGGTCGACGTGTGGCTCCACGCCGCCTTCGCCGGCACCCTCGCGCCGGCCGCGGTCCCCGCGCTCGACCGCTAGCCCTAGTCTCGGGCCCCCGCCGCGCCTAACTGGATGGAACCGATCGCGACCTTCGACGCCCCGCCGGCCGACGCCCCCCCGGCCGAGGACGCCCCGGAGCCCCGGCGCGCCCGCACGTGGATCCTCGGCGTCATCGCCGCCGTCATCGTCGTCATCGACCTGGTGAGCATCACCGTCAACCTGCCGTACTTCGAGCTCAGCCCGGGCACGACCAGCCCGGTGGCGCCGATGATCACGGTGCCCGCCAACCAGCGCCACCCGGTGAGCGGGGCGGTGATGCTCACCACCGTGCTGTTGCGCCAGGCCCGCCCCATCGACTTCGTCTACGCGTGGTTTAACCACGACGTGCAGATCGTTTCGCGCGAATCGATCCTCGGAAACCTGCCGACAGGGGAGCTACAGCAGATCAACAACGAGGAGATGCAGGGTTCGGTGCAGGACGCTCAGGTCGCCGCCTTGCGCCGCCTCGGCTACCGCGTCCCTGAGCACGGCACCGGGGCCCTCGTCGAGGAGGTCGTGCCCAAGACCCCGGCGGCCCCGGTCGTGCACGTCGGCGACACCATCACCGCCATCGACGGCCGCCCGGTGCAACTCGACACCGACGTCACCACCGCCCTGGTCGCCGACCACCCGGGCCAGAACATCGCCCTCACCCTCGACCGCCAGGGCCGGACCCAGAACGTCGCCGTCACCCTCACCCGCCGACCCGACAACCCGAACCGCGCCTTCCTCGGCGTCGCCCTCGGCACCCGGGGCGAGCACTTCGACCTGCCGTTCAAGGTGTCCATCAACTCGGGTGACATCGGAGGGCCGTCGGCCGGACTGGCCTTCACCCTCGGCATCATCGACGTCCTGGTCAACGGCAAGCTGACCGGCGGCCAGCGCATCGCCGCCACCGGCACCATCGACCCCGACGGCAATGTCGGCGACGTGGGGGGAGTGGCCGAAAAGACGGTGTCGGTCTCCAACGCCGGCGCCGTGCTGTTCCTCGTGCCGCCCGGCGAGTACCGCGACGCCGTCTCCCACGCCGGACCCCACCTGAAGGTGGTGAAGGTCTCCACCCTCGACCAGGCCCTGGCGGCCATCGCGGCCAACGGTGGGGACGTTTCCGGCGTTCCGCCCCCGCCACCAGCCGGGCAGTAGAATTGGTCGCCGTCGGATTTCCGGCGGTGTCGCCACCGTAGGGGGCCATGGGAGCTTCGGCCGCCCAGTTCCAGTTCGCCGCCGAGATCGTCACCTTCCTGGTCGCCCTGGCCGGACTAGCGGTGCTGGCCCTCCGCATCGAACTGGTGGCCACCCGCCCGGCCTCGGCGTTCTGGCTCGGGCTCGGGCTGTCGGCCCTCGGCGCCTCGGCGTTCGTGCACGGCGCCCTGATGCCCGGCCAGGTCGCCGCCCCCACTGTCATCGGCCTGCGGGCCGGCGGAGCCCTCGCCCTGGCCCTCGCCCCGCTGGCCGCCTTCGGCTGGGCCGGCGGACGGATACCGGCCGGGCTGCTGCGGGCCGGCGGGGCCCTCGTCGCCGCCTCGGCCGGCGTGGCGGCGACCCACTCCGTCTTGGCCACCGAGTCTCTGCTCGTCGCCGGGGCGATCGGCGTCGGTGGCGCCGTCATCAACGCCAGCCGCCGGATGATCGGGGCCCGGCTGGCCGCCACCGCCGCGGGCACGCTGCTGCTCATCGTGGTGGTGCTGTCCGCCGCCCTGTCGACGGTGCTGTCCACGACCGTGCGCGACGACGCCCTGCGCCGGGTCGACTCGCGCGCCGCAGTGGAGGCGACGACGCTTCGCGACGCGTGGCAGCCCGACCTGCGCGACGCCAAGGTGGCCGCTGCCTCCGCCGAGGCCGCCTTCAACCCCAGCCCTCCTACGGCCGACGCCGCCAGCGCCTGGCTCGGCCAGTTGTCCAGCCAGTTCTTCTCCGACGTCCACCTGCTCTTCGTCGGAACCGACGGCGCCGTGCTGGCCACCTCGCCGGGCTTCGACGCCGCCCTGGGCAACGGGGTGGCCGCCGCCCTGGGCCGGTCCGTCCTCGTCTCGAAGGCGTTGCAGACGGCCAACGGCCAGGGCACCGCGGGAGTGGTGGCCGGCCTGCCGGTCGAAGTGGGGGCCTACCCGGCCGAGGTGCAGACCGCCGCCGGCTCGCTGTCGCCGATCGGCGTGGCCGTCGCCGTCACCGCGATCGACCACGCCTATCTGCGCAACCAGGCGAGCGACGACCCGACCCTCACCCTGGTCCTTACTGACGGGCACCGGGTGCTCAGCTCCTACCCGCCGGTCGGCTCCATCTCGGCGCCGATCGCCCGCCTGGCCGCCGTCGCGCTCGGCGGCGGTGCCCCGGGTGCCGGTGCCGAGACCGTCGGCGCCAAGTTCGTGTCGGTGCGACCAGTGGCCGGAGCCGGCGGCACCGGCGTCATGGCCCTGGTGGCCGAGTCGCCCACCACCCTGTTCGACAACTCACGCAACTCTCTGTTCCGCACCCTGTTCCTGATCGCCCTCGGCGGCTCCGTCCTCGCCTTCCTCCTTTCCGTGCTGGCCAGCGACCGGATCAGCAGGGGCCTCGAGAGCCTCACCGCCGCCGCCCGCCGCATCAGCGGCGGCGAGACGAGGGTCCGCACCGGCATCAGCTCCCCGGACGAGATCGGCTCCCTGGCCCAAGCCTTCGACTCCATGGCCGAGTCGATCGAGGAGAAGGAGGGCGCCCTCCGCCTGGCCGCCGCCGAGGAGGCCCGCCTCCGTGGCCGGCTGCAGTCGGTCGTGGGGGGCATGGCCGAGGCGCTGGTGGCGGTGGACGCCGACGGGCGGATCACCGACTTCAACCGGGCCGCCGAGCTGCTGTCCGGCGCCACCCAGGCCAAGGCGCTCGGACGCCCGCTTGACACGGTGCTCGCCGCCCGGCTGGAGGATGGCCGCACCGTGGCCGCCGCCGTGGCCGAGCGCGACCGTCTGCCTTTCACCGGGGCCGGAACGGTGATCGCCAGCGACGGCGCCCCCGTTCCGGTGGCGGTGTCGGCCGCCCCCCTCACCGGGCCGGACGGCACGGCCGGAGGCGCCGTGCTGCTCGTGCGCGACCTGCGGCCCGAGCTCGAGCTCGAGCGGATGAAGACCGAGTTCCTCTCGCGTATCGGCCACGAGCTGCGCACACCCCTCACCGCCATCGTCGGCTTCACCGAGATCCTCAGCCGCCGCGACGTCGACCCGGCCCGGGCCCGCCTCTGGCAGGCCGAGATCCTCGACCAGTCGCGCCGGCTCATGCGCACCGTCGAAATGCTCGAGTTCTTCGCCTCATCCGGCGGCAACCGGCTGGAGGTCGACCGCCAGCCCATGCCGGCCCGGGTGATCCTCGACGAGGCGATGGACCGGTGGGCGGCCAAGGTGACGCCACCCCACACGCTGGTGCGCAAGGCGCCCCGCGGCGCGCCACCCGTCCTCGGCGATCGCCGCTGGGTCGGGCTCGCCCTCGACGAGCTGATCGACAATGCGGTCAAGTTCTCGCCCGAGGGCGGCAAGGTCGTCCTCGAGGCCGCCGCCGGCGACGACTCCACCGTCCGCCTGACCGTACGCGACGAGGGGAAGGGGATGTCGGAGGAGGAGCAGAGGGCCGCCTTCGCCGAGTTCGTTCAAGGTGACAGCTCCGACACCCGCCGCTTCGGGGGACTCGGCCTCGGGCTGCCCCTCGTCATGCGGGTGGCCGAGGGACACGGGGGTCGGGTCGAGTGCACCTCGGTCGTCGGCAAGGGGTCCGCCGTCGCCCTCGTCCTGCCCGCCGCTCCGGGGGAGGGCCGCCGAGCCGCAGGTCGTGGAGGATGACCGTTCGGCGACGCCCCAGGTCGTAATCTCGAAACACCATGCCGGACGACCGCGTGCATCCGCTGGCGTCGGCCGCATCGGTGGCCGCCGAGGAGATCACAAGGCGGACGTTCGCGTCCGCCTTCCGGGGCTACGACCAGGCCGAGGTGCGCGCTTTCCTCAACCAGGTGGCCCAGGAGATCCGGTCCTTCGCCCGGCGCGAGGAGGAGCTGCTCCGTCAGATCCGCGAGGCCCGCGACCGGGCGGCCTTCCCCAAGCTGGACGAAGAGACCCTCACCGAGGCCCTGGGCCAGGAGGCGGCCCGCCTGCTCCACACCGCCCACGACGCCGCCGCCGACATCCGCCGCAAGGCGGAGGAGAACGTGGCCAAGGTGCTGCGCGACGCCCACGACGAGGCGGCGCGGATCCGCGGGGCGGCCGAGACTGTCCTCGACGAACGCACGGCCGCGGCCGAGGAGGCCGCCTCCCAGATCCGCCAGGCGGCCACGGTCGAGGCCCGGGCCGTCATCGCCGCCGCCCGCCGCGAGGCGGACGATCTGATGAGCTCCACCCGGACCCAGGCCGAGGCCATCAGCCAGGAGGCCGGGGAGCTGCGGGCCAAGCTGCTCGGCGAGCTGATGCGCCGCCGGCGGGTCATGCACGCCCAGGTCGAACAGCTCGGCGCTGGCCGCGAGAGCCTGCTCACGGCGGTGAGCGGGGTCCGCCGCATGATCGAGGAGGCCGAGGCCGCCCTGGTCCGGGTCGAGGCCGAAGCCAAGGCCGAGGCCGACGCCGCCTTCCGGCGGGCCCTCGAGGAGCCGGAGTCGATACCGCCCGAGCTCAGCTCCCTCGCCGATGCTCCCGGCCCGGCGCCGGCACCGCCTCCCATCCCCGAGGCTCCGCCGTCTGCTACCGAGGAGCCCGCCCCGGTCGACACCCCTGCGGCGACCGCGCCTCCGCTGCTGACCTCTGCGCCGGCGCCCTCCCCCAACGCCGAACCAGCTGCGCCCGGGCCCGAGGTGCCCGAGCCCGAGGTGCCCGCCCAGACCCCGGCGGAGCCCGCCCGGCCGGCGCCGCCCAAGATCACCGTGCTCGGAGGAGGGGCGGCGACCCAGTCGCGCCCGCCAACCGGGCCGGGCCGCATCGCCCGGCCCCCAGCACCGGTCGGACGGGGGCCGTCGCTGGTGCCGCCGCCGGCTGAGACGCCCCCGTCGGACCCTGAGGGGCCGGTCAGCGAGGAGCGTCGTGGCTCCTCCCTGCGCATCCTCCGCTGGGGTCGGCCCGAGGGTGGTCGCCGCCACCCCGGCGCCTCGTCCGGTGAGCACCCCGCCGTCGAGGAGGGTGTCCGCATCATCCGCCCGGCCGAGCCTGAGGTGAGCGAACCCGCTCAGGCGGAGCCGGCCGCCGGGGACGAAGGATTGCTCGAGGAGGGGACCGAGGGATCGCTCGAGGCGACGGCTGACTCGCCGGCCGAGGATGGGGCGGAGGCCAAGGCGGCTGCCCCTTCGGTGGACGAGCTGTTCGCCCGCATCCGAGCCGAGCGCCAGGCCGCTCTGCGCAAGGCCGAAGAGGTGCTGGCGACCTCCGACGCCCCGGCCGAGGGCGAGACCGATGCGGCCGGGGCTCCCCTAACCGAAGCCAGCGCGGATGGGACCGTCGCCGAGCCGGGCGCCGGCCCGGCCGAAGAGACGGTCGCCGCCGAGGAGGAAACCACTTTCGAGGAGCCCCCAGCCCCAGCCGACGAGGAGGACGCCTCCGAAGTCGAGGCCCTCAACCGCCGCAACCAGCTGCTGGCCCCGCTGCACGAGCGCCTGTCGCGCAAGCTGAAGCGGGCCCTCCAGGACGACCAGAACGACGTCCTCGACCGTCTGCGCAGTAGCACCCGCGGGCGACCGGGCCCGGTCCTACCCGAGGAGGACGAGCACCTCGGTCGCTACGCCGAATCGGTCTCGCCCCTGGTCACTGAGGCCTTCCGGGCCGGGGCCGGGTTCGCCGGCGAGCTCTTCGCCGACGCCTCACCCGCCGAGCCCAAAGACGTCTCCGACGCCGCCCGCGAGCTCGCCGGCGCCGTGGTCGGCCCGCTGCGCCAGCGGCTGTCGACCCTCCTGGCGGAGGAGCAGCGCGACGAGGGCGTCACGGCCGACGCCATAGGAGCCGCCTACCGCTCCTGGAAAGGTGAGCGGCTGGAGTCCCTGGCCATGGACCACGCGGTGGGCGCCTTCGGCCGGGGCGTCCTCGCCTCGCTGCCGAGCGGCACGACCGTGCGGTGGGTGGTCGACGACGACGGCGGCCCCTGCCCCGACTGCGACGACAACGGCCTGGCCGGCCCCGTTCCCGCCGGCGAAGGCTTCCCGACCGGGCAGGCCCACCCGCCGGCTCACGCCGGCTGTCGCTGCCTGCTGGCGCCGCTAACCACCTAGGCTCGCCCCTCACATGCGATCCACCAGCGACCGGCCCCGCCGGAGAAGGCCCTCGCGCACCCGCATCGGACTGCTGGCGCTGCTGGCGGTGCTGATCATCGTCATCTTCTCGCTACGGGGGATCGCCGGCTTCTACACCGACTACCTGTGGTTCGGCTCGGTCGGGTTCACCTCGGTGTGGAAGGGGGTGGTGGTCACCAAGATCGAGCTGGCCGTGGTGTTCACCGCCATCTTCTTCGTGGCCGTCTGGCTGAGCCTCAGCATCGCCGACCGGCTGGCCCCCGCCTATCGGATGGCCGGACCCGAGGACGAGTTCGTCCAGCGCTACCGCGACGCCGTCGGCCCTCACGCCGGCAAAGTCCGGGCCATCGCCGCCCTCATCCTCGCCCTGCTGGTCGGCACTGGCGCGTCCAGCCAGTGGAACCGCTGGCTGATGTTCCGCAACTCCGTCCCATTCGGTAGCAACGACCCGCAGTTCCACCGCGACATCGGGTTCTTCGTCTTCAAGCTGCCCTTCTACTCGTACCTCATCAGCTGGGCCTTCGTCGCCATCGTCGTCGTCACCATCGTCACGGTCGTCGCCCACTACCTGAACGGCGGCATCCGCCTTCAGGTACCCCAGAACCGAGTCACCCCGCAGGTGAAGGCGCACATCTCCGTGCTGCTGGGCTGCCTCGCCCTGCTCAAGGCGATCGGGTACTACCTGCAGCGGTTCAACCTCGACTTCTCCACCCGAGGGGTGGTGAACGGGGCGCTGTACACCGACGTCAAGGCTCAGCTGCCGGCCCTGACGTTGCTGATCCTCATCTCGCTGGTCGCCTTCGTGTTGTTTCTTTACAACATCCGCCTGCAGGGCTGGGTCCTGCCGATCCTCGCCGTCGGGTTGTGGGCGTTCGTGTCGGTGATCGTGGGGGCGGTCTACCCGGCGGTGATGCAGAAGTTCCGGGTCCAGCCGGCGGAGAACGCCCTCGAGAAGCCGTACCTGGCCCGCAACATGGAGGCCACCCGGGCCGCCTACGGCATCGACAAGGTTCAGGTGACCGACTTCCCGTTCAGTCCCGACCTGACCGCCACCACTCTCGAGAACGATTCGCTGACCGTGCGCAACGTGCGGCTGTGGGATCCGGCCTTCGCCACCCAGACCTACCAGAAGCTCCAGGAGATCCGCTCCTACTACCAGTTCAACGACCTCTCCATCGACCGCTACCAGCTGGGCGGGAACCTCACCCAGACGCTGATGGCGGTGCGCCAGCTCAACCCCGACGACCTCCCGGCCCAGTCGTGGGTGAACCTGCACCTGCAGTACACCCACGGCTACGGGGCGGTGCTGTCGGAGGCCAACGCCGCCAACCCGGACGGCAACCCGGTGTTCGTCATCCAGAACATCCCGCCCCAGTCCGACCCCGGCGTGCCTTCCATCCGCCAGCCCCAGGTCTATTTCGGGCTGGGGGTGGGGGGCTACGTCATCGCCGACAGCCGCCAGCCGGAGATCGACTACCAGCAGCCCGACGGCACCAACGTCACCAGCACCTACACCGGAGCCGGCGGGGTGAAGCTGGGCTCGTTCTTCCGCCGGACCGCCTTCGCCCTGCGCTTCGGGGACATCAACCCCCTCATCTCCGGTCAGGTGAGCTCGTCGTCACGGGTGATCTTCATCCGCGACATCCAGCAGATGGTCAACAAGGCGGCGCCGTTCCTGCAGCTGGACGCCGATCCGTACTCCGCGATCGTGAACGGCCGCATCGTGTGGATCCAGGACGCCTACACGACGACCGACCACTACCCGTACGCGCAGCTGGCGGACACGTCCAGCCTCCCCCAGACCAGCGGGCTCGGAGGCAGCTTCAACTACCTGCGCAATTCGGTGAAGGTCGTCATCGACGCCTACGACGGCTCCATGAAGTTCTACGTGATGGACCCGTCCGACCCCATCGTGAAGTCGTACGAGAAGGCGTTCCCCAAGCTGTTCACCCAGGGCTCGACCATGCCGCTGGCCCTCCGCCAGCACCTGCGCTACCCGGAGGACCTGTTCCGGATCCAGACGACCATGTACGGCCGCTACCACATCCGCAAGGTCAACGACTTCTACAACGCGGCCAACGCCTGGAACGTCTCCCAGAGCGCGGGGGAGGGGTCGCCGTCGGCCGCCCTCACCGGCACCCAGACCACCAACGCCCAGGGCTTCGTGGTGTCGATCAGTCAGAAGCGGATGGACCCCCAGTACCTGCTGATGCGCCTGCCCGGGTCCCAGAACGAGAGCTTCCTGATCCTCCAGGCCTACGTGCCGCGCTCGCAGGGGGACAAGCAGCAGAACCTGTCTGCCTTCATGGTGGCCAAGAGCGATCCCAGCGACTACGGCCAGCTCCAGGTGTTCCAGATGCCCCCGGGCCAGCTGATCGACGGGCCCTCGCTGGTGGACGCCCGCATCGCCGCTGACCCCACCATCACCTCGCAGATCAGCCTGCTCAACCAGCAAGGCTCCGAGGTCCAGTTGGGCAACGTGCTGGTCATCCCGATCCAGAAGTCGCTGATCTACGTACGCCCGCTCTACATCCAGTCCGACCGCAACCCGCTCCCCGAGCTCAAGAAGGTGATCGTGGTCTCCGGCCAGCAGGCGGTCATGGAGGACACCCTCCAGAAGGCGCTGGCCGACATCTTCGGGTCGGCCCCGCCGACCCTCGAGCAGAAGCCCGGCCAGGCGCCGCCCCCCACCCCGACCGGCCCGGGCGTCTCGCCGGCTGTCAGCGCCCTGCTGTCCCAGGCCGCCGCCGCCTACCAGGCCGCCCAGGCCGACCTCCAGAAGGGGGACCTGGGCGCCTACCAGAACGACGTCAACAGGATGGGACAGCTGATCAGCCAGGCCAGCGGCGGGGGCTCCTCCTCGGGGTCTGGCGGGTCGACCACCACGACCAGCACCACCACGCCCTCGGCCTGAGAGGGCCCCGTCGGCGGGCTGCTAAAGTCTTCGGTGCGCCGCGGGGTGGAGCAGTCTGGTAGCTCGTCGGGCTCATAACCCGAAGGTCGCAGGTTCAAATCCTGCCCCCGCCACTAT
>JAJPHE010000133.1 GCA_021325435.1 Actinomycetota bacterium | reverse complement strand
TGTGTTATCAATCACCCACGAGTTGACCAGCACCATCGATCAGCTCAACGGTTGACGAGAAGACCGTCGCAGACGACCTCGTTACACCACTCCGCGGCACTCAACCCTTGCGTGCCAGCGCAGTCCGGGAGAAGCCAATCTGGAGGGCCAGGCTCCGCCAGATTCCGATCGTCGTCCGACGCCAGAGCTCCGGCACCGTCGCGTTCCAAAGCACGGCTCCCGGGTAGTCGAAGCAGTCTTCACAGAGCGGCTCGCCTAGGTGAGGGTCTTGTGCCTCATGCACGCTCTCGCACGCCGCTGGGCGCCCGTGGACGCAGGTTTCCGGTCCTCCGGGGCGGCAGGGTCTCGCCGTCCCACCCAGCTCCCGTGTCGAGTGCACGGTCCCAAAGCTGGGCGCCGTGAGGGTCAGGAAGACAGCAGGGTGACCCGCTACCGATTCGGGTACACCCTTGCCACCCCGCAGCCCGGCCACGACGAGCTGCCAGGCGTCGCCCTTGTAGATGGCCGAGCATGGAGGGCAGACAGTGGCTCGACGCTGACCACATGCCTTCAGGAGCACGCCGTCCGGAAGCTCCGCGCTCGAGAAGGTTCCCTGGATCTCGCCGGTGCCCGAGTGGATGACTCGGCTACTGCCCAACAACCGGATCGGGTTCGTACACCAGCGGGCGGTGCGCCCCCGGTCCGACCAGGCGTCGAATGTGCCACCGTCTGCGGCACGGCGCAGGACGTGCTCCAGGGCGTCGTGTCGGGCGGGGGTCACCTCGTCACCTGCCTAAGCGCCTCGGCTCGCTCGGCCAGCGCCTCGACCTGCTGGTCATTGAGGTAGAAGGCCCGCATCCGGTTCGGCTCTCCACCCTCGTGGAGCAGGTAGCCCAGGCCACGGCTCGCCGAGTCGATGGTGGTCGCTGAGTAGCCGGCCGACGCCCAGCCGCTTCCCAGAATCGTGTCCGACGCTTGCGGAGTGGAGCACCGCAGCGCCCACCTGAACCCGAAGAGGTCCCGCAGCGACGTTGGCACGACGTCCGACGCCGGCTTCTGCGTCGCCGCCAAGACGATCACACCGGCTGCCCGGCCTCGGGAAACGAGGTCTCGGAGGAGCTCGGCAAACTCTGCCCGATCCCGCTTCTCGCCCGAGTTCAAATAGTGGGCAAGCTCGTCACAGACGACGACATGGAAGGGCAGACCGTCCTCAGGACTCACTTTGCGTCGTTTCCGCTTCAGGAGGTCTAAGTATCGGGCTTCCATCTCGTCTCGGACGACCCTCAGCAACCTGACAGCGTCATCGACCCGGACGCCCGCCGATCCGTCGGCGCATCCCGACCAGGGAGCGAGCTCGACCAGCTTGCCGTCGAGGAGCCAAAGGCGGGCTCCGGGGTCTAAGGCGGCGGTGGCGACGAGCATCGAGAGCGCAGACGACTTCCCCGCCCCCGGCTCCCCGCCGATCAACACGTTGCGCTCGGCCAGGGAGATCCTGACGACGGCTCCCTTCTCATCCAATCCGACCGGGATCGGTTCCCAGAGGCTCAACCTCTCACGATTGGCATGGGGCCAAGCGATTCCGGATGGACCGGCCAGCGGGTCACGTCGCATTACTTGGACCTGGACTCGAGCCGCATTGTGGGGGTTCGCCGCGACTGTCACCCGGCCCGCCTGGAGGGCGACCGCGAGGCGGTCCGAACATCGGATGAGCTCCGAGGCGTCGATCCCGGGCGGCAGCAGCAGCTCGAGTCGCTCGCCCGTGAGCATCTGGTCGAGTCGAAGGATCCTCGGCAAGCGGTAGGTATGAGCTGGGTAGCCCGCCTGGCGGAGGGCGAGGCCCCACGCCCGGGCCCGCCGAGACCGCCGCAGGGTTGCCAGAACCCGGTGCCGGCTCCAGGGCACCAGGAGAACGACGGCGACGCTGGCCAGGCCGATCAGATGTCCAAGCTGGCTGCCCAGCAGGTGCGAGCCGCTCCGGATCTCCTGCGTTACAAGCAAGAAGGCGACCAGCTCGAACCTGCGGGCGTACAGGCCTCGGGCGATGGCCCCGACGAGGACCATGCCCGCTTCAGGGTGGTGGGTCTGGCTCATCGGGGCCATCTCCCTATGAAGCCGCTCGGCTCGAAGTAGATCCGGCGGGCTCCAGTCGGGAAGCACGGAAGGCGACCCCGTTCCGGTCGCCCATTACCCAGGGTTGCGCCACTAGCCCCGTCAGGCGGATGGCGGTCCCCTGGCCCAGGCCCTTGGGCTCACCGGCGACCTTCACGGTGATCACCTCGGCGCCGCCATCCACCAGCACCACGATCTGGACCGCGTAGATGGCCTCGCCGTTCTCGTCGACCTTGGCCGCCTTCGAGTCGAAGTCGATGACCGGCTCTGCCGGCCCGGCGGCAAGGAACGTCATGCCAGTGGTGTCGATCGGAAGCTTCATCCTGTCCCTCCTTCAGTCCCGCCCCCGATGGGCGTCGGACAGGAGCCAGCATCCGGATTCGGACAGGACGTCGATACCGCCCGAACCGGACTTTCGTCGACGTCTGGGCTACCCTCAGGACGTCCCTCAAACGTCCTGAACGTCCCATAAACGTCCCGGACGAGGGAGCTGGGGAGGCCAAGTGGGCAACGAGCGACTGAGGATCGCCCTCGGGGTCAGCGGCATGACCGCGGCGGAGCTAGCCGACAAGCTCGAGGTCGACCCCAAGACCGTCGAGCGGTGGATTACGACCGGCCGGCTGCCCCACCCCCGCCATCGCCGGGCTGCGGCGCTCCATCTGGGCCAGGACGAAGCTCAGCTGTGGCCCGATGCCGTCCCAGCCCACCGAGCAGTCGAGGCGAGCCGAGCCGAGCTTCTGGCGGTCTACCCGCATCGGTCTGACGCCCCGCCCGAGCTCTGGTGGAGCCTCTTCGCCGGCGCCCACGACCAGATCGCCGTCGTCGCCTACGCCGCCCTCTTCCTATTCGAACAGCACCCGGATTTGACCGACCTGCTGGCCGAGAAGGCCTCCGCTGGCTGCCAGGTACGGCTCGCCCTCGGGGATCCCACGAGCGATGCGGTTCGTCAGCGCGGGGAGGACGAGCGATTCGGCGAAGGGATCGTGGGCTTCCCCCCAAACCGTGGAGGCTTGGTGGTTGGACAGTGAGCCTGCCATGAGCCGGCACTCCGATGCCACCGGACGCGTTCGAAGGCTCATGGGGCCACGTA
>JAJPHE010000143.1 GCA_021325435.1 Actinomycetota bacterium | reverse complement strand
ACCATCATCCTCCCGGCGGGGGATGCGGTGTCGAAGGGCTCGGTGGCTGAGCGGAAGGCCACCCCGGCAGAGTCCAGCTCCTCCAGGATCTGGGCCAGGCCCCGCACACTTCGGGCCAGGCGGTCGACCCGGTAGACGAGGAGCAGGTCATACCGTCCGGCGCGGGCCTCGGCCAGGGCCCGGGCCAGGCCGGGGCGCTCCAGGGTGGCCCCGGACAGCGAATCGGTGTAGGTCCGCGCCGGGGACCAGCCGGGCTGGGAGTCAATGTAGGCGGCGAGGCGCCCGGCCTGGGCCTCCAGCGAGTAGGGCTGGTGGTCCTCGTCGGTGGAGATGCGGGTGTAGGTGGCGACTCTCACGGCGGGCTCCTCGGTATCGGACGGTTGGCGTCGATCCCACCTCTGCTCCGGCCCCTCGATCAAGCCGGTTCCGCCCCGGGCCGCGGGGTGCCGTGGGCGGCCTGGAAGGCGTCGGCCACCCGCTGGGGGATGCGGCCGTGGTCGGTAACCGCCAAGCCGTTGTCCTTGGCCCAGCGCCGGATCGCTTCCAGCTGGGCGCGGTCGGTGGGCGCCGAGCGGCGCCGCCGGCGCGGAGGTGCTTCGGGCTCCCCCTCGCCCCGCGACGGCCGGCCCGCCCGGGCCCAGCCCGACAGGGCGGCCTTCACTTCCTCGGCATGGGCGGGGCAGACGTCGAGCTCGTAGCTGCGGTTGGCCCAGCCGAAGCGAATTGTGCTCACCTCCGGTCCCTCCTCGGGGACCTGGCACAGATCGCAGCTCAATACGGTGATCGTCCTTCGGGTCATCGATTACTCCTCTTGTCGCGGGGGATCGGTCTCGGCGCCAGGCGTCTCATCATCGCGGTGGCGGCGGGCCGGCCGGCGGGGATGCCCAGCATGGCGCCGGGCGCCGGCCGGCTCCTCCACATACGGCGCCAACAGGGCTGCCAGGGCACCCACGGCGGCGCGGCGGCGATCCTCGTCCAGCCGCACGGCCACCGGCGCCGACAGGCGCAACGGGGCGGCCCTGGTGGCCGAGTCCGGGCAGCGCCGGCAAGCGGTCCGGGCCGCGCCGTCGCAGCCGCAGGCCCCGGATGGCGCCCTCAGCGAGCCGCTCCGAGCTCGGCCAGGCGCAGACGGTCCCCGGCCCGGCCCACCGGCCACCACACCGCCTCGGCCGGGCAGGCGCCGACGCTGGCGGCGGCGGTGGCCACCGGCACCGGGGCCCGGCCGATCACCCGGTGCAGCTCGGCCTCCCGGCCCGGGCGGGCCAGCCAGAACAGCACCGGGCGGGCGGTGCCCTCGGCGGCGGCCACATCGGCGTAGCCGGCCAGCTTGGCCGCCACCCGCGCCAGCGATTCGCTGCCGGTGTCGTACTCCAAGAAGAAGCTCACCGACTGGGCACCCTCGGCCCACTCGCCGTAGGCGTCGGGGCGGACCAGGTCGCCCCACTCGGCGGCCGTCCGTCGCTCCGACCACCATTCGGCCAGCTGGCAGCCGGCGTGGCGGCGGGCGTAGGCGGCGAGGGAGCAGAAGAAGCCGTTCACCCCTACGGCATGGGTGGTGCGGGGCCCGGCGGCCAAGCGGGTGACCTGGGCCCGCACCGTGGTCGGACGGGGCGCCTCCTCGCCCCGCTCGGCGGCCACCAGGGCGGCCCCGGCCGGGCCCAGGCTGTAGCGCCAGGACTCCGAGCCCACCGGGCGCAACGCCCGGAAGCGCTCCAGCACCCCGAGGCGGTAAAGCGTGACCAGTCGGTGCTGGGCCGAGACCAGGCTGTCGAAGAACACGGCGGCCAGCTGCTCGGTGGTGAGCACCCGGTGGGTCCACAGCAGCCGACAGATGGCCCGGTCCCGCTCGGTGAGCCGGCCAAGCAGGCCGAGCGGCAGCGCCGCCCCGGCCGGCCGGGAGACGGAAGTGGTCAAGAGATGCTCCAGGAGTCGGGGTCGACCGACGCCGGGGTGGGACCGCCCCGAGGCTGGGGTTTGTTGGGGCGGGAGGCTGGCGGGTCAAGGACGCCGCCGGAGACGCCGACCGAGACGCCACCAGGCCCGCCGGGGTCCCCGTCCCGGCGAGGCCGGCGCCGACGGGCCAGCTCCTCGGCCCGGCGCGCCTCGGCGGGCCGCCCAGCGTTGGCCCTCGCCGCCGCCCGGGCGGCAACCGCGCGTCCCGGTATGGGCGGGGGAAGGGGCCGGGTGGCCAGGGTGAAGGCGGAAAGCTCGGCGCCTGAGCGCACCAGGCGGACCGCCACCCGGTGGTCGCCGAGGCGGGACAGGACGGCGGCGGGAACGGCGGGCTCGGTGTGGCGGGCCAGTACCCGTGCGTCTTCGGGGGAGCAGTTGAAGTACACCTTGTTGCGGGCATTGGCCGAGACCGCCTCGGCCAGGTCCCGGGGCAGCTGGGCCAGATGCTGATGGGCCAGCACCAGTCCCACGTGATAGCCCCGGGCCTCGGCCAACAGGTCTCCCAGGGTGCCGGGCAGGTTCATGAAGTTCTGGCACTCGTCCACGTAGATGACCGCGTCGCGACGCTGCCACCGCCCGGCCCGGGCGGTGGCCGCCTGCCAGGCCCGGGCCACCACCAGCGAGCCCACCAGGCGGGCGGTGTCCTCCCCCAGGGCCCCCTTGGGCAGGCGCACCAGGAGCACCCCGCCGTCGAGGACGGCGCCCAGGTCGAAGCTGGAGGACCCCGAGCCCAAAAGGTCCCGGGCGAAGCGGCGCCCCAGCACGGCGCGGAGTTTGTTCATCACCGGTCCGATCACCTGGGCCTGGCCGCCCGCCGACAGCGAGTCAAAATGGGCCCAGAACCCGGCCAGCCCGGCGGCGTCGGCCCGCCCCGGCCCGGACAGCTCGCCCACCAGCGGGGCCCGCCAGGCGGCGTCGGTCAACAGCCTCGGCACGTCGGCCAGGCTGGCCCCCGGGCGGCGGACGAGGGTGGAAAGCGCCGAGCGCAACACGTCGTCGGTGCGCGGTCCCCACCAGGCCGAGAAGATCCGGGCGAAGACCCCGGTGACCTGGTCCACGGCCACCTCGGGATCGGCGCCGTCCAACACGTTGAGGGTGGGCGGGGCCGTGGTCTCGGCCGGGTCGATGAGCACCAGGCGGGACAGGGACTCCTCCGGCAGTCGGGCCAGCACGTCGTCGACCAGGTCTCCCTTGGGATCGATCAGCACCACTCCTCGCCCGGCGGCGGCGTCGGACAGGGCCAGGTTGGCCAGCAGCGTCGACTTGCCCGACCCGGTGCCGCCGAGCACATGGGTGTGCTGGCGGCCGGAGACGACGCTGAGCGACACCTGGCGGCGGGCGCCGGTCTCGGCCAGCCCCAGCACCCGGGCGGGGTCAGAGCCACTCATCGTTGTCACCCCCGAAGGCGCCCGGCGGGGGCGACACGGCCGCCGCCCCGGCTTCGGTGAGACCGGCGATGCGCTCGGTGGGCAGATGGGCGAGGGCGGCCAGCTCCGAGGTGCCCATGAGCTGGCCCCGGCCGGGCCGACGCTCGGCCAGCACCCGCGCTGCCCCATGAAGACGGACCGTCCGGAGGTGGTTGGAGCCCCCATACACGCCGAAGGAGTCGGCTAGCGCCCAGGCCCGGGCCCGCAGGCGGGCACGGTCGGGGCGGCAAGCGCCCGGCCCGGCCACGCCGTAGCGGAGGGCCACCTCCCAGGCCGGGGCATCGGCCATCTTGGCCACCCCGGCGCGCACCTCCGCCGAACGCAGCGGGTCGACGGCAACGCTCGCCTTGGGGACGTTACGGGAGTCGACCAGGTCGAGCAAGCGGCCCAGGCCCGATGTCGAGCGCCCGGCGCGGGCGGCCAGCACCTCCCGGCGGGCCCGGGCCAGCCGACGGTGGCGGGCGGGACGTGCGCATACCTGCACGACGCCGGACTCACCCACACCGCAGTCGGCCAGGGCGCCCAGCACGCCGCGCAGTGGCTCCCGGTCGGCGGACAGCGCCAGCCACTCGGCGCCGGCCAAGCGAAGAGCGCCACCGGCCACCCGACCCGGACCGAGCGCCGCTGGCGGGCGACCGACGACGGTGACGGCCCCCGGCCAGGATGCCCCCGCCGCGGCGGATATGGCTTGGGGCGAGGTCCCCGGCGGGACCCAGATGCCGATGCGCACACCGGCCGGGGACCCGGCCAGCTCAAAGCTGACCCAGGCACGGCCCCGTCGGCGCCGGGCGGCCGCGGCGTGCACCCGCCGCCAGAAGGCCACCGTGCCGGCCAGATCGACCTCGGCGGGTACCAGAAGCTCGACGAAGGCTCCGTCGCCGCCTTGGGCTCGGATGACGCGCCGGGCCAGCAGCACCAGGATGCCAAGCGCGACACCGGCGACGCCCACCACCGGAGCCAGGCGGGCGGCGAAGGCGGCGACCTGCGCCAGGCCGTGTTCCAGTCCGTGCAGCCAGGCACCGGGGTCGGACAGGAACCGCACCACCGGGCCGTGCAGGGCCGGCGGCGGGGACGGCGGGGTGAGAGTAGGGGGGACGGGCAAGGGGCGGACCTCCTCGATCGCAAGCAATGGCTGGCTCCGCCCCCGGAGGAGCGGAATCCACCCTTAAACGCCTGCCGCCGGGGCCGAATATCGAGAAAGCGTCCGTATTCGAGACAGAACAAGCCCATACGCTGGGACGATGGGCGCGCGCCACGACGCCAAAATTGCCGAGGCCGAGCTACAGAGCCGCGAGGGCCGGGCCCTGGAGGCCGCCATCGCCTGGGGCCAGGCGGCGCGCTGGGCCCCGCACCGGGCGGCCCAGATCGAGGCTCTCTCGGGCCTGCTGCGCAATGCCGAACTGGCCCTGCACCAAGCTGTGTGGGAGGCCAACCAGGACGGGGCGTCCTGGCGGATGCTCGGCCACTACACCGACCTGTCCTGGCAGACGCTGCACCGCCGCTACCACACCCCGCCGATGCGCATGCGGCCCGAGCCTGGGGACGCGGCGTGGCGCAAGGAGCGAGCTGAGCGCCGCCGAAGCCGGCAGCTAGAGGAAGCTCAACGGCGGGTTCGACGCCCTAGGGCTCGGCGCCGGCAGCCAACGGGCTCCGGTAAGGCGGCCGAATCTCGCTACGGACAGGCCGGATCCCATGGGCACGAAGACAGGGCCGCCCTGGCGGTGGCCATGCTGCGTCGTATCCGGGCCGTCCAATTTAATCCGGGGCCCAATCCAGCTGCTGCGGGACCCTCGGGCTACGTATAGGTAAACGTGCTGCGTTCTGAGTAACCGCCGGCCCCGCATTGATTTGCCTGTAGCGTAACTGCAACCGTCTCCTCTCTGTCCGGTGGCGTGACAGCGGAAAGCTCGGTTGGAGATTGGATCGTGAATTGAGTCGCCCTTAGCGCGCCGAAGAGGACCGCCTTTACTTTGTTGAAGTTGCCTCCGGTGATGGTAACGTCCGTACCGCCCGATGCGGGTCCTTGTTGCGGCGCAACTGATTGAATATACGGACAAGCCGTGTCATATTGAGGCCCTTGCGGAACCCCACCTGCTTGATTTGGCGGCACGTCTCGGCTCGGTGGCTGGTATGGGCATCCGGGGATAGAGCCTGGTGGTGCCTGGTCTGGAGACTGGACGGGTGGACATCCCGGTTGAGTTGTACTGGGAGGTGGTGGCGTCACGCCGCTGTTCGAGGCGTCGCGATGAATGACGCTCGCGGTCGTACTTGCTCCGTCCGGGGTTGGACCGACACTGGCACCTCCACCACCCTTTGCCGTTGTCGTCGGAGTACTCGCCGAACTTACGCTGGTGGTGGTCGCGCTTGTCACCAGGCGGGCGCCTGGGTGCTTCAGGGCAGGGCGCAATACCGCTAGTGATAAAATCAGACCGATTATCGTGGCGAACACAACTGTCGCGCGCGCCGATCGCGACTTTCGACCCCGTAACGTGGATCGAGAAGCCCGGGAGAGAAACTGCTGATATGCCTCGTTCTCGTCGAAGCGAGGGATCTTTAGTTGCTTCAGGCGACTGATCGCGTCCTTCCCAGTATCCGTCATAGTTCTCCTATCGGCACTATACATGGACCTAGTCGTTCTCTCCCACTGAGCCCGTCGTTCCCGATCTCTCGAGGGCGTGCCGGAAATGGTTTCGCGCCTTGTGCAACTGGGATTTCACCGTCCCGACCGAGCATTGCATGCGGTCGGCTATCTCTGCTTCAGAGAAATCACCGATGTACCGCAATACGAGCACGGTGCGCTGGCCCGCTGGTAACCCTCGGAGAGCTGAGAGGATATCGCGTTCAACCACCACGTCGGCGATGTCATCGCCCGCCGCCGTCGGTCTCCACGGAAAGAACAACGAGTTCACCCTTCGCTCTAGTTGACGCCTCCGTGAAAGGTTTTTTACGATGTTTGTGACCGCCCTCGTCAAATAACCTGCTCGTGATTCGATCGAGGCCCCGGTTCGCTCAGCGTTGTAGACGCGCAGAAATGCCTCCATTACAGCGTCCTCGGC
Organism: Actinomycetota bacterium; assembly: GCA_021325435.1. Classification (GTDB taxonomy): domain Bacteria; phylum Actinomycetota; class Acidimicrobiia; order Acidimicrobiales; family JAJPHE01; genus JAJPHE01. The sequence continues at coordinate 1,840 of JAJPHE010000143.1, read as the reverse complement.
CAGCTCGCGGTCGCTCAGGAGCACGAATGCGACACGACATAGCCGGGCATATTCGGACCGAAACAGGTCCACGAAGGCGTACTCGTCTACCACGACCTCAGAACTGACCCAGGGGACGCACGAACGGCCCCACGAAGCCGTCGGGCGCCGACGCAACTCCACCGACGTTGGCGCTTCGGCCAAGGTACCGCTCACGTCCCATAAGACCAACGAAGGGCTCCAGAGGTTGCCCGGAGCCCTTCGTTCCGCTACCTGCTCGGTGCCGATGGTGACCTAAACGGGATTCACGTAGACATAAGTGTAGTTGCAGACGAAGCCGCAGCCCTGCACTTGGACGTAGTAGGGACTCACCTGCGTCAGTCCGGTTGTGATGGTGACAGTCGCGTACACGGTCTGATTTGGGCCCGGCCCGACGTACGAAGGACTGACCGAGGCGCTGTTGCCCGACGTAAGGGCGGTCGCCGAGAGATTGATCCCACCGATGTACCAGCTGTCATACGTACTGTTTGTGCTCAGGACTAGCGTCGTATTCCCGGTCTGGCCCGGCAAGATCGTTACGCTCGATGGACTTGTGTACATCGAGAAATTGGGCGAGGGCGATTCGCTTGCATACCAATCGGTGAAGTAATTGGTGAAAGCCGTGTACGAGGCGGAATTAGGCAACATATAGTTGTCGGCGTTCGGATAACTCTGGGTCGTGGGTATCTGACCGTTCCAGGGTATCCAGCCTGCGCCGTTGAGGAGAATAACTTCTGTGCCGTCGAACGACCAATTCGACGCATAGGTGGGATATTGATCTGCACCGTTCAGGCTGACGAACTCGGCGTTCTGCTCCACCTGGGCCTGGTCAGCATAGAAAGGAAGGTTGTAGCAGTTGCCCACATAGTTCCACTGGTTGTTGTAGTATAGATAATTGCACCAGTTGTTAGTGTCGCCGTTAATCGTTGTGATGGCGAAGTAGTACTCGGTTCCCTGTGCCAAGTAATAGCCATAACAGTACGTCGGTAGCCCGCCAGCAGGATTTGGATTGCCCGTATTGTTGTATTGAACGAACACGGCAGGAGTGGTCTGAGGATCACCACAGCCTCCGCCCTCATAGCCCTCGATCCAGCCGACTTGGTCCCAGTACCCGGCTCCAGCATTCGACATGACCCAGCCGCTAATCACGTTGTTATTGGTATAAGTAACGGGGACAACCTCGACTTCTGACTCGACGCCTTCATATCCGGTGTTGCCCGTCACCACTCCGCTGAAAGCGCTGGGATCTGCGCCGCCGCCTCCGCCGCCGACACCCGGTCCGGCAGTGAAGTTATGGCCCCTTATGCCCGGATGGTTCCCCGGGATGCCGTGTGGTAGGAGGACCCCGTTGGTCGCGACGCAGTGGGGGATACTGAGATCAGTCGGCGGACCCGGCGGAATGCCGGGATGAGGGTCAGGTGTGGTCGGACACGGCCGGAGGCTTGGGCCAAGGTGAGGCGGCGTGACCTCTGAGGCGAATGACATTCCTGGCGACGTGGCTGAAGCCGGTGCTGTTGTCGCGCTAAGCACCGCAAGGCCAGCCATGGTTGCCACGGCGATCGTCCTTGTCCAGCTTCGCCGTACTCGCGCCATTTCTCCCCCCATCACTCGCACCCATAGGTGCTGCTATCCGCCCCGTGTGAGACATGGTGGGTCTACGCGTCTGAGTAGGGACTGCGCCTGGTTCGGATGCGCGGCGGGCAGGGTCTTGAGGTCCAGGTGACTCCGCCGGCGTGGAGTAGGACTCGGAGCCGGTAGTGGTCGAAGCTGCGGAAGCCTTGTCCGCAGCGTTTGACTCGTTTGACGCACAGGTTGAGCGCTT
>JAJPHE010000012.1 GCA_021325435.1 Actinomycetota bacterium | reverse complement strand
AGGCGGCTGACCTACCCGTCCAACCCAGAGGAGCCGACCGCCACCTGTCACCTCCAGCGAGCGGAGGACGAGGATGCCCTCTGTGGATATCAGTGGGAAGGGCTCGTCCGCGTACCTGGGGCGACGACGTTGGAGGACGTGCCCGAGTGGTCCCGGTGCCAGCGTTGCGCTGAGGCTGCCACCCGCGCATAGGCCGGTCCCCAGCGGGTTCCGGACGTTCCTCCGCAGCCCCGGAGTCCGGCGCCGATCGTTATGGTCGGCCAGCGTCCCTCGTCACGGCGCTCCTCACCCAACATTTCCGGCGGTCGGTCGGGGACGAAGGCAGGGGATACGGTGAGCCACGGTGGCTATCTGTGAGGTGGAAGAACGCAGCCTTAGTGCCTCCTTCTATGTCGAGGACGGTCCGCCCCGGCCGGGTGTGATCGTGCTGGGTGGCTCCGAAGGTGGTCGGCCTCGATACCTGGCCCGGCTGCTTGCCGCGGAAGGCTTCTCATGCCTCGCCCTTAGTTACTTCGGCGCCGAGCCCCTGCCTCGCAGATTGGTGGAGGTACCCATCGACTGCGTGGAGAACGCGCTCGACTGGCTTCGTGACCGGTCGGACTCGCTCGACACCCCCATCGGGCTCCTCGGCGCATCAAAGGGCGCCGAGCTGGCCCTGCTGGCGGCGTCGAAGTGGCCGGATGCCGTCGGAGCTGTGGTGGCCTATGCGCCGAGCGCCGTGACCTTCGCTGGCATATCGCCCCGTGCGGAGGAACGCCGCCGATCGAGTTGGTCCTACCGGGGTGCCCCACTGCCTTTCGTCCCGTTCCCATCCCGGGCACGCCCGGCGCTGTGTCCACAGGGATTCTCATTCGCCCCCATGTACGACGCTGCTCTCGACGATCCTGTTGCTGTCGCAAGGGCCGCGATTCCAGTCGAGAAAATCCGGGCTCCGGTCATGCTTATATCGGGAGGCCGAGATCGCGTGTGGCCCTCCTCGCGCATGGTCGGGATGGTCAAGGCTCGCCTCGGCGAGCACGGCAGTCAAGAGGTTGTGCACCTCGGCTTCCCGGAAGCAGGTCACAGCATCATGCCGTGGGCGCCGGGCATCGCAATGAACCGGGTAGGTCGGGTCGCTAACTGGATTCGTCTCGCCGGAACGGGAGGGCTTTTCGCGCTCGGCGGCAAGCCGTGGGCCAATAGAGCGGCGCTCCGGGAGGCTTGGCCGCAGGCCGTCGCCTTCCTCCGTACACACCTACGGTGACGACCATCCGGAAGTGCCGATCCTGTGGGGACCTGTGGGCTCGACGATCCGCCCCGCAGGCGGTTGGCGACGCGCGTCGGCACTCGGCCGAGCGCGATCTTGTGTTTGGCGGTCTAGCCGTCCGCCATCGGATTCGCGCTGATTAGAGCCAGCGCGGGACCTTGGACGCATACTCTCTCCACGAGTCGCCGAAGCGGCTGACGAGGGTCTTTTCTTCTCGGCTCACCGCATACCGCATCCCTGCGCCCAGAGCCGTCGCACCGGCCAAGAGAGCCGGGCTGCCGTAGTACACGGTCCATCCCAGCAACATCGCTTGCTCACACACATACATCGGGTTGCGGCTCAGTCGATACGGGCCTCTGGCAATCAGCTTTTCCGGGACCAGGCTTATTGGGGCGGTCTCGCCGGGTGCGTAGTGTTCAGAAAGGCACCACCCGAGGCCAGCGGCGCCCGCGGCGAGGGGAACAAGGCCCAGCCGGTTGACTGGGGCGGGCTTTCCCCCCCTCCAGCCGAGATTCGGTCCACGTCTCCCGATGGCGCGCGGCGCCGCACCAAATATGAGGGCCCACGTGGCCGGCAAGAGGGCGAATACGACCGCTCGTCCGACGCGGGGACGTCTTACCGGTGCCGGGTCGCGATCCGTCTCGCCCATGACGAGTGCAGGCTAATGAGACCGCCCGGGATGTGCCGGAGTCGGGCGGCCGGCGGTGAGGTCGGCTCGCCCGGATTCCCGGACGGAGCGATCCTCGGCGGGTCTCGATCCTGGATCGGCGTTCCAATCCGGTCGCCATTCCCAGACCTGGCCACCAGCATTGGGGGCAGTGACTCCCGACGAACTCGCCCACGCGCTAGCTGATCGGATTCAGCCGCTTCTTCCCGCTGGAATGACTCTGCTCCCGAGCGGTTCCGTTCTGTACATCAGCGTTGACGCCTATCCGAAGCTGGACATGGGCGTCGAGCTGGGTCCTCTTCGGGACTACAACGTGGATGGCCGCTTAGAGCCGGGCCAGGTCTTGCACATTGCCCTCTCGGTCCTCGACGACGTCCAGGAGGTGGCCGTCCAGCTCGTGGGTGACCTCTGGCCGGACAGTCCCGACCAGCTACCTACGGCGGCAGGCAAGATCGTCGGAGGCCAAGTCCTCCTCTGGTACGGCGACGAGTCGGCTCCTGCGGCGGAACTGGCCCCGTTGTTGGTCTCCGCCGGATAATCGGTCGTCTCCTCGACCAGCGCACCCAGGGCAGCCGGACCCGCCCACGTGACCGGGGATCGGCAGGCGCATGACCGGCCGGAGGGATATGAGCGGGCCGGAGCCCCTGGTCGGGCCGCCGAGGAGCCGGCATTATCGATTGGGTGTGAGCCTTGCTATGCCCGGCTATCGCGTTGGCAGCGGCGAGCCGAAGCGGATCACATTGCCATCCGGGTCGACGACGGCGCCCTCGTGCCTTCCCCAAGCCGTGTCCTGCGGCTCGTGGACATCGACGCCCGACGCCCGCCACTCTTCCGCGAGTTGATCTGCGTCGTCGACGAAAAGATACGCGGAAGCCTTCCTCGCGTCCTCACCAGGCACGACGCCGAGATGGATCTCAATGCCGTCCCGACTGGCATATCCATATCCGCCGCCGGTATATGACCGAATGGCGAACCCCATCCGTTCGTAATGTTCTAATGAGGTGTCGAGATCCCGTACCGGGAAGATCGGCGCGACACGGTTGATAGTGGCCACCGGACGAGTCTGCCACCTTGGTTCACGCCGGGTGCGGCGCGCAGAACGTCCCGATCCAGGCGGGGTGGGACGCTGGCCTCACCAACCTGCAGCAACGTCGAGCGGTGATACCGGTCGGGCAGGGCCGCTAGTAGGACAGGGCGCGTCCCGGCAATTCCGCGGCTCCAACAGGATCGGATATCCCAAGCTTCGCTAACGCCTCGCCGGGTACCAGTGAGCGGCGTGACAGGCCCTCGCCATAATTCGGACGTGCGCCCGAAGTCCCGGACTGCCCTGCGTCGTCGGCCCGTATACCTACCTGGTCTCCATGCTGACGAGGGCGAGCGCCAGCGCCAGCGTGGTGCCCGGCCCACAGAGGTCGCAGACTTGCTCGCACAAGCCGAACGGAACGCACGCCAAGCTCCGAGGAAGCACCATCTTGTTGCCGGTAGCTATCTAGCTAGATGGGAGGTCGCCGGGAAGATCCGGGTTACTGAGACGAGCTCACGTCACACCTATGCCCAAGCCGCGTCGCAGGCGGCCCGCGAGACTGACTTCTATCGGATCGAGTCCCCGGACATCGACCCGGTCGAGGTTCCGCCGTTGCTATTCGAGACTCTCCTCAGCCGGATCGAGGGTGAAGCATCTCAGGCGATCGATTACCTGGTCCGCAACGGCGAGCCGGGACTATCAGGCGATGACCGCGTGTGGCTCTCTGCATACCTGGCCTTTCAGATTACGCGGGGCCGGGCTTTCCGAGCAGAACAAGATGCTGCCGCGGACATGCTCTTCAAGTTGACCACGCAGGCGACCGAAGCAAGCGCAAGACACATGCTAGAGGTAGCTGATATTGAGCCGACGCCGGAAGCTATAGCGACCACTCTGGACATGCTGGAGAACTTGCAGGCCGGACGACTTGTTGTACGGGAGCAAACGGCCGCCATAATCGGACGCGGTGCAGAGTTGGCCGAGTTCCTTACCCCTCAGCTCCTGTACAGACGTTGGCTTGTGTATTGGGCAAGCCATGTTCCGTTTGTCACTTGTGACGAGCCGGTCGTAATCCTGGAGGGGCCCGACGCGGATAGGCGTCGGCGAGGAGGAGTCGGGACGGCGGACGTAGTGGTCTTTCCCCTCTCACCCGAAGCAGTCCTCGCAATGTTCCATCCGGATGATGACCCAGACGATGTGGCGCTTTATCCCCAACTCGATTCCCGAGAGACCGCGGATCTGAATCTTGAGATCGCTGCGAACTCTCATCGCTGGCTGTTTGAGCGGTCCGATCGCACAGCGACTCTGGGCATGTCCTTGCCGCCCTTGCCTCCGGCCACGGCGCAGGAGGGTCCCTTGGAACTTGTCGGTGAACCGAATGCCCGCCTGTTCAACCAGTACAGGCCCAGTCGCTGGTACTGGTCCAAGGAACCTCCGCAACTGCCAGTCTTTCGCTGGTGGAACCAGACGACGGTCCTCGGTCAGGTAGGCCGTCGGCTCCTTCCTGACTGGTAGGGCCCAGATCGATCCCGCTCGGGCCGGCAGTCGTTGGCGCGAGTAGATCATCCGGCAGCGAGGATGTGCGTGACGGCTTCGGGCACCATCTGAACCACCCTGGATCCACCGGAGGCTCTGATCTCGCAAGGAGACTGAGCCATGCCTGCACCGAGGAAGTACGACCAGGAGACGCGTGAGCGGGCGGTCCGCTTCT
>JAJPHE010000006.1 GCA_021325435.1 Actinomycetota bacterium | reverse complement strand
TCCTTGGACAGGGAGGACTGGCCGGTGATGGTCATCGACTGCTCCTTGCCCGTCGCCCGGTCCTTGGCGGAGACGTGCACGATGCCGTTGGCGTCGATGTCGAAGGTCACCTCGATCTGCGGAATGCCCCTGGGCGCCGGCGGCAGGTCGACCAGCTGGAACTTGCCCAGCGTCTTGTTGTACATCGCCATCTCGCGCTCACCCTGCAGCACGTGGATCTCCACCGAGGGCTGGCTGTCCTCGGCCGTGGTGAAGACCTCGGTGCGCTTGGTGGGGATGGTGGTGTTGCGCTCGATCAGCTTGGTCATGACGCCGCCCTTGGTCTCGATGCCGAGCGACAGCGGCGTGACGTCGAGCAGGAGGACGTCTTTCACCTCGCCCTTCAGCACCCCGGCCTGGATGGCGGCGCCCACGGCCACGACCTCGTCGGGGTTGACGCCCTTGTGCGCCTCTTTGCCGGTCAGGCCACGCACGAGGTCCTGGATGGCGGGCATCCGGGTGGAGCCGCCGACCAGCACCACATGGTCGAGCTGGTCCATGGAGAGTCCGGCGTCCTTGATCGCCTGCTCGAAGGGGCCCTTGCACGCGTCGACCAGGTCGGCGGTGAGCTCGTTGAACTTCGCCCGCGACAGCGACATCTCGAGGTGCTTGGGGCCCTCGGAGGTGGCCGTGATGAACGGCAGGTTGATGCTGGCCTCGGTGACCGAGGACAGCTCGATCTTGGCCTTCTCGGCGGCCTCCTTCAGCCGCTGCATGGCCATCTTGTCGTTGGAGAGGTCGACGCCCTCGGTGTTCTTGAACTGGGTCACCAGCCAATCGATGACCCGCTGGTCCCAGTCGTCCCCGCCGAGATGGGTGTTGCCCGAGGTGGACTTGACCTCGAACACCCCCTCGCCGATCTCGAGGACCGACACGTCGAAGGTGCCGCCGCCGAGGTCGAAGACGAGGACGGTCTGGTCGGCGCCCTCCTTGTCGAGGCCGTAGGCGAGGGCGGCGGCGGTCGGCTCGTTGATGATGCGCAGCACCTCGAGCCCGGCGATCTGGCCCGCCTCCTTGGTGGCGGTCCGCTGGGCGTCGTCGAAGTAGGCGGGCACGGTGATGACGGCCTGGTTGACGGTGTCGCCCAGGTACGCCTCGGCGTCGCGCTTCAGCTTCATGAGGATCCGGGCCGAGATCTCCTGGGCCGTGTAGGCCTTGCCGTCGAGCTCGGTCGTCCAGGCCGTCCCCATGTGGCGCTTGACCGAGCGGATGGTCCGGTCGGGGTTGGTGATGGCCTGGCGCTTGGCCACCTCACCCACCAGGACCTCGCCGCCCTTGGCGAAGCCGACGACCGAGGGCGTGGTCCGCCCCCCTTCGGCGTTGGGGATGACGGTCGGCTCGCCGGCCTCCAGCACGGCGACGACGGAGTTGGTGGTGCCGAGGTCGATGCCTACAGCCTTGGGCATGAATGGTCCCTCCGAGTCCTCTCGCTTCTGTGGATCATATTAGCGATCTTGAGTGCGATCGTATCAATGTTCCTTCAGGCCTGCTTATTCCCCGGCCCCCTGGGGTAGCCTCCGGCCCCGGTGAGCACGCTGGTCCTGGTCAGGCACGGTGAGAGCGAGTGGAACCGGGCCAACCTCTTCACCGGCTGGGTCGACGTGGACCTGTCCGACACCGGCCGGCAGGAGGCCGCCGAGGCCGGCCGGCTCATGGCCGAGGCGGGCCTCGAGCCCGACGTCGTCCACACCAGCCTCCTGATCCGGGCCATCCGCACCGCCGACATCGCCCTGGCCGAGATGGGACGGACGTGGATCGCGGTCCGACGCCACTGGCGGCTGAACGAGCGGCACTACGGGGCCCTGCAGGGCCTCAATAAGAAGGAGACGGCGGACCGCCACGGGGCCGACCAGGTCAAGGTGTGGCGGCGCAGCTACGACATCCGCCCTCCCCGGCTGGACCCGAGCGACCCCGGCCACCCGGCTCACGACCCCCGCTACCGGCGGGTCCCCCCGGACCAGCTGCCCGCCACCGAGTGCCTGGCCGACGTGGTCGACCGGCTCCTCCCCTACTGGCACGACGTGGTGGCCGCCGACCTGGGCGCCGGCCGCTGCGTGCTGGTGGTCGCCCACGGCAACAGCCTGCGGGCGCTCATCAAGCACCTCGACGGCATCCCCGACGAGGAGATCCCCGAGCTCAACGTGCCCACCGGCGTCCCGCTCCGCTACGAGCTGGACGACGCCGACCCCTGCCGGGTCCTCTCGAAGGGATACCTCGGCGACGCCGAGCAGGTGGCGGCCAAGGCGGCGGCCGTCGCCGCCCAGGCGGGTGGGCCGGTGGGCGACGCCGGCAGTCACTAGGTAACCCGGCGCGCGCAGAGAGTGGGCGGTTACCCTTCCGGCCCATGGCACGTAGCGACGAGAAACTCGAGCACCTGGGCCAGATCTGGCTGTTTGCCTCGCTTTCGAAGCGAGACCTGCAGCGGATCGCCCGGGCCTGCGACGAGGTCGAGGTGACGAAGGGGCGGGTGCTGTGCGAGGAGGGGGCCCCCGGGCACGAGTTCTTCCTCATTCGCTCGGGGGAGGCGTCGGTCCGGCGCAAGGGCAAGAAGGTGGCGACCATCGGCCCCGGTGGCTATTTCGGGGAGCTCGCCCTGCTCAACCGGCTGCCCCGCAACGCCACCGTCACCGCCGAGACCGACATGGGGTTGCTGGTGCTGGGCCAGCGCGAGTTCTCCGGGCTGTTGGACGAGGTGCCGAGCCTCAGCCACAAGCTGTTGGAGGCCATGGCCGCCCGGCTGCGCGAGGCAGACGCCCGCATCTCGGCCTAGCCGGCGGGCGTCGCCGACGCCGCACTCCGTCTGGTTAGTGAACTGGGGACCCTGGTTAAACTTCGCCCGCCAAAAACCGGCGGTTTGAGGCGTACCCGGCAACAGGACGCCGGCGGGAAGGAGCCAGGTGAGACTCGGCATCGGATTCGGGCTGTTCGCCATCGCCGCGGTGGTGGCGGTGGCGCGGCTGTGGAGCCTCTACCGCATGGTGTCGGTCGGCCAGCCCTCGCCCGAGCGCCTCCAGAGCGTCCCCCGGATGGTGTGGGCCCAGGTCCAGGACGTGTTCGCCCAGCGAAAGCTGCTGAAGCGGCCCATCCCCGGGCTGGCCCACTTCTTCACCTTCTGGGGCTTCATCATCCTGTTCCTGACGATCATCGAGTCCTTCGGCGACCTGGCCAAGTACGACTTCGCCATTCCGGGCATCGGCCACAACGGCGCCGTCGGCTTCATCGAGGACTTCATGACCGCGGCGGTGCTCGCCGCCATCCTGGTCTTCTCGATCATCCGCATCCGCCAGTCGCCCCACCGCATCGAGCGCAAGTCGCGCTTCTACCGCTCGCACACCGACGCGGCGTGGATCACCCTGCTCATGATCTTCCTGGTCATGGCCACCCTCGTCCTCTACCGGGCGGCTCAGACCCGCACCGGACACTTCCCCTACGACCACTGGGCCTTCCTGTCGTGGTGGGCGGGCGACCGCATGTCGTGGATCAGCCGGGGCGCCATGCAGAACATCGAGACGATCTTCGTCCTGGGCCAGGTGGGCACGGTCATGGCCTTCCTGGTCTTCGTCGTCTACTCGAAGCACCTCCACATCGTCACCGCCCCCCTGAACGTCAGCTTCTCGCGTCGCCCCAAGGCCCTCGGGTCCCTGGCCACCACCCCGAACATGGACGTCGAGTCGATGTCCGAGGACGACGTCTTCGGCGCCGGCCACATCCAGGACTTCAAGTGGAAGCAGCTGCTGGACCTGATCACCTGCACCGAGTGCGGCCGGTGCCAGGACCAGTGTCCGGCGTGGAACACGGGCAAGCCGCTGTCCCCCAAGCTGGTCATCCTCGACCTGCGCGACCACCTCTTCAACCGGTCTTCCGTGCTGACCCGGGGTGGCAGCAACGGCGACGGCGCCGCCGAGCTGAAGCCGGCCGAGGCCCGGCTGGTGCCGAACATCATCGACCCCGACGTGCTGTGGTCCTGCACCACCTGCGGCGCCTGCGTCGAGCAGTGCCCCGTCGACATCGAGCATGTGGACACCATCGTCGACATGCGCCGCTACGAGGTGCTGATGGAGTCCAGCTTCCCGACCGAGGCCGGCCTCATGCTGCGCAACATCGAGAACCAGGGCGACCCGTGGGGAACGGGCTCCTCCAAGCGGGGCGAGTGGGCCGAGGCGCTCGACTTCGAGATCCCCGTGGTGAGCGGCTCCATCCCCGACGACGTCGAGTACCTCTTCTGGGTGGGGTGCGCCGGCGCCCTGGACGACCGGGCCAAGAAGGTCACCCAGACCATCGCCCGCCTCCTGCACCGGGCCGGGCTGACCTTCGCCATCCTCGGCCCCGGCGAGTCCTGCACCGGTGACCCGGCCCGGCGCCTCGGCAACGAGTACCTGTTCCAGACCCAGGCCCAGATCAACATCGAGACGCTGAACAACGCGGGCGTCAAGAAGATCGTCGCCTCCTGCCCGCACTGCTTCAACTCGATAGCCCGCGAGTACCCCGCCCTCGGGGGCAAGTACGAGGTCGTCCACCACAGCCAGCTGCTCAACGAGCTGGTCACCAAGGGCCTCCTCAACCCCACCGAGCCCTTCGAGACGTCGGTCACCTACCACGACCCCTGCTACCTGGCCCGTCACAACGAGATCTACCAGACCCCCCGCGGCGTCATCGACGCCGTGCCGGGCCTGAACCTGCTGGAGATGCACCGCCACAAGAAGCGGACCTTCTGCTGCGGCGCCGGCGGCGCCCGCATGTGGATGGAGGAGCGGATCGGCAAGCGCATCAACCTCGAGCGCACCGACGAGGCCCTCGGCACCGGCGCCGAGGTCGTAGGAACCGCCTGCCCCTACTGCATGATCATGATCGACGACGCCGTCCGCCAGCGTCAGTCCGAGGGCAGCACCCCCGAGTCCACGCGGGTCCTCGACATCGCCCAGATCCTCGAGACCTCGCTGACCGCCGAGCGCCAGCCGGTAGCCGCCACCGCGGGCGGCCCGTCCCCCTCCGCCGCAGAGGTGGCAGCGACGCCGGCCGGCGCCCCCGGCGGCGCCGAGCCGGGAGTCACCAGTCCCCTCGAGGAGCGGGGCGGCACGCCGGTGCCGGGCCCCACGGCCGAGGCCGCGTCGGATGGCGACTCCGCCGCCGGCGATTCACCGTCTAGCCCCCCGGAAGCGGACGGGGCCTAGTCGTCCTTGCGGGGCTGGAAGTTCTCGAAGTAGCGGCTCGGCGTCGGGCCCCGCTGGTACTTGTACTTGGACCCGGTTTCGGTCGAGCCGTAGGGATGCTCGGCCGGGCCGGTCATCTGCAGGAAGCTGATCTGCCCGATCTTCATGCCCGGATACAAGGTGATGGGCAGGTTGGCCACGTTGGAGAGCTCCAGCGTCAGATGGCCGTCCCATCCCGCGTCGACGAACCCGGCCGTGTTGCTGACGAACAGACCACCCGAGCCGGCTACGAAGTTCTCGATCTTGCGGCCGCCCGGGCGCACTTCGAGGTCGAAGACCGGCTCGGACTCACCGGTGTCGATGACATCCACCACACGGTCCCAGGCCACGTGGCCGCCGACGAGCCGGTCCAGCTTGGAGAGATCAAGCTCCGAGTCCACGCCGCGGTACCCCTCGGCGATGCGCCGCAGCGAGGCCACTTTGACGGCATCGGCCTGGGTGCGATTCTCGACGTTGCACAGATGGCTGTTCCGCCACCCGATCAGAGCGGCCGCTTCGGTCTGGCTGAGCCCGAGCTGCGTGCGGAGAGCCACCAGCAAACGATCTGGCAACGGTACGGAGGTCAGCACCTTGTGCTCGTTCCTCGGGATGGAGACCTGGAACAGCCCGTGCTTGGCGCGGTCCCGGAACGAGCTGCTGGCCCGCAGGCCGAGCCTCGGCGCCAGTACCAGTACGTCGGCGACGAGATCCGGGGAAGACGACCAGTAACAACGCCTCTCTCGGTCATGGGTTCCGTCGCCATCCAGCAGTCCCTGCAGGAAGGACTCCAGCAGGGGCTGCGGCCAGCCGAGCACGGCGGCGGGCACCCGCTTCTCCCAGGCCTTGCCGCCGGTACCGATCCACTCCATGAAGTAGGACAGCATCATCGACGGACTGGTGATCGAGTGTCCTGGGCTCCGGTAGACGGGAAGGTCCCAATGCTCGAGGATCGACGCCACGCGGTCCAGAAGGGCAGGGTCGGTGTTGGCGAAGTTCACCTGTGTGCGCCGGCGGTAGCCCTCGGCGACGTAGAAGCCGATGAGCCAGGCCAGCCCATCGTCAACCGGCCAAACAACAGGGAGGGAGCTCCTCCCTCCTCGCGGCCGGATCCGCTCGGCCGGCCCGAGCTGATCCCACAACTCGGAGGCGACCCGCACGACGTGTCCGGGCATGCGGCCGTTGTTGCGGTAATGCCATAGGTGCCTCCCGTAGCCGGCAGTGCACATCAAGTCGTCGTAAGTGCCCTGTCGCAGAGCTTGTTCGACCACGGGGCCTTCAAAGGCGACGTCGGCGAGGAGGGACTCCGGAATCAGGTCACGAAAGTCGAACACGGCCTGAGCATCCGGCGGATCGGGGATCTCTCGAGGAATAGCGACGAACGTGCCCGGACTCAGCTCACCCGCACGGAGCTTTCGGATATCGCCGTGACGGTCGAGGGAAAAGAGGTTGTGGCCGGCGGTTACCCGCACCTTTCGGCCGGAAGCGAGCCTCACCTCGTAGATGCGATCGGGTGGCCCCTCGTACCAACCGGTGATTGGGAAGTAGCTGACCTCGAACGTGTCCGGGTCAAAGCCGACAACCGACCCTTCCATCCGCTTGGTGACGACATCACCGATCCGACGCTGCCTCAGGCCTGAGTCATCAAGGATCAGCACCCGCTCGCTTGCCGGCAGACTCGAATGAATGAGCAAGCCCAACCTGCCCAAACTCGACTTCCCTTCGAGTCTCGCTACGTGGTCATCCGGCAACGCAACGCGTTCAAGGGTGGACCCGAGGACGAACTCGCCCGGGTGAAGGATGAAGACGTCGCCGTCTCCGATCTCAACAAGCTCGGTGAGCTCCTCCTGGTGCTCCTTCACGTCAATGACCCGCATGGTGTGGTTGCGGAAGACGCGGAAGTACCGGTCGATGTGCAGGTCGACGGATGACGGCTGGATGCAGGACTCGTCGAGCGGGTCGATGACGATGCGACCGGCGGCGAGCTGCTCGCGGATCGTTCGATCGGAGAGGATCATCGACCTGGACGTTACCGGCCGGTTGTGACGGGCTGGCGCCCTGCCGGCCAGGCCCGCTTCGATGACGGGTGATGGCTCCCTGGCCCGTGCTCGTGGTCTCCGGCGTAGCCATTGGGCTCGGCATGGGCATCTTCGGCGTCGGCGGATCGTCGGTGGCTACCCCCGTGCTGTCGCTGCTGGGCGTCCCGGGGCTCATCGCCGTGGCCTCGCCGCTTCCGGGGACCATCCCGGCGGCGGCCCTGGCGGCGGCGTCCTACCTGCGCTCGGAGGGGGCCCGACCGAAGGCGGCGGCCTGGTCGATCCTCGGCGGGGTGCCCGGCACGGTGGCCGGAGCCCTGCTGTCCAAGGAAGCCGGGGGACCCGCCCTATTGGTCGCGTCCGGCGTGGTTCTGGCGATCATCGGGTGGCGGGTCCTCCAGCCCATCGACGACCTGGCCCGCGCGACGGGCACGAGGAGACGGCAGAACCGCCCGCTGCTGGTGGCGGCCACCTTCGCCGTGGGCCTGTTCACCGGCCTGCTCGCCAACGGGGGCGGCTTCCTGCTGGTGCCGCTCTACCTGCTGATCTTCGGGCTGCGGATGCGACAGGCCGTGGGCACCAGTCTGGTCGTGATCGCGGTCCTCTCGATCCCGACACTGGTGACGCACTGGGCTCTGGGCCACATCGACTGGACGGTGGCCGGGTACTTCGCCGCCGGGCAGCTGCCGGGTGCGGCGGTCGGCGGCCGCCTCGCCCAGCACTTTCGGGGTCCGTCGGTCCGTCGGGCCTTCGGCTGGTTCCTGATCGTGGCCGGGGTCGCCTTCACCGCCTACCGGCTGGCCCGCTGAGGGCGCGTCGGGCGCCATAGTGGCGTGGCCGGCTCTGGTACCTTCTTGCCTGCTCGCGGGCGTAGTTCAGAGGCAGAACATCAGCTTCCCAAGCTGAGAACGCGAGTTCGATTCTCGTCGCCCGCTCTCCTTCTCCCGCGAAACGATCATGGTCGTTGACGTTGCAGTGATCGACCAGTCGAGAGTCGACCACACCGATGCCGTGCCACAAACGCGCCACTACATCGATGTAATTCGACGGCACATTCAGCCAGGAGCACTTGGCCGCAGAGCCGTGCGGCGAGGGCGCCCGACGAATGTGTCTCAGCACTGCATGCAGACCTCACCCGCTGAGGACCTCTACCCGCGCCACTGGATGGCGCCGCGAATCAGCTAAAGCTGCAGGGTCATGCCAGGTGATAGCTCCACCCCGGAAGAGCCAGGCGCTCCTCCGTCTGGCGTGCTGCAGGCGTTCGGCGTCCCGCCCACGCTGGTGCAGTTGGCCGGAGGGGAGGGACGTAGTTGGCACTCGGGTGACCTCGTCCTCAAACCAGTAGACGATGGGGAGGAGGCTGGGTGGGTGGCCCAGGTGCTGGCCCAGCTGCCTGAGGTGGGGTTCCGGGTCCCGCGGCCGGTCCGAGCGGGTGACGGCTCGTGGGTGGTGGACGGGTGGACCGCCAGCCGGTGGGTCGCGGGCCGTCATGACCTGTCCGGCCGCTGGCCTGAGGTCCTCGAGGTGGCGGACAGGTTCCACGGTGCTCTCTCAGATCTCCCACGGCCTGGGTTCCTCGATCGGCGGACTCATCCCTGGAGCGTCGGGGACCGGGTGGCGTGGGGAGAAGCAAGCCGGCCCACGCAGAGCCGCGCCCTCGATCCGCTGCTCCAACGGCTGTACGGGTACCTCCACCCTGTCGGACTGCCCAGCCAGGTCATCCACGGTGATCTGCCGGGGAATGTCCTGTTCGCCGAAGGGCTCCCGCCGGCGGTGATCGACTTCTCCCCGTACTACCGTCCCGCCGGTTTCGCCACCGCCATCGTGATCGTCGATGCCATCGCCTGGTACGGAGCGTCGCCCGACCTAGCCGAACACGCCGGCGACGTGGAACTCCTCGATCAGTTGGTCGCCCGGGCGGCCATCTACCGGCTGGTGACCGCCGATGTCGTGAGCGCCTCCCAGACGACCGACTGGGTCCTGCGCCAAGCCGAAGCGCACCGCCCGATCCTCGAACTCATCGGGGCGTGATGCCGGCCCTCGGCGAGCGGGACGATCACGAACGTGGCGTCGGTTGGGTCCAATTCCTGAGCGGCCCCTCTAGCCCCGGGGCTTGAGGAGGAAGAAGGGGACGACCCTTCCGGACATGCGTTGATACTGCGCCACCCTTGGCCAGATCACCGAGGCTCGTTGTTGAGCGTTCGCGCGCTCGTCGCCGTGCAGCTCATGAGCTGTCACCGGAGTCCGCTGTCGGCGAATCCAAATGGCCGCCTCGGGTGTCACCCGCAGGTTCGCGACCCAATCCGGCGTCGAGGTCATCCCCCCCGCTCGGCCGCCCACCAGGTAGGAACCCTCGTCCTCCTGCCAGTAGGCGACGGGGGTGACCTCTGACGACCGGTCTTGCGCCCCCTGGCCTCGATCACCAGCACGTCCCGCCTTTTGAGCAGAGACATGGGACTGATGCCGAAGCTCCGCAGCTGAAATGCCTCGATTCGGTTGGCCACCCGCCACAGAAGCCTGCTCCGGTCCACCCAGTTCCGACGACGCGCCATGGGCCGAGCCTGCCGGGAGCGGCTACTCGCCCGGCCGGCGCAGGGGCTTGATCTTGCGCCCCGCGGCCGAGTCGCCGATGAGGGTCTCGAGACGGGACCGGCGAGTCTCGGCCCGCTTGGCGCTGAGGACCCAGTGGATCGCCGTCCTCCGGTAGCTGGGGGCCTGACCCTGGAACCAGCTCCAGGCCTGGCGGTTGCGCTTGAACTCCGCTTCCTGATCCGGTGCGAGGGCCTTGGGACCTGACTCGAAGGAGTACACCCCGGTCCGCTCGTCTGAGCGGCACTCGAAGGCAGCTAGGCCGGCCGGAGTCATCTGCCCCAATCGGATCAGCGCCTTAGCCTTGGTCACATTGACCCTGGACCAGGTGCTGGCCGCCTTGCGGGGTGTGAAGCGAATGACGTAGCTGTCCGACCCCAGGCTACGCCGCACCCCATCGATCCATCCGAAGCAGAGCGCTTGATCGACGGACTCAGGCCAGGTCATCGACGGACGCCCGGTGCCCACCTTGTGAAAGCCAACCAGGATCTCTCCGGCGGTGGCGTGGTTCGCCTCCAGCCACGCTCGGAAGTCCGCAGCCGTGGCGAAGAACATCGGCTCCACGATCACGACCGTAATACCGGTGTCGTCCGGGAGCGCCGGCGGATCACCGCAGGTGCGCTTGTCCGCTCCCCGCCGGGTCTGAGTCACTAGCGGGGGCGCTCCCGCTCATACCGAGGGTGGACGCCAGGGCTCTCTTGATGGACGGTCGACTGCCGAAGACCAACAAGAGAGCAGCTTCCCTGAACAGCCGCTCGGCGTGGCTGCCGAGGACCACCGATCTGCTGCCCACTTGGGCGACCAGGGCCGAAGCGGCCTGGACGGCGAACAAGGAGGCCGCCGCCCGGGCCGACGGCATGGTCGCTGGGGTTCCCGCGTCCAGCGCGGCCCGGCGAGCCTCCAGCTCCTCGTCCAGGCCTGACGGGCCGATGAGCTGACAGCACCGCGAGGCCACACCCAGGGCCAGGGAGCCGTTGGCGCGCAGACCCATCGCATCGCGCCCCGGCCACTCGGCCCACGGGTAACGGCTTGTCTCCCGATCGGCCGAGACCCGTACGCCGGTGAAATTCGGGGCTCCTGGCGTGAGTGTGGGTCTTCTAGCCGTCCCGAGGGAAGGCCCGCTCGTGGGGTAGCACATGGGTGATCGGCCCGACGGTCAGCATGATCAGCGCGATA
>JAJPHE010000096.1 GCA_021325435.1 Actinomycetota bacterium | reverse complement strand
TACCTTGGGGGTCGTGAGCAGCGAGCCGGTCAGGGTCGGGCTCCTCGGCTGCGGAAACGTCGGCGGGGCCCTGGTGCACCTCTTGGCGACCGAGGCCGACTCCATCACCGCCCGGACCGGGCTCCGCATCGAGGTGGCGCGGGTGGCGGTGCGCAACGTCGGCAAGGAGCGGGGCGCCGACCTGGACCCGGCGCTGCTCACCCACGACGCCGCCGCGGTGGCGACGGCACCCGACGTCGACGTGGTGGTCGAGGTCGTCGGAGGCATCGAGCCGGCCCGGGGGCTGATCCTGTCCGCCCTGAAGTCGGGCAAGCCGGTGGTCACCGCCAACAAGGAGTTGCTGGCCAACGTGGGCACCGAGCTGGCCCAGGTCGCCGCGGCGAACGGGGTGGACCTCCTCTACGAGGCGTCGGTGGCGGGCGGCATCCCCCTGATCCGTCCCCTGCGCGAGTCGCTGGCCGGCGAGCGGATCCACCGGGTCGTCGGCATCGTCAACGGGACGACCAACTACATACTCACCCGCATGACCGAAGAGGGGGCCACCTACGTCGAGGCCCTGGCCGAGGCCCAGAGCCTCGGCTACGCCGAACGGGACCCCACCGCCGACGTCGAGGGCTTCGACGCCAGTGCCAAGGCGGCCATCATCGCCACCGTCGCCTTCGGCGCCGAGGTGGTGGCGGGCGACGTCTACCGCGAGGGCATAAGCGGCGTCACCGCCGACGACATCGCCGTCGCCGACCGCCTCGGCTACGTGGTGAAGCTGCTCGCGGTCGCCGAGAAGGTGACGGCGAACGGCGCCCCGGCCGTCACTGCCCGGGTGCACCCCACCATGGTGCCGAAGGATCACCCGCTCGCCTCGGTGCGGGGCTCGTTCAACGCCGTGTTCATCGAGGGCGAAGCGGTGGGGGAGCTGATGCTTTACGGCCGGGGCGCAGGCGGCATGCCCACAGCCAGCGCCGTGCTGGGTGACCTCATCGATGCCGCCCACAACCTGCGCGCCGGGGGCGGCAGCCGCACCGCCCTCGTGCAGAAGGCCACGGTGGTGCCCATCGACGAGCTGGTCGCCCAGTACTACCTGAACGTCGACGTGGTCGACCGCCCCGGGGTGCTGGCCGCCGTGGCCACCGTGTTCGGCGAGCACTCGGTGTCGATCCGCTCGATGGAACAGGCCGGCCTGGGAGACGAGGCCCGGCTCATCTTCATCACCCACTCGGCCCGCGAGCGCGATATGCAGGCGACGGTCGCCGGCCTGCACCAGCTGGACGCGGTCAAGCGGGTGGGCAGCCTGCTGCGGGTGCTGGGAGCGGAGTGACCGCCGAGCGGCCCTGGCGGGGTGTCATCCAGGAGTACCGCGACTTGCTCGACGTGGGCCAGCAGACGCCGGTGGTCACCCTCCTCGAGGGCGGCACCCCCCTCCTGCCCGCCCCCCGGTTGTCCGAGCGGGTCGGCGCCCAGGTCTACCTGAAGCTCGAAGGGGCCAACCCGACCGGGTCCTTCAAGGACCGGGGGATGACGATGGCCATCTCCAAGGCGGTGGAGAAAGGCGCCAAGGCGGTGGTGTGCGGGTCGACCGGCAACACCTCCGCCTCCGCCGCCGCCTACGCCGCCCGGGCCGGCCTGGCCTGCGCGGTCCTCATCCCTGAGGGTCACATCGCCCTCGGCAAGCTGGCCCAGGCCCTGATCCACGGCGCCCGGGTGCTGCAGGTGCGGGCCAACTTCGACTCCTGCCTCGAGATCGTCCGCACCCTCGGCGACCACGCCCCGGTGACCGTCGTCAACTCGATCAACCCCGACCGGATCGAGGGCCAGAAGACCGGAGCCTTCGAGATCGTCGACGTCCTCGGGGACGCCCCCGACGTGCACTGCATACCGGTAGGAAACGCCGGCAACATCACCGCCTACTGGAAGGGCTACGTGCAGTACAAGGAGGCTGGGCGGGCCACCCGGTTGCCGATGATGCTCGGCTTCCAGGCGGCGGGGGCGGCGCCGATCGTGGAGGGCCACCCGATCGCCAACCCCGAGACGGTCGCCACCGCCATCCGGATCGGCAACCCCGCCTCCTGGTACGGCGCCACCGCCGCCGCCGCTGAGTCCGGCGGCGCCATCACCGCCGTCACCGACGACGAGATCCTCGCCGCCTACCGGTTCCTCGCCAGCTCGGAGTCGGTGTTCTGCGAGCCGGCGTCGGCTGCCTCCGTGGCCGGCCTCATGAAGGTCGGGGTCCCCCCGGGGGCCGAGACGGTGGTCTGCGTCCTCACCGGCCACGGCCTGAAGGACCCTGACATCGCCATCAGTCAGATCGACGTGCCGGTGCCGGTGGATCCTGATTACCACGCCATCCGGGCCGAACTCGGGCTGTAAGGGGCGCCGGGCGACGACCGGCTGGGCTGCCGGGCCGGTGGTGGCACCGGGGTTTGTTGCCGACCGTCCCTGGCTGGCGTACCATGGTGCTTCGCATCGCACGTTGTTGGGGGGCGGTGCCCCACGGGTCCCACCCCCGAGCCCACTCCTCAAGCCGTGCCCTCAGGGCAGCCGGGCCTGGAGCCAGCGTCGGGACGCGGCGTCGACGGCGATGAGAACCCCCGTGCCCCACCAGCGGGCCGCAACCCACCCTGTCGACGAATCCCCTCCCGGGGGCAAGAGAGGTGCAGATGAGCGCTGAGCAGCAGCTCGAACGCTCCGTACTCGAAGGCAAGGAGCGCGACGAGCTCCACGCCATCGCTGAGGCAATGGGCCTGCGGGCCACCAGCCGAACCAAGAAGTCCGACCTGATTGACGAGATCCTCCGGGTCACCGGGGTGGTGGGGTCGAACGGCAGCGAGCCCAACGGCGCCGAGTCCCCCGACACCGAGACCGAGCGGCCTCGACGGTCGCGCTCGCGGGCCAAGGCCGAGCCGGCGTCCGAGCCCGAGACCCCGGCGGAGGCGACGGCTGACGAGTCAGAGGCTCCGCCGGCCGCACAAGCCGAAGCGCCGGCCACTGCCGACAGCGACGGCGACGGCGACGGGGCGGTCGACAGCCGGGGTGACACCGGCCAGCCCACCCGGACCCAGGACCGGCCCCCGCAGGACCGAGGCCCGGACCGCGGCCAGGATCGGGGCCAGGACCGCGGCCAGGGCCGGTTCGACGGCGCCGTCGCCGAGCCCGGCAACCGCCGGGGCCGACGCCGGCGGGGCCGCGACCGGGGCGCCAGCCCGGACCGCGACCTTCAGGGCGGAGGCCAGGAGCAGCAGTTCCAGGGTGAGCCGGTGCCGGTCAGCGGCCTGCTCGACCTGCGTGACGAGGGCTTCGGCTTCCTGCGGGCCAGCGGGTACCTGCCGAGCCCCCGCGACGTCTACGTGTCGATCAGCCAGGTCCGGCGCTTCGCCCTGCGCAAGGGTGACTACGTGGAAGGCGCCAGCCGCCCGGCGGCCACCAACGAGAAGTACCCGGCCCTCCTTCGCATCGACACGGTCAACGGCATGACCCCCGACGAGGCCCGCCAGCGGCCCCGCTTCGAGGACCTGACCCCGCTGTTCCCGGACGACCGGCTCAAGCTCGAGGTGCCCGGCGACGCCGCCAACATGACCGCCCGCATCGTCGACCTGCTCGCCCCCATCGGCAAGGGCCAGCGCGGCCTCATCGTGTCGCCCCCCAAGGCCGGCAAGACGACGGTCATGAAGCAGATCGCCCATTCCATCGAGGCCAACAACTCCGAGGTCCACCTCATGGTCCTGCTCGTCGACGAGCGGCCCGAGGAGGTCACCGACATGCGCCGCTCGGTGCAGGGCGAAGTGGTGGCATCGACGTTCGACCGGCCCTCCGAGGAGCACACCCACGTGGCCGAGCTGGCCATTGAGCGGGCCAAGCGACTGGTCGAACTGGGCAAGGACGTGGTGATAATCCTCGACGGCATCACCCGCCTGGCCCGGGCCTACAACCTGGCCGCCCCCGCCTCGGGCCGGATCCTCTCCGGCGGCGTCGACTCCGCCGCCCTCTACCCGCCCAAGAAGTTCTTCGGGTCGGCCCGCAACATCGAGGAGGGCGGATCGCTGACGATCCTCGCCACCGCCCTGGTGGAGACGGGGTCGAGGATGGACGAGGTGATCTTCGAGGAGTTCAAGGGGACCGGCAACATGGAGTTGCGCCTCGACCGAAAGCTGGCCGAGCGGCGCATCTATCCGGCCATCGACGTCAACGCCAGCTCCACCCGCCACGAGGAGCTCCTCTTCGACCGCTCCCAGCTCCAGCAGGTCTGGAAGCTGCGCCGGGTCCTCAACGCCCTGGGCAGCGAGGGAAGCGCGGCGGCCGGTCTGGAGTTGTTGATGGACAAGATCAAGACGACCAAGGGCAACGACGAGTTCCTCGCCGAGATCGCCAAGGGCCCCACTCCGCCGGTCTGATGACCCCGGGCGGGCAGGCGTGACGCCCGGCGTAGACTTGGAGGCGAAATGAAGACCGACATCCACCCCAATTACGTCGAGGCCCGGGTGCGCTGCTCGTGCGGCAACACCTTCACGACCCGCTCGACCAAAGAGGACCTGCACGTCGAGCTGTGCAACGAGTGCCATCCCTTCTACACCGGCAAGCAGAAGCTGGTTGACACCGGGGGCCGGGTGGAGCGCTTCGAGCGCCGCTACGGCCGCCGCAAGGGCAAGTAACCCCGGCGGGTCACCGCTGAGCGGGCCGCGTCCATCCGGCCGGGCCGACCTTTCCCAGGCCAAGCTGGCCGCCTTGGTCCGCGCCCACTGGGGCGACGGTGACCGGCGGGCCGGCGCCTTCCCCGACGGGGCGACCCTCGCCGAGGGTCGGCGGGGCTGGGTCCTGTGCGACACCCCCGAGCGCTTCCTCGGGGGCGCCCTGGCCTGGGGCCAGGCCCACCGGATAACCGAGCTGCATCTCATCGCCGGCCCGGGCGCCGGTCTGATCGCCCGCCGGGCCCGGGCCTTCGCCCAGCCCCCCACGGTCTGGTGTGTCGACGGCGGCGCCGTGCGGGTGGCCGAGCCCGAACCGCTGGCGCCCGAGCCTCCGCTGCAGCCGGGCGCCGCCGACCTCGTCGGCCTCATCACCGCGGCGGGCGCCACCCCGGTGGCCGAGCACGGCCACCTGCTGGCCGAGGTCCGCGGCCTCGAGGTGGGCCGTGTGGTCCCCGCCGAAGGGGGCCCCGTCCTCGAGATCGGCGTCGGTCGCTTCGACCGCGACGCCAGGCGTGAGCTGTTCGCCGGACTGCCCCACCCGCCGGCGCCCGAAGCGGAGCTGGCCCGGGTGGTCGAGGACATCCGGCGCCGGCGGGTGGAGGGCGCCCCCTCCCATCCGGCCCGGCATCTGTCGCCCGAGCGGTGGCTGCGGGCCGCCGTCGTCGACCACCCCGAGCTCGTCGGCGCCGCCCACCTCGCTCCCGCGTCCCCGCCCCTTCCTCGGCCGGACCTGCTGGCCCGGGCCACCGCCCCCGCCGTCGGCCGAGACGGTGACGGGACCCCGCTGGTCGTGGTGTGCTCGACCGGCGTGGACCCCGAGCTGGTGCCCTCGGCGTCCGACGCCCGCCTGGCAGCCAGCGTCGAAGGCCCCGACCGCACCGCTCCCGTCCGCCTGGCCGTGGTGGTGCCCGAAGGTGACGATCTGCCCGTCACCCGCCGGCTGGCCGCCGCCCTGACCGAGCCGGCCGAGGTGCGCACGGTCGGACCCGGGTGGAGGGCGCTGGCCGGCTGACAACGGGCGAGGGCCAAGGCCGTAGCCTGACCAGTGTGTTGGAGCGGCTGGCCGAGCTGGAGAAGGAGCACGAGGACGTTGTGCGCCAGCTGTCGGACCCCGCCGTCCTGTCCGACCAGCGGCGGCTGCGCGACGTCTCGCGCCGCCACAAGGAGCTCGAGCCCATCGTCGTCGCCTACCGCTCCTACCGTCGGGCGCTCGAGGACCTGCCCGCCGCCCGCGAGCTGTACTCCGAGTCCTCGGGAGACGACCGCGAGATGCTCCGCGGCGAGATCGACGAGATCGAGGCGCGCATCGCCGACCTCGAGGACCAGATCAAGGTCCTCCTGCTGCCCAGGGACCCCAACGACGCCAAGGACGTCATCGTCGAGATCCGCGGCGCCGAGGGCGGGGAGGAGGCCAACCTCTTCGCCAAGGACCTGTTCGACATGTACAGCCGGTACGCCGACCGGATGGGGTGGAAGCTCGAGGTGCTCGGGTCCGACCCATCCGACATGGGCGGGTTCAACGAGGTGACGTTCTCCCTGCGGGGGGACGGCGTATGGACCCGGATGAAGCACGAAGGCGGACCCCACCGAGTGCAGCGGGTCCCCGTCACCGAGTCGCAAGGTCGGATCCACACCTCGTCGGCCACCGTCACCGTCCTGCCCGAGGCCGAGGAGGTCGAGGTCGACATCGACCCCAACGACCTCAAGATCGACGTGTACCGCTCGACCGGACCCGGCGGTCAGTCGGTGAACACCACCGATTCCGCCGTGCGCATCACCCATCTGCCCACCGGCATCGTCGTGGCCATGCAGGACGAGAAGAGCCAGATCCAAAACCGGGCCAAGGCCATGCAGGTGCTGCGGGCCCGCCTGCTCAAGGCCGAGCAGGATCGCCAAGCGGCCGAGCTGTCCCAACAGCGCCGCAGCCAGGTGGGCGGGGGAGGTCGATCCGAGAAGATCCGCACCTACAACTTCAAGGAGAACCGCATCACCGACCACCGCATCGGGCTGACCCTGTACAAGCTGGACCGGGTGCTGATGGGTGACCTCGACGAGCTGGTCGACGGGCTGGTCGCCGACGAGCGGTCCCGCCAGCTCCGCGGCGAGGACGCCCTCTGAGCGCAGCGTCGCCCGCCGGCGCGCCGGCCGACGGCGATCGGGCGCCGGGGGCGCAGTCGAGCTGGGCCGCCCTGGCCGCCTGGGGCTCCGAGCGGCTGGGTTCGCGCCAGGAGGCCGGCCGCATCGTCGGAGAGGTCGCCGGCCTCGGGCCCGCCGAGCTGGCCTCCGCCCCCGGTGCGGTGGTCGCTCCCCGCCCGGCCCGGCTGCGGGTGCTGTCGATGATCGAGCGGCGGGCGGCCGGCGAGCCGCTCCAGTACGTCCTCGGCTCGTGGGGCTTTCGCCGCCTCGACCTGTTCGTCGACGCCCGGGTGCTGATCCCCCGCCCCGAGACCGAGCAGGTGGTCGAGGTGGCCCTGCGGGAGCT
>JAJPHE010000013.1 GCA_021325435.1 Actinomycetota bacterium | reverse complement strand
CCCCCGCCACTATCAACTGCAGTTTCGCGCGCCACTTTGCGTACGCACAGGCCGCTGACCAGCACTTTCTCGAACGGCCCGACCGAGTTTCTCGGGCGTTTTTCTCGACCGCCTATCAGCTTTGCCCGACATTGCATAGGGCAGATGGCGGAGGGTGGCGGCGGCCGCTGACCAGCAGGTTTGTGACGCACTCTCCGCACGTCGTTCGTTTGCATTGGGCAGCGTACGCACGCCATACGCCCTGCCCCTACTCGGGCGAGTACCCGGTTCTGATTGGACTTCGCCGCGCCGTTCGGCGTGCAGGGCTCCACCTCGGCGGCCCCGAAACTCGGTCATTGAGTCCGACAGGTCCAGCCGGACCACGGGATCCCGCAGGATCCTCGAAGGTAGCTCGCGTAGCGAGGTACGCTAGCTTCGCGGGCTTATCGCGGAGGCCTCGGTGCGCATCAACTATGAGATTCCCGATGACTTGCACCATCGTGCGAAGGCGCTGGCCGCCTTGGAAGGAAAGACGCTCCGCGAGTTCCTTGTAGAAGCACTGGCGGACGCGGTCGACCGACGTAGCGATGAGGCCACAGGGCGACGAGGGCAAAAGCCGTGAGCAGGCTTCGGCCGGCCCGCGGGGTTGTGTCCCTATTCTCTGGCGCGATGGGCCTCGATCTCGGCTTGGAGTCTGCCGGCCTCCAGGTTCGGGTAGCCGTCGAGGCAAACAAGACAGCCGCGGCAACTATTCGCCGAAACCGGCCTGAGCTTCCGCTTATTGAGCGCTCAATCGAAAACGTCTCGACGGAAGAGATCCTTGGTGCTGCAGGGTTGGAAGTCGGCGAGGCACTCGTTGTGAGCGCAGGCCCGAGCTGCCAGACGTTCAGCACCGCAGGCCGGCGGCAATCTCTGGCCGAGCCGCGGGGCACCCTATTCCGACACTTTCTTCGGGTGGTTTCAGAGGCGAAACCAAGGTTCTTCGTTATGGAGAACGTCCGCGGGATCCTCTCGGCCGCGGTTGTCCACCGACCCCTCGCCCAGCGCGGGCCTGGCCATCCTCCTCTTGTACCCGAGGAGCAGTACGGATCGGCGTTCGAGCTAATCCTGGCCGAACTGCGCCAGACGGGTTACTCGGTGTTCTTTGACCTGATGAACGCGGCTGACTTTGGGGTGCCGCAGCGACGGGACCGTCTCATGTTCGTCGGTTCCCGCGATGGCCAGCGGGTCACCCTGCCGTTGCCGACCCACGCTGAGCAAAATGGCTCGGGGCGTGAATCCTGGACCACCTTGCGGTCAGCGCTAGCCGGGCTTGAGGACACCTCACCGGAGTTCACGGAGATCCCTCCGGGCAAGCGCCGGTACATGGCCATGGTGCCCGAGGGGGGCAATTGGCGCGACTTGCCCGAGAAGCATCGTCGTGCGGCACTAGGACGCGCATTCGAGTCATGGGGCGGGCGCACCGGCTTTTACCGAAGGCTGGCATGGGACGAGCCGACGCCAGCGCTGACGACTCGGCCTGACAGCAAGGCAACGATGCTTTGCCATCCGAGTGAGCTACGTCCACTTACTGTCAAGGAGTACGCCCGCGTCCAGCAGTTCCCTGACGAGTGGGAGTTCGAGGGCAGCCCCGCCCAGAAGTACCAACAGATCGGCAATGCCGTGCCGGTTGGCCTCGGGAGACTCATTGGAGAAGCCGTCTGGACAGCAGCATCTCGTAAGCCCGGGCGGGCTGGTGCGGGGGTCATCTACTGCGACAATGAGGTGCTATTAAATCGCATTCGCAAGGCACGGGGCACGGTCCTGAACCCTGCCAGGATGCGAAAAGTTGCGGGGCTCCGAGAAGCTCGGGAGTGGATGAGCGGGACTCACCGGCGACGGGCCGCGATCGCGGAGGGCATACGACCGTGGAGCCAAGCCGCCCTCTGAGCCGTTCTCCGAGGCGTCCAATAACTGTCCGCTGGTAATTGCGCCCCCATTGCTTTGCAAGCGGTTGAGGCCGGACGGGATACCGGCCAAGGTCACCACCGTCGAATCTGACCTAAAGGGCGTCGGACATAAGTAACGGCGGCCCGAACCGGAGAACGTGCGTGTCGAGGGGCCGATGGCCACCGTCCGCATCGAGCCAACTAAGGCCGGTCCCCTCCCCGAGGGGTTGGAAGTTGGCCGTCGCGGGGCGACCGGCGTCTGCGGCGAGCCGCGAGAGGAGGGAAGCCCAATGTCCGGCCGCCGAACAGTCACAGCCGATCACCAGCACTGACGGGCCCATTACCGCTGCCCTCGCCCACCAGAGGGTATAGCGGCTGAGCCGGGTCTGCGCCCGAATGTCCCCCGGACCTTCAGTCCCCTTCGCCTCGCCGATAAACAGGCCTCGGTGGCTCATGCAAAGTCGCAGAACGTCGGGGTAACGACCGTCCGGTAGCCCCTTAAGAGTAGTCGTAAAGCAGGTCATGGTCGCTAGCGCCTCTAGCATCCGTACGCGCGCTTCATGCAGTTGTCCAGGACTACTGTGCGGGCGGATCGTCTTCACGGCGTCAGCTTGGCTAGCAGAGCAGCGCTCTCGAGCTCGGCGAGCATGGTCTCGCGCGTTGGCACCGCGTCGACTCGGTCGCCGAGCAGCAATTGAGCCGACCGTTCCTTTTCGGCAAGCCGCTCGAACTCCGTCAACTCGATTGTGCCGTCACAAAGCAACACGGTGTATTCGACAGCGCGCTCCTGGCCACGACGGTGGATTCGATCAAGGCTCTGGAGGTAATGAGCGGCCTGGTTTGATAGGGACTCATAGACAGCAAGCCGAGCACGGTGCAGTGTCAAGCCCGCCCCCGCAGCCGCCGGATTACCGACGAAGAGCATGGTGCTCGAGTCGGACTGGAAGCGACTTACCGCCTCGCGGCGCTCGGCAATGTCGGTGATCGACCCGTCATACCGGACGGGGTTCCATCTTTGGTAGCGATCGAAGATCGACGCCAAGGACGCAGTGTAGAAGGACCAGACCACGACCTTCTCGCCGCGTCGACCTATGGCGTCCGCGAGTAGCTGGTCAAGGACGACGAGCTTCGCGGGCGTCTCGCGGAACTCCGGCGCCATCTTGGCGGGATTGGAACAGATCTGCAGCAGGGCGGACCGCCGTGCCAAGAAAGAGGTGATCTCTTGGCGAAATTGAGAATCATCGATGCTACGCAGGTCGATGATGAGGTCATGCAGTGCTCCCTGGTAGAGGCGCCGTTGCTGCTTGCCTAGCGGAACAAGGATCCGATGAAAGCTCTTAGTTGGCAGTTCAGGAAGCACCTCTGCCTTGAGGTGTCGTGTGTACGCTCCCCGTTCTGACAAGACCTGTCGGACGACTGCGCGCGCCTCTTCCCGATCAGCGGGCACCTCTACGCCTTCGAACGTCACCCCAAAATCGACGAGGTTGAACTGTTCGACGAGGTCATGGGCTGAGTTCGGGGCAGGTGTCCCACACAGCACGAACGTCCTCCCGCACCACTCTCGGAGCCGCCGAAGGACCTGTGTCCGACGGGCGTCACGGTTCTTAACGTGATAAGACTCGTCGACGACCAGGACAGCTCGGTCGCCATGTCGGCGCAGTATCGCCCGCAGCTCGGCTTCCATGGCTACGACAGCTTCGAAGTTCGCCACCAGCACGTCCGGCTCTTCGGCGAGGAGCCGGCGGCGAGAAGCACGCGAGCCGGTAAGGGTCTCGACGTGGTAGAGGTCGCCTTTGAACCGGGCGAAGTCAGCGGGCCACTCCGCGACCATGCTCTTCGGGGCGACAATGAGGAGGAGGTCGGCCTGATTGCGGTCGACCAAGACGTCAAAGGCGAAAATGGCCGTTACTGTCTTGCCCGCGCCCTGTTCGTCGAAGACGCACAGGCCCGGACCATCGGGCAGTGTCATGGCGGCCACATTGACCCATTGGTGGTCGTCGAGCACCTCTAGACCCTTGGCGTCGCCGAGCGCGGCCTCGGCTGCTGCTCGGCCTCCCTCACTGATGGCGCGCACGTCGCGGCGCCACTGTTCGGCACGGTGGGCCGCCCAACGTCGGTTCTCGGCGAAGCGTTTCGCCTCAGGTGACCATCGCAGCCGCGTCCCCGGCAGACCCTCGTCGAGCATACGCCAGGCGGCGGCTCCGTTTACACCGATACCTCCCGTTGTACGTCTTGACCGTGGCGGTAGAACATTGAGAAGCCGGCCCATTACTGCCGGATCAGCCCCGCTGAGCACGACGCTCTCCATCGTGTCGCCGACACGCACGTCGAGGACGGGCTCCGGCTCGCCAGCCGACCTCTCAGTCACCGCTGCCGCCGAGAACGGCCTCGACCTGCTTAGACACTAGCGCCAAGGCGCGATGGAGCTTTCGGAGGTTCTCGGGTCGGATCGTGTCACGGAAGGCGGAGACGGGCAGGTCCTCCAGCCAGGACACGAACTGTTCGATCCGGGTGTTCGCGCCGAGGCTCCGGGTCTCGCCGCGGCGAAGACGAGCGATAGATACCGCGTTGTCGAGGTGTTCCTGCCCGTCGTCGATGTCGTCCGCCTCGCGGGCTTTCTTCAGCTCGTCGTAGGCGTCTTCATCGTTGTACACGTACTTGAGGTCGCGTATCTGTCGCCAGTTGCGGAACTTCCCGTCGAAGAGGAGGTCGAAGACGAGGTCGCGGAATCGGTCGTCCTCCTTGAGCGCGTAGGCCACGCCTCCGGGCCGCTCACCCTTGGCCAACTCGTCGAAGTACTGAAAGTAGCGGCTAGCCCGGTGTTGGACCTCGTACGGATCGCGGTCGCGCCGGCTGATGTGATGGTCTTCGAACTCTTGCGCCCAGGCCACCATCTTGAGGTAGCGGCTGACGGTCGCGGTATCTGGCCCCAAGGCGAAACGGCGCGACAGCTCGCGCTTCATCTGCGCTTGCTCCCGCTGCGTAGGGATCCTGGGCAGGACCTCGAGCATCTCCTGCCAGGCATCGGCGACTTTGCGGGCCTTGATGTACTCCGGCCACGGCTCCTTGTTGTCGGACTCGAAGTTCATCGAGACGACCACGGCGTCCCGGTCGGCATCGTCAGCATGCTCGGTCAGCTGCCAAACAAAGACCCACTCGGCCCGACGCTTCTCCTCGGCGCCGAACTCGGAACTGTCGAGGATGAGAAGGCAGGCGGCAACCCTGCGGTTCCCGTCGAGCAGGGTGCCGTCAAGATCGATGATGGGCGGCCGCCGTACTCCGTTGGCGGCAATGCTCCGGGCAAGGTCGAGGATCTTGAACTGGTCGTCGCGCTGGTCGTCGGCGACGCCGGGGAGCTGTAGACGGCTCAGCATTATGTCGAGCAGTTCCTCCGAGCGTGGAGATCGTCCCTCCTGCTGACGGAACTGTGCGAGGTGGATCTCCAAGCGCTCGTTCTGGTCCCATAACCCGATGTCACGCACCCGGACGAAGCCCTGGTTCATCGCCACCTGGCGGCCGTGGAAGGTGGGCCTGGGGAATACAGGACCCACGGGGACGTTTTCCCGGCTGGCCAGCTGCATTCGGTCCGTGCTTCCTCGAACAGAGGGCGCTTCTCCCGAGGTGAGCCGGTCCCTCGCTGCTGCGACCCGATCGATGAGCGCGGAGAGGTCACCGCTCAGGGCGGACCGTGTCCGGGGATCGGCCATTGCCCGGTCGCTATCACGGAGCGCCTCGGCGACGGCGGTCAGCACCCTCCTCGCCTCCTCGATACCAAGTGGCTCGGCCTGGCCGAGCCGGACAAGGTCTCCCGCCTGGTCGGCGACTTCTGGGACCAGCTCGTAGGCCTCGCGCAGCAGGGCCTCGAACTCCTCCCTCGACTCGTAGTCCATCACCGGCACGTCACTCCTCCTCCTGATCCTCGTCATCGGCGTGCTCAAGCCGAAAATCCTCGGCGGCAAGACCTTCCTCGGCCGCCAAGCGGGCCAACCGATCAAAGCCCCGCCAGTACCACACCTTCACGCTCTGCTGGCTCTGCCCCAGGGCCTGAGCGATGTCGACCACTGAAAGTGAGGGCACCTGGCGGTCGACCGCGTCGATCACCACCTCCATCACCGCCTGGACGTTCGCCTGCCCCAGGCGGGGCAGCAGCCGGCGGGCGTGGGCAACCGCACGGGCCCGACGCTCCTCGGCGGCCAGCACCAGCTCCGGCTCGCCACCGTGAGCGATAGCGCCGAGGCGTCCCGGGTCCTGGGGTACCTCTCTGGCTCGGTCCCGCATGATCTGGGCGGCCCGGTTGCGGACGGTCTGGGCGAGCCAGTGAACGGGGTGGCGGATCGTCTCGCCCGCCAACACGGCCGCGTGGAAGGCGTCGAACGCTTCGCCGACGGCCCGGTCAACGTCGTCGTCGGGTAGCCAGGGCCAACGCTGGCGCACTCGTCGGACCATCCCGTCGAGGACGGGGCTGGCCCACAGAGCCTCGACTGCCCCCCAAGCGTCGCCCGCCGCCACCGCCTCCGCGGCCGCCCGGAGGGCATCGCCGACCAGCGCGCTCCCCTCCTGGACAGGCACCTCGTCGGCCACGGTCGGCTCTCCTGGCGACCCCGGCATCTGCTTCACGTATAAAGAGTCGTCCATCGGTAACACCCGCCGCCTGCCCCCAGGGCGGGACCGCCTCCGTCGGCGCCAGAGGCCGCCGGCCGAATTTCTCCGCCGAGCTCTGGTCCCGGGGTGCGTCAGACACGCGCCAAACCCGTGCAAGCGACCTGGCCACAATGGAGGGGTGCCGCCCCTGGACTTCGCCGAGCGCCTACGCACCCTGGGCCCAGGGGTGTTCCCGGGCGGACTGCGGCCCTCCCAAGCCCACGTCCTCGGCCAGTTCGCCGACGAGCACACCGCCACCTCTGACCTCGGCATCGAGTTGCCGACGGGCGAGGGCAAGACGCTCATCGGCCTCCTAATCGCCGACTGGGCCCTTGACGAGGGCATGTCGGTGGCCTACCTCACAGGGACGCGCCAGCTCGCCGACCAGGTCATGGGCCAGGCCGCATCACTATCCGGCCTCGTGGCCCACCGGTTCGCCGGCGGCGACTACCCGGGCGCCGCCCTCGACGACTACCACCAAGCACAGGCCGTCGGCGTCATGAACTACTGGGTCTACTTCAACAGCAACCCGCGCGTGGAGCCAGCCGACCTGGTGATCCTCGACGACGCCCACCTCGCCGAACAACCTCTATCTGGCCTGTTCACCCTAAGGGTCCCCCGAACTGCACCTGGCGGCCGAGTCCTATACGAAACGATCTGCGAGCTTGTCCTCCACAGCGCCGCAGATGCCTACCCCACCCTCCGGGCACTGCGGGATGGCGCTGCGCCTCTGGGCAGCCCCCCCGAGCTCATAGCCTTCAACGACTGGGCCGCCGTCGCGACCAGCGCTAGCGACGCCATCGGGGTGTCGGACTACCTGCAGCAAAGCCGTGACGCCCGGATCGTCTGGCGCACCCTGGCTCCCAACCTGACTCGCTGCGGAGTCCTAGTCGGCCCAACCGGCATCGAGATCCGGCCCTACCATCCACCCACCCAAACTGTCCCGGGATACGCCCGCGCCCGACGCCGGCTATACCTATCGGCAACTTTAGGAAGCCCCGGTGACCTACAGCGACGGCTCGGTACGTACCCGGTCGCCACCATCGACACACCCAGGGAGCTGTGCACTACCACCACCGGGCGTCGGACGTTCCTCGTCAACCCTGGGTCCGACGACCGCTTCTCCGACGAGGTTCTCAGGTTCGCTCTCGAACAAGTCGAGGCTGCGGCGACCGACGGGCCCGGGCGGGCAGCCTGGCTGTGCGCCAGCAACAGCGAGGCCGACCAGGTAGAAGCCGCCCTGAGCGAGGAGGGCAAGGCCGTCTTCCGGCTGCGAGCAGGCGATGATGCGCCGTTCGAGAAGTGGCGGCAAAGTTCGGGGGCCCAACTGGTCACCGCGGGCCGCTTCGATGGGCTCGACCTCCCCGGCGACACATGCCGCTTGGTTCTCATCCCCAGCGTGCCTGCCGCTTCCACCGAGTTCGAGCGCTTCGCCGTCGCCTACCTCGGCGACGCCACCTACATGCGCCATCGAGTCGGCCAACGGGTCACCCAAGCCCTCGGACGGGCCAACCGTACCCACGACGACAGCGCTCTGTACCTCGGTCTTGACCCCGGGTTCGCCGCCGCGCTGGCTGACAGTGCGGTGAGGGCGAGCATCGGTGCAGACGCTGCGCCAGCTGTCCGATTCGCGCTGGAACGACACGGAGGGGGCTGGCAGGCCGTCCGGCAATCGGCCGGCGAGTTTTGGGCGACCCACCGCCAGCCTGAGGCGCCAGAGGACGAAGCCGAAGCGTCGCCTCGGCGACGACCGGGCCGCAGTCGTCCGGGGCGGAGTTGGGGCCCGAGGTCCGTAACGGACAGCGCCGACGACGAAGTCACAGCGGTCACGCGTCTGTGGCTCGGCGATCACAGCGGAGCCGCCAGGCACGCCGAGGCGGCGGCCCAGAAGTTGGCCGACTCGGGCGAGCCCGAGCACAGTGCCTTCTGGCGCTACGTCCAAGCTCACGCCCTCCATGACAGCGGTCGGTCCACCGACCTGCCGGCGGCCCGCCATGCGGTCGAGGACGCTGTCCAGGCCGCGCCTCGAACGGCCTGGTTTGTCAGGCTTGCCCGGACCGCCGAGAGCCTCGCTGGTAGACGGCTGGACCCCACCGTCTATGACGCCCTTTTCCTAGCGTGGGACGAGTGGCTGCGCGAAGCCGGCGCACGGCTGCCCGCCCGCATCGCCGAAGCCCGGAATCACCTCACGGGGACCCACGATCAGCGGGCCGAGGCCGTCGAGATCCTCGCTCGACTATGCGGCGCTTCCGGAGACAGGCCCACGGGGCCGAGCGCCAGCGATGTCCGCTGGGCCTGGGCAACTCCTCGAAAGGGCCAACGAAGGATGTGGGAGGTCAAGACGAGCCCGCACCCAGTAGCACGTGACGACGTGAACCAGCTGCTGGGGCAGGTTCGCGAGGAGCAGGATCGCCACCCGAGAGCGAACGTCCTCGGTTGCCTACTCGTGGCAGCCGAGTCGGTGAACGACGACGCCGCAAGGGCAGGGCGAAACGAGGTCACCATCCTCCACGTAGACGCAGCGCTGGCTCTGTTCGATTTCAGCGCCCAGCTATTTTCGTCCTACAGGACCCGGTACGGGTCCGGCACAGCCAGAGAGCGGGGCGAGGCGAGAGCGGACACGGAGCCCAGGCTTCCGGGAGCGGATTGGTTGAACCGGCTGTTGAGCCCCACTTCTGGGCGCCTGCTGCGCGCCGCTGACGTCAGGGCAGTCGTCGAGACGGCCTCCACACACGGCCTTTGAGCAGTCCTAATCCGAGGCTCGGAGTGGCGCTCGCGTGCTTGGCTTCGGAGTCTTGCCTAGTCCAGCTCTAAGTGCGATCAAGGGCTCAGGTATACGTGACCGGACGAGGCCCCTGATCGCCTCAGCCGCCGCTGCCGGATCGTCATGCTCCCAAACACGGAAGACTGCCCATCCGGCACCAACCAGTTGGAGGTCGGTATCTCGATCCCTGTCGAAGTTCCGCTGGATCTTCTCCGGCCAGTACCAGCCATTGGTTCGGTGCTCACGGCGGCCGTGATCGACGCACCCGTGCCAGAAACAGCCATCGACGAAGACCGCCACCTTCATCCTCGGGAAGACGACGTCAGCTTGGCGTCGTAGGGTCGGGATGGGTCGGCGGTGCACGAAGTAGCGCAGGCCGCGCCGGTGCAGTTCTCGACGCAGCGCAAGTTCCGGGCTTGTGTCGCGCCGGGGGAACGCGCTCATCTTGCGGCGCATCGTGTCGCTAGAGGCAAAGGGCTGCCGCCACCGTTCCGACATCGGCTAACGAATGTAGTGAGCGACTGCCTCGGCCACCTGGTGAGCCAGCAATGGTGCTACCGAGTTGCCAACTTGTGCTTGGACAGAGCTTCGTCTGCCGACAAATGTGAACTCATCTGGGAAGGTGAAAAGTCGCTTCAGCTCCGGCACCCGCAGCCTGCGGTTCTCCCAGTGGAAGGGCCCGACGTTCGGGCCAGGGTGAGCCTGGATCGTCGGCGCGGGCCGGTCCGGAGACAGCTTGAGCAAGAAGGACCAGTACCGGCTCCGCCATTTGAAGACCGGATCGGGATGACCTCGCTCGGCTGTGTAGAAGAGATAGTTGTCACCGGCCGGGATGCCGGGCAGCAGATGGCCCCAACTGCCGCGTACGACCTCTTCTGGTTCAGGGGAGGTGACCAATCCGGCCAGTGCCTGCCCAGCGGTGACGTGGGGGACCTCTCCACCCCCGGTCTGGCGTCGCTCCCAGCTGCCACCGTGGGTTGGTGGCGGGAGTTGCGGCAGGGGAGTTCCCTTAGGGCTGCCGACCACGAAAAGGCGCGGTCGTAGCTGGGGGACGCCATAGTCAGCAGCGTTGAGCACGGCCCACGAGCAGTGGTAGCCGGCGTCGGCGATCTCCTGGAGCAGGCGTTGGAACGCAGGCCTGCTGGCCTTGTTGCGGTAGGTGAGCGCGTAGACGTTCTCCAAGATGAACGCCCGGGGCTTCGCCTCGGCCAGCACCCTGGTGTAAGCCTGGAGCAAGCTCGCATCGGGGTCCAGCCCTGCTCGCTTCCACTCCAGCCAGAATCCTGACTTGGAGAAAGGGGTGCAAGGCGGCCCGCCGACGAGCAGCTCAGGCCGCTCCCGTCCCTTGAGGCCAGCTGCCCTAACAAGTTCCTTGGTAGGGACGTCCAGGATCGACCTTCGGATGACGGGGCTGGTCAACCCGCTGAAGTTCTTCTCCAGCGTGTCGGCGGCATCGTCGTTTATCTCGACCGCCGCCGCGGTGCGGAAGCCGGAGGCCTCCACTCCGAGGTCGAGCCCGCCGGCCCCGGAGAAAAGGGACAAGGCCACCCCGCGGACAGTCATCCGGTCGATCCTGCCAGGTTCCTCGGCGTCAACGGTGGACCAAAGGTCAAGCACGCCGTCAAGGCTAGGAAGCCCGTGTGACCCTCATCCCGCTGCGGCTCCTAGTCCCCCCGGCTGCCCTGCTCCCGGAGGGCCTTTTGGAGCTGGCGCTCGACCGCCTTCGGCACCCGGAACTGGTAGGCGCGCCAGTACCGGTAGAAGTCGGCCTCGGTGCTGAACTCTCCCCGGCCATCTTGCAAGGCGGCCACATCCATGACGGCGCCGATGTACTCCCTGGTGGTGCTCGAACGCTCCTTGGAGGCGATCCGCCACGGTTCGTGAACTAGGAGCTGAAGGTCGCGGACCCGACCCCGGTAGCCGACGTCCAAGCGGTACAGACCAATGATGTCGACATGGCTGGAGTAGTCATCGAAGGGGCGGTACATCCCCGGCCAGCGGATGGTCGGCCACTTGAAGTACGTGTTACCGGTGTAGAGCGTGCAGCGCGACTGGGTCTGGAGCCCCGACTTCTTCAACCTGGCCATTTTGACGTCGACGGCGTGAAAGCCTCCGCCAAACGCTTCCCCGGTGATCTCGAGGTCGGGATAGCTGCGCTCTTGACCTCGCTGGCCAGCGGCGCCGGCGAGGGCCTCCAGGCGTTCGAGGAGGAAGTCGACCAGGGCGACCTCAATGACGTTCGCGAGCGCAGCTGACTCCTTGGGCAACGAGACTAGGTGGCCTCCGTCTTCAAGCTTGGCGGTCAGATCCTGCGGGTTCTGCGCCGTAAGTGGCCAGCTGTGCTCCCCTTGCTCGACGTAGACACCGGCGGGGAGGAACACGAACTCGTCGCACTGTTGGCGAAGCCAGTTCAGGAGGTCGATCGTCTCGGACAACGAGACCACGCTAGGAGGAGTTGACGGATGAATAGTGGACCTCAGCGTCCGTGACTGCTTCGTCGGCCGGGGTCCCTCCAGTGAGCCAGTTCCGCTGCCAGCCGTCGCCGAGCCCGATAGCGCCGCATCTTCTCGCTAGGCGATAGGGGTTCCGCTCGGTCCGGATCCTCATTGAGGCTTTCGATAGCGGCGGCGCGGTCGGCCGGTTTGAGTCCGGAGAGGGCTGAAGCCACGGCTTCCAGATCCAGCCGATGCTCGGCCACGATGGCCGGGTCCGCCGTGTCCGGCCGGTCGGGGGGCTCTCCGGTCTCGACTCTGGCCTGGCGACGCCACTCGGCCTGCACCTCGTGCCAAGCGACCTTGATCGTCCAGTTGGTCCAGCCCGGGATGCCATCAAAAGGCTCCCGCCGACGGAGGGCTCGTTCGGCGGCGACCTGTATGGCGTCGTCGACCGTTGACCGCGGGGCTCCCCGCCGGAGCAGGACCCCTCGGGCCGTCGAGGCCACGTCGCTCCACGCTTCAGCCCAGGTGAGGGATAAATCTCCCTCTTGGGCGAATTCTTCTGTTACCGCGGGCCAACTGGATCTTTGTACTGGCGATGGGTCCGGATCGCCGCCCGTACGCAGGGGACCAGGGAGGGTCGTCGCACGTCCCTCCCAGCCCGGCGGCCGCCTATGCCGCCCTGGTCAGCCGGCCTGCCATCGGACCCCGAGCCTCCCAGCAACTACCAGATCGATCTCGACACCTCCTGTACCCATTCGTCCCTTTTGTCAACCACGGAGAGCAGGCCGATGCCGCCTTGCCGGGTGCCGACCGTCGTACGCTGTGGCATGAGCCGGTCGTCCGTTTTGACCAGGTTGTGGCTCCTTCCGGCGGCGTGCGCGGTCCTGGGTCTGCTGGTGGCGGGCTGCGGCAGCTCCCACCCCCGGTCTGCGGCCCCGGCGACAACGACAACGACCACCGATCCACGGGCGACGGCCGTCCTCTCCGCCTACCGGGCCGCTCAGGCGGCTTTCAATCAGGCGCTGGCCCAGGCAGACCCCGCCTGGCCGGCCTTGGCGCAGACCATGACCGGAGAAGAGTTGCAGTCGGTCCGCCGGATACTGGTCGCGGACCAGATGAATGGGATTGTCGGCCGGGGCGATGTGCAGCTCTACCCAAGGCTCGTGTCCATATCGGGCGACAACGCCGTGGTGCACGACTGCCTCTACAGCTCTTCCGAGTTGGTCTACGCCAAGACCGGAAAGCCCGTACCACCGGTGACGCCGCCCGAACACGACGGGGTGACCGCCGAGGTTCAGCAAGTGGCACCGGAAGTCTGGAAGGTGGCCACCGTGAAGGTCACCGAAGGGAGTTGCCCACCCGGCTACTAACGGCCGGGCTCGTACTAGCGGTCATCAGCGCCGTCCCCGGAACCAGCGCTTGGGCATCCGACTCTCAGGGGCAGTGGTCCACCACCAGCGCGAGTGGCAACGACGGGACAATCACGATCGAGGCGGGACACGAGACGTATTGGACGCCGTCGCCTGGCTCTCCATGGGCCGAAGCCGCCCGACCCGATCCGCCTCCCGGGCCACCGAATCCGAACCAGCCCTATGGCTGCCGTTACGTAGACACCGGCCCGGGCGCCTTGCAGGTCCTCGGTCCGGGGGGCCCCATGCCGGGAAAGTGGGTGGACCCGGTGTGCATGGGCCCGGGGACGATCGATCCGATGCCGGTGATCTGGGTGACGACTGGCAACCAGCCGGCGGCGCCGGCGGTCAACCCGGCGGTGCTGGCACAGCAAGCGGTGTCTCAGTTGCCGTTGCCGGCGCCGACGATCGAGATGGCTCCGCCGCCGGATCGGGACCAGCTGGTGAATGTGTCGAGCTGGCTTTGGGTCGACGCCTCGGCGTGGCGTCCGCTGTCGGCCACTGCGGCAGCTGGGCCGGTGTCGGCGACGGCGACCGCGACCCCGGCCGAGGTGGTGTGGGACATGGGCGACGGCCATTCGGTGACATGCCAGGGCCCGGGCGTCCCGTACGACTCGTCGAACCCGAACGCCACCACGTACTGCTCTTACACCTGGAGGACCAGCTCGGCCGGCCAGCCGAACGGCGCGTACCGGGTGACCGCCACGGTCTACTACCAGGCGGCCTGGACGGCGGCGGGGGCGCCGGGAGGCGGCAGCTTGGGGCTGGTGGCGGGGCCGTCGGCGACGGCGTGGGTGCGGGTGGCGGAGTCCCAGGCGATCAACAACGACCCCAGCTCGTGAGGAAGGAGCGTCCATGGCGGTAGCGACCGAGAAGGTCTCGACCAACGGCAAGGCCACCCATAACGCCCTGCGCCCGGCCGGCCCGGCCCGCTCACCGGTGGCCCGGCGCCGGCAGGTCCCCTGGGTGGTGGCCGGGGTGGTGCTGGTGGTGGGCTGCGCCTTGGCCTTCGCGCTGGCCTCTTTGCGCCTGTCGGGCGGTGAGGAGGTCTTGGCGGTGGCCCAGCCGGTGGCCGCCGGGCAGGTGCTCGCAGCATCGGACCTGCGGGTCGTGCGGGTGTCGCCGGCCGCCGGCCTCCAGCCGGTCCTGGCCGGGTCCGAGGCGGCCATCGTGGGCCGCCCGGTCTCGGTTTCGTTGGTGCCAGGAACGTTGCTGACCCCGGCCGATCTCGGCTCTGCGCCGCCCGGGCCGGCGGGCGCCGACGTGGTGGCCTTGGCTCTCAAGGCCGGCGCCTTCCCACCCTCGGTCGCCGCCGGCGACTCGGTGGCGGTGATCCCGGTGGCCAACTCGGCCTCCGCTGGAACGACGCCCCTAACCGCCAGCGCGTCGCCGGTGTCCGCGGTGGTGGTGGGCGTGCAGCCGGCGCCTCAGGGTTCCAGCGCAGATGAGGTAGTCAGCCTGTCGGTCGACCCCGCCGATGCCGCCACCGTCGCCCGGCTGGGGGCGGCGGGCCAGGCCGTGCTGGTGCAGCTGCCCGCCGGCTCCTCCAGCCCGGGGGCCGGGCAGTGACCGTGGTGGCCCTCGGGGCGGTCCGCTCGGCAGCGGTGACCACGACCGCCGTCGGGCTGGCCTCGGTGTGGCCGGGCGAGGGAAGGCGGGTGGTTGTCGAGGCCGACCCGGCGGGAGGAACCCTGGCCGCGGCGGCCGGGCTGGCCGCCGAGCCGGGATTGGTCAGCCTCGCCGCGGCGGCGCGCCGCCAGTCGGACCCGGAGCTGGTCTTCGCCCACGACCAGGCCCTGGCCGGCGGAACACCGGTGGTGCCTGGCCCGCCAGGGGCGGAGCAGGCCCGCTCAGCTCTGTCGATGCTCGGGCCGCTCCTCGCCGGGCTCGGAGACCTGGACGGGCTGGCCCTGGTCGACTGCGGCCGGCTCGATCCCCCCGCACCGCCCGGCCCGTTCGACACCGCCGATATCTCGGTACTGGTGTGCCGGCCGCAGCTGGCCGACCTCAACTCCCTGGCCGCCTTCCTGGCCGCCCGGCCGGACACGGCCCGCACGGTCGTGCTGGTGGGCGCCGGCCCCTACCCGCCGGGAGAGATCGCTGACACCCTCGGGGTGGAGGTAGTCGGGCACCTGCCGTGGGACCCTGAGGCGGCCGCGGCGTTGGCCACCGCCTCGCCGGCGTCGCGCCGGTTGACCCGGGCTCCGCTCGTGCGGGCGTTACGCAGCCTGGCCGAATCCTTGGACGCCCGGCTCCCGCAGAGCGCGGCACCCCCCGGCGAACAGCCGGACGGGATTGAGAAAACGGACCTGGCGGAGGCAGCCCGATGAGCCCCGACCGGGAGCTCGTCGAGCGGCTCCGCTCGAAGGTGCTGGCCGGCTTGTCCGAGCGCCGCCGGGCCGACGAGGCGGCCGGCCGGGCCGGGCTGGGCGGCCCCGACGAGCAGGCGCTCGGCCGGGCATTAATCGCTGAAGCGCTCGACGCCGAGGCCCGCGCTGCTTTGGCCGCCGGGCGCCCGGCCCGCTCCGCCGCCGAGGACGACGAGCTGGCCCAGGAGGTCTTCGACGCACTGTTCCGCCTCGGCCGCCTGCAGCGGCTGCTGGACGACCCATCGATCGAGAACATCAACGCCAACGGCGCCGACTGTGTATGG
>JAJPHE010000088.1 GCA_021325435.1 Actinomycetota bacterium | reverse complement strand
TCCTCCTGCGTTCTCGAAGCCCTCAAGAAGCTCGAAAACGTAGGCAGGAGGCGGGGTGCGGCCGAGGATGGGCTCCTCAGGCACCCACGGATAGGTCAGGAGAGCCCCTTTTTTCGAGGGTGGCCGCGCCGGGCGAGGCCTATCGGCTGCCGCCGCCTGTCCCGCCGGCCCGGTTGATCGCCCTCCACACCCGCTCCGCCGTGCAGGGC
This sequence comes from Actinomycetota bacterium, assembly GCA_021325435.1. Lineage (GTDB taxonomy): Bacteria > Actinomycetota > Acidimicrobiia > Acidimicrobiales > JAJPHE01 > JAJPHE01. The sequence goes on along the minus strand of JAJPHE010000088.1, from coordinate 21,094 downwards.
AGGTCGACGTGGCGCACGCCGAGGTGGGAGAGGGCGTCCACCACCGCGTTCTGGACGGCCGGGGGCGCTCCGATGGTGCCGGACTCGGCGATTCCCTTGGCCCCCAGCACGTTGTGGGGGGAGGGCGTCTCGATGAGCGAGGACTCGATGCGGGGCAGATCGGCGGCGGTGGGGATCCCGTAGTCGGCGAGGTTGGCGGTGCGGGGGTTGCCGTCGGCGTCGTACACGAACTCCTCGGTGAGGGCCTGGGCGACCCCTTGGGCCGCCCCGCCGTGCACCTGGCCCTCGGCGAGGAGGGGGTTGAGGATCCGCCCGGCGTCGTCGACGGTCACCAGCCGGCGCAGCCCCACCCTCCCGGTGTCGGTGTCGACCTCCACCACGGCCACGTAGGCGCCGAACGGGAAGGTGGGATCGCCCCCCACATCCGTCTCGCACTTGAGGGCCTCATCGGCCTCCCCGGCTCGGGCGGCGAGGTCGGCCCAGCCGACGGCGCGGGCCGGGGTGCCGGCCACGTGGAAGCGGCCGCCGGCGTCGGTGTCGAGCACGATGTCGGCGGGGTCGGCCTCGAGGAGCTCGGCCGCCGCCTGGCGGGCCCGCTCGACCAGGGCGTCGGCCGCCTCGGCCACCGCCGAGCCGGCCCGCTGGACCGACCGCGAGCCGCCGGTGATCGAGCCGCGGGGGACGGCGTCGGTGTCGCCGTAGACGACCTCGATCATCTCCAGGGGCACGCCGGTGCGGTCGGACACGAGCATCGCCCACGACGTGACGTGGCCCTGCCCGTAGGGGGTGGACCCGGTGCGCACCAGCATGCCGCCGTCCGATCGCACCTCGACGGCGCCGTACTCGGAGCCGGGCACGCCGGCGGTGCGGTCCACGAAGGTCGACACCCCGACGCCGAGCGCCACCGGGTCGCCGCCCCCCCGCCGGCGTGACTGCTCGGCCCGCAGCCCGTCGTAGTCGGCGGCCGTTAGAGCGGCGTCGAGCACCCGGCCGTAGTCGCCGCTGTCGTAGGTGAGGCCGGTGGCCGACCGGTAGGGGAACTCGTCGGGGCGGATGAAGTTCCGGCGGCGCACCTCGACCGGGTCCATGCCGACCTCGGCCGCGAACAGATCCACCGCCCGCTCGATCACCGCCGCCGCCTCCGGGCGTCCCGCACCGCGGTAGGCGGTGGTGGGGGTGGTGTTGGTGACGACCGCCGTCGCCTCCCAGCGGGCCGAGGGGATGCGGTACGCCCCCGGCGACAGCGCCCCGGTGTTGCGGGCCAGCAGCGGCCCGGCCAGCGGGTAGGCGCCGGCGTCGGCCAGCACCCGCACCCGCAGCACCTCGAGGGTCCCGTCGCGCCGTCCGCCCAGCTCGACGTGCTGCACCTGCACCCGCGAGTGGCCCAGGCCCACCATGTCCTGGGACCGCGGTGGCACCCAGCGCACCGGCCGGCCGACCCGGCGGCCCAGCCACGGCAGCAGCACCTCCTCGGGGTAGGGGCGGGCCTTGGCGCCGAAGCTGCCGCCGACGTCGGGGGCGATCACCCTCACCTGCTCCGGGGCCAGGCCGTGCACCTTGCCCAGGAGGGCCCGGACCGGGTGGGCGCCCTGGCAGCTGGACCAGTGGGTGAGCCGGCCATCGTCCCCCCAAGAACAGGCCCCGACCCGGGGTTCGATGGGGCAGGGGGCGATGCGGCTGCTGTGAAACGTGGCCCGCACCACTACCTCACATCCGTCGAGGTCGACCTCATCGGATCCGCCGGCCGCCTCGGCGACCACGTTCGAGCCGGCCTCGGGGAACAGGAGCACCTCACCGGAGGCGGCGGACTCGGCGTCGACCACCACCGGCAGAGGCTCGAGGTCGACCACCACGGCGTCAGCGGCGTCGGCGGCGGCCTCGGCGCTGTCGGCCACCACGGCGACGATCGCCTCACCCACGAACCGCACCCGCCCGGTGGCGAGGAGGGGGCGGGCCATCGCCGGCGGGAAGTCGGGCGACACCGGCGGGTAGGGCCCGACGTCGATGTCGTCGGCGCCGAACACGCCCAGCACGCCGGGCATCCGGCTGGCCTCCGCCGTGTCCACCCGGCGGATGACGGCGTGGGCGGCGGGGGAGGTCACGTAGGCCACGTGGGCGAACCCCGGCAGGCCGACGTCGCCGACGTAGCAGGCGCCACCCGTCAGCAGCCGGGCGTCCTCCTGCCTGGTGACCGGGGTGCCGAAAAGCGGCATGGGACGGGAAGCTACCGGCCGGCGCGGGATACTGGCGCGGTGGTGCCGAGCCCTGCGGGCCATCCCCGCCCCGTCGTCTTCTACGACGACCACTGAAAGCTCTGACGCCGCTTGGCGGCCCTGGTCAGGGCCGATCGTCGCTTCGAGGACCTGGACATCGTGCCGCTCGCCGACCCGGTGGCCGCCCGCCTGCTGGGTGACCTGCCGGTTGAGGAGCGGATGTCCTCCATGCACGTGTGGCTGCCCGGCGGCGCCGTCCGCAGCGCCGGCGCCGGGGTGGCCGAGCTGGCCCGGCGGATCCCGGGGCTGGGCCCGGCGGTCTCCTGGGCCGAGGGGAGCTCGGCCGGGCGGGGCCTGATCGACGCCGCCTACCGGGTGGTGGCGGCCAACCGGGGCCGGCTGTCGGGCCTGGTGGCGGACGCCGAGCCCACCCGGCGGTGGCGCCCGGCCTGACCGGCCGTCCGTGGGAGCCGGGTGCGGGGCGCATCGGGGGGTGGCCCTTGGGAAAAATGCGCATCCATGCGCACGAGCGCCAAAGCAGCCCGCCGGCCCGTGCGCCCATCCGCCCACCGCCCGGCCGCCCCGGCGGCCGCCGCCGAGGGGCCCCCGGGCCCCCAGCCCTGCCGTGGGGCTGGCACTGGCACGAGTGGTTCGCCGAGCTGATCGGCACCGCCGTGCTGGTGCTGGGCGGGCTGTCAGCGGTCGCCCTCGACTTCGGCCGCCACTCGCCGGTGGCCGAGGCGATCCACTCGGCCTCCCTGCGCCGGCTGGTCACCGGGGTGCTCTTCGCCACCACCGGCAGCCTGGTGGCGGTGTCCCCTCTGGGCCGGCGCAGCGGCGCCCACCTGAACCCGGCGGTGACGGTGGCCTTCGCCACCCAGGGCCACGTCCACCGGGGTGACGTCGTCGGCTACGCCGCCTTCCAGACCGCCGGCGCGGTGCTGGGGGCCGCCCTGGTCCGCCTGGCGTGGGGCGGCGCCGGCTTGGCCATCGGGGTGACGTCGCCCGGGCGGGGACTGTCGCCGCCGGCTGTCCTGGCCGTCGAGGCGCTCATGACCGGGGTGTACGTGCTGGTGCTGTTCGCCTTCCTGTCGTCGTCGAGGACGGCCCGGTGGACGCCGGTGGCCAACGTGGTTGCGGTGGCCGTGCTCGTCTGGCAGGGCGCGCCTTACACCGGCACCAGCCTCAACCCGGCCCGCACGTTCGGCCCCGACCTGGTGCTGTGGGTGTGGCCGGCGTTCTGGGTCTACGTGGCCGGACCGCTGGCCGGCGCCCTGCTGGCCGCGGTGGCGTGGGCGCCCGTTCCCCGGCACACCCTCACCGCCAAGCTGTTCCACGACCGGCGCTACCGCACCGTGCTGGCCAGCCTGCTCCCCGCCCGACCGCCCGGACCCGAGCCGGTCCAGGCCACCGGGCCGGGGGGCCGGGGGCTCAGCAGCTGGAGGGGGGAGGCGACCCGGGAGTGGTCGCCGACAGCACCAGACGGGTGACGGCGGAGGGATCGAACCCACCGCTGCTCTCCAGCTCTCCCAGCACGTCGGCGTGGGTGAGCGAGGCCAGCGTCGGGCTCGACTCGACGACCTGCTCGCATCCGGGCAGCAGACGCGAGGAGACGACTTTGGCGTCGGTGGGCAGCTCGTTGGCCAGCGACTGCTTGGAGTCCGCCTCGTTCTGGGCCGGGTCGAAGTTGAGGACGTAGTGGATGACCCGCCCACCGACCAGCCCGAGCGAGGTGTAGCTGTCGAGGCCGTCGGGCAGCCGGGGCCAGTAGCTGCCGGGTGAGGAGGGGTCGGCGGTGTGGTTGTTGTTCCACTCCGGCAGCGTCGCTCCCCACGCCGTCAGGGCCACCGTCCCGGGCGCAGTGGTGCTCGACGACGTCGGCGCCGACGTCGATGTGGGCGCAGTGGTGGAGGAGGTGGTGGAGCTCGACCGGGGGCCCCCGCTCGAGCAACCGGCGACAAGCGTGGTGGCGGCCGTCAGGGCCAGGGCCGCCGCCCGTCTCGCCGGCATCGGTGGTTCAGGCCCAGTGCAGGCTGACGATTTGGAGCACGAAGCAGACCCCCAGCATCAAGCCGCCCACCGTCTCCGACATGCGCCGCCCGGCGGCCGCCGCGTTCGGGTCGGCCCCGGCCTGGGTGAAGGCGCCGAAGGCGATCAGCAGGGCGCCCAGCGCGCCGATGGCGAAACCGATCTCCCCGATCCGCCGGGCCGTGCTGGTGGCGATGGCGATGATGAGCCACTCCACGGAGGTCCAGGATATGGCGGACGCCACCCGGCGGCGCGGATGTGACGGGGGCCGGGGCTGAAGGGTCGGCCGCTCAGTGAGATGCGGAGCGGCCCGGGGCGGACCGCTCGGACTCGAGCACGTCGCGTCCGGTGCCGCCCGAGCCCTGACCGCGGCGGGTCTCGAGCTTCTCGGCGTCTTCGGCCTCGGCGGGGGTCAGCTGTTCACGATCCTTGGGCACGGGCTGTTCCTACCCGGTCACCCCTCTTCGGCGAACAGCTCCTCGAGGGTCCGCCCGCTCACGACCGAGCGGGGCGAGTCCTCGACGATGTCGCGCTCGGCGTCGGCGGCGGGGTCGGCCCGCTTGACCAGGAGCCACGCCTGCTTGCCGGCCGTCGAGTCCCCCTCGATCCTGGTGAGCGACCAGCCCCCGGCCAGCTTCTCTCCGGCCAGCCACACCGACACGTGGCCCTTGGCCAGGGCCTTGTCCATGGGGACGGGCCGGCCCCGCCGGTCGTGACTGATGTTCACGTAGGTGCCCCGGTCCCAGATGAGCGACGGCCCCGCCCCGTAGTTGCCCCGAGGGATCACCCCTTCGTAGTGCTGGTAGTCGAGCGGGTGGTCCTCGGTTGGCACCGCCAAACGCTTCTCCGCCGGGTTGGTGGACGGGCCCCGAGGCACCGCCCACGACTTGAGCACCCCGCCCACCTCGAGACGGAAGTCCCAGTGGAGCCGCCGGGCGCCGTGCTGCTGTACCACGAAAGAGCCGGTCTCCACCCCCTCGGGCAGGTCGGGTGGCAGCGCCGGGCGGGGGGCGGGCGGCCGTCCCCGGTCACCTTCACCGGACGGCTCCGCCGTCTCGGAGAAGTCGCGCTTGCGCCGGTACTCCTCCAGGCCGTCCCCGGTTCGCTTGTCTGAGGGCACGGCTCAGATTTACCCCTCGGGGCGGCTGTTCGCCCGGTTGGCGGTAGCCTCGTCCGTCATGCGCTCCATGCCCCAGTCGCTGGCGGGCTCGCCGGCGGGCATGCCCACTGGCCTGGTCGACTTTCGGCTGGCGCGCAACGCTGTCATCAGCGAGTTCCGCAAAGGGAGGGTCTCCAAGGACGAGATATGCGTCGCTCATCCCGAGTTGCTGCGGGCCGCCCGCAGCGTGGGCGAGGCGACCGGCGAGGAGTGCCCGATCTGCGAGCAGGCCGAGGTGGTGCTGGTCTCCTACGCCTTCGGGCCGCGCCTGCCCCCGTCGGGCCAGTGCGTCACCAGCAGCGCCGAGTTGACCCGGCTGGCCCGCCGGGCCCACGAGCTCGCCTGTTACGTCGTTGAGGTCTGCCCCGAGTGCGCCTGGAACCACCTCGCACGCAGCTTCCCCGTCGGCCACCGCCGCCGGAGCTGAGTCGGCGGGACGGGAGGCGGACCCGGAGACGCCCCACCTGGCTGTGGCGTTACCGGCGGCTGCTCTTCCTCCTCGTCTTCCTGGCTTTCGTGGCCCTGGCCGGCTTCGCCTGGCTCCTGTTGCAGGCGCCGCTGCCTCCCGCCACGGTCGAAGGGCAGACGACGTTCCTCACCGACGCGTCCGGTAACCGGCTGGCCACCTTCGACAACGGGCAGAACCGGATACCGGTGGCGCTCAACCAGGTGCCCCACGTCGTGGTGCGGGCCGTGCTCGACACCGAGGACCACGCCTACTACCAGCACGGCGCCCTCGACCCGGTGGGCATCTTCCGGGCGGCGTGGGCCGACGTCCGGGGCCGGTCCCTGCAGGGCGGCTCGACCATCGCCCAGCAGTACGTGAAGAACGTCTACGTCGGCTCCGAGCGGACCCTCCTGCGCAAGATCAAGGAGGCGGCCATCGCCGTCAAGCTCGAGCGCACCCTGTCCAAGGACCAGGTGCTCGAGCGGTACCTCAACACCATCTACTTCGGGCGGGGCGCCTACGGGGTGGAGGCCGCCTCCCAGGCCTATTTCGGCAAGGACGTGTCGAAGCTGGGCCTGCGCGAGGGCGCCTACCTGGCCGGCCTGATCCGCTCGCCGCAGACGGCGGACGCCATCGACCACCCGGACGAGGCCGACCGGCGCCGCAACGTCACCCTCGAGGAGATGGTCCGCTACCACGACATAAGCCCGTTCCAGCGCGACGAGGTCGAGGCCCAGACGGTGGACTCCTACGTGATCAACCCCAAGGACAGCCCGCCCCAGGTGGTGATGGCGGAGAAGGGGACCCAGTACTTCGTCGACTACGTCCGCCGGGTGCTCATCAACCGCTTCGGCAAGGCGGCGGTGGACGCCGGCGGCCTCCGGGTGCGCACCACCCTCGACATGAAGCTGCAGTCCGAGGCCTACGACGCCGTCTACAACTACCTGTACCCGTCCGAGCCGGCGGGGGCGCTGGTGTCGGTCGACGGCAACGGTGACGTGCGGGCCATGGTCGGCGGACGCGACTTCTCCCAGTCGCAGGTGAACCTGGCCACCGGCCGCAGCGGTGGCGGCTCGGGCCGCCAGCCCGGCTCCACGTTCAAGCCGTTCCTCCTGGCCGAGACCGTCCACGAGGGCTGGTCGCTCGATTCCGCCTTCACCGCCCCGGCCCAGATCACCCTGCCCAAGGCCAACAACGGGGTCGACTACGTGGTCAAGAACTACGAGGGCGAGTCCTTCCCCAACCGCATCAACCTGGTGGAGGCGACGGCCGACTCGGTGAACACGGTCTACGCCCAGCTCGAGGAGCGCATCGGGCTCGACCCGTTCATCTCCATGGCCCACCAGCTCGGCGTCACCTCCCCGCTGCACGCCAACCCTTCGCTCGTCCTCGGAACCGACAACGTGTCGGTCCTCGAGATGGCCGGCGCCTTCTCGACCTTCGCCGACGAGGGCGTCCACATCGCCCCTCACGTGATCACCGAGGTGACCACCGCCGACGGCCGGGTGCTGTGGGACGACGCCCCGCCCCGGGTCCGGGTCCTCAACAAGTCCGAGGTCACCCAGGTCGACTACGCCCTGCGCCAGGTGGTCGAGCACGGCACGGGCACCGGCGCCCAGGTCAAGGGGCACCAGCTGGCCGGCAAGACCGGCACGACCGAGAACTACAACGACGCCTGGTTCATCGGCTACACGCCCACCATGACCACGGCCGTGTGGATGGGCTATCCGGGCAGCGAGTCCCGCCAGATGCTCGACGTCAAGGGCCAGAAGGTGTCGGGCGGCACCCTGCCGGCGACGATCTTCCAGCGGTTCATGACCAACGCCCTGGGCAGCTCGGACACCGGCACCTTCCCGCAGCTCACCTCGTTCCCCGGCAAGCTCCTCACCGGTTTCTGGGCCGGATACAACCCGCCGCCCACCGGGTCCTCGGCCTCCGGCGGGTCGAGCTCCTCGTCGGGCTCGTCGGGTTCGTCGGGTTCGTCCTCGGGCACCACGGCGACCACGGCCGGGGGTCGGGGCGCCACCACCACCACCACCTCCGGCGGCTCCGGATCGTCGACCACCTCCACCACCGGCGGGTCGACCACCACCACGACCCAGCCCCGGTCGACTACGACCTCCCAGCCGGCGACGACCACGACCACCAGGCCCACCCTGGGGGCGGGCGCCCCGCCATAGGGTCCGTCCGTTCGCCCCTCAGGCTTCGGGGGCGACCTCGTGGGGGTACATGGAGCGGCACGAGAAGCACCACAGCTCGGTGGTGTCCACTCTCGTCGTGGAGCCGGGCGTGTCCCAAGCCTCTGGCACCACGTACAGACGGTTAACGACTACGAGGTCGTCGTCCTCCCGGGCGCAGTTCTCGCAGACTCGTTCCACCGAGGTTGACAGTACACTTGGGGTCGCCGCCGGCAGCCGTGGGGCGCTGGACGGAGAAGGAGGTGCAGCTGTGGGGAAGCAGCTGACCGTGCCCGCCTTGCGTGCGCGCAAACGGGCGGCGGGGCAGGACCCGCTCGTCATGGTCACCGCCTACGACGCGCCGGGGGCCCGGATCGCCGACGAGGCCGGGGTCGATCTGATCCTGGTGGGTGACTCGGTCGCCATGGTGGTGCTCGGCTACGACGACACCTTGCAGGTGACGGTGGAGGACATGGCCCACCACGTGGCCGCCGTGGCCCGGGCCCGCCCCCGGCCGCTGGTCGTCGGGGACATGCCCTGGATGAGCTACCACCTAGGCGAGGCCGACGCCGTCACCAACGCCGCCGCCCTGATCCGGGCCGGCGCCCAGGCGGTGAAGCTCGAGGGCGGGCGCAAGCGTGTTCCGGTGGTCGAGGCGCTGGTCGACTCGGAGATACCGGTGATGGGCCACATCGGCCTCACCCCCCAGTCGGTCCACGCCATGGGCGGCTACCGGGTGCAGGGCCGCGACCACGGGGCGGCCGACGCCCTGGTCGAGGACGCTGTCGCCCTGGCCGACGCCGGCTGCTTCTCCATCGTCCTCGAGGGCGTCCCTGACGTGGTGGCCGCCCGGGTCACCGCCGCCGTCGACGTGCCGACCATCGGCATCGGAGCCGGGCCGGCGTGCGACGGCCAGGTCCTCGTCTTCCACGACCTGCTGGGCCTCGAGGACCGGGTGACCCCGAAGTTCGTCCGCCGCTACGCCTCGCTCAAGGCCGAGGCGGTGGCCGCCGTGTCCGCCTTCGCCGACGACGTGCGCACCGGGCGGTTCCCCTCCGACGCCGAGAGCTACCACCTGCCCGGCGAGGAGCTCGGCGCCTCGCCGTACGGGGCTTCCTACGGGGCCGCCTCCGCGTGATGGCGGAGTGAGGCCGGAGGACCTGCTCGACCCGCCGCCCTGGGCCGGGGCGGCGGTGCGGGCCGTCCTGCACCGGATCGACACCGAGGCCGGCGTCCGCCGCCTGCGGGGGCTCATCTGGTCCCTCCTGGCCCTGGCCGTGCTGGGCTTCCTCGTCGCCGGGGCGGACCGGCCGGCCGACCCCTACCTCTCCAACCGCACCCTGGCGCCCCCTCCGCCGCCGCACCTGGCCCCGGCCTCGCCGCCGGCCACCAAGCCGGCCCCGCCCCCGACCCTGCACCTCACCCACCGGCCCTGACGGACCCACCCGGTCGGCGGCGGCGACCCCGCTGTCACAGCCCCCGGGCACAGTTGCGCCATGGGCCCGTCGAAGCCACCCGAGGCGTCGGGTAGCATCCGCAGGTTCCAAATAGCCCTGCCCCGAGTGCCGGGGCCCCGTTCGCAGGCGACGGGTCCAGAGGGAGGAGTGCAGCATGCGGCCTTATGAGGTCGTGGTCATTCTCGACGCCAGCCTTGAGGAAGAGGTGATCCGGTCAATCCTCGACCGGGCCACGGACCTCATCCGCTCGACCGGGGGGAACGTCAGCCGGGTCGACCGATGGGGCCGCCGGCGGTTCGCCTACGAGGTCCAGCACCGGGCCGAGGGCTACTACACCCTCATCGAGATGTCGGCCGAGCCGGCCACGGTGGCGGCTCTCGACCGGATCCTCTTTCTCGCAGACGAGGTGATCCGCCACAAGATCATCCGCATCCCTGACCACGTCGCCGGCCGGACTCGTCCGGCCCCGCCGCCGGAGCAGGGGCAGATGGCCGAGGCGGGCGCACAAGAACGGAGCTAGGGACATGTCGAACGGAAACACTGTGACCGTCGTGGGCAACATCACCCGCGATCCGGAGCTGCGGTTCACCCCCAGCGGTCAGGCCACGGCCAGCTTCGGGCTGGCGGTCAACCGCCGCTGGCAGAACCGCCAGACCCAGGAGTGGGAGGAGGCCACCTCCTTCTTCGACGTGGTGTGCTGGCGCGAGCAGGCGGAGAACGCCAGCGAGAGCCTGAGCCGGGGCGCCCGGGTGATCGTCACCGGCCGGCTCGAGCAGCGCAGCTGGGAGACCCCCGAGGGGGACAAGCGCTCCAAGATCGAGATCGTCGCCGACGAGATCGGTCCCAGCCTGCGCTGGGCCACGGCCACGGTCACCAAGAACGAGCGGCGGGCCCCCGAGGCCGCCGGGGCCCCCCGGGGCGGCGGGGGCGGGCGGCCCCAGGCCGACGGCGGTGGCTACGGCTACGACGAGGAGCCCTTCTAATGGCCCGTGGCAGTGACCGCGACCGCGACCGCAAACGGGCGCCCAAAGACGCCGGCCGGCGGACCAAGAAGAAGGTCTGCATCTTCTGCAAGGACCGCATCGACTGGGTCGACTACAAGGACGTCAACCTGCTGCGCCGGTTCATGAGCGACCGGGGCAAGATCCGGGCCCGCCGGGTGTCGGGCAACTGCGCCCAGCACCAGCGCGAGGTGGCGGTCGCCATCAAGACCGCCCGCGAGCTGGCTCTTTTGCCCTACACCCAGCGAACGGTCAGCGAGCGCTCGGGTGGGCGCGGCGGGCGGGGTGGCGGGCGCCGGCGCGACGAGACGGTCGAGGCCCCGGAGGCCGCCGTCGAGATCGAGGCCGAGGAGGCCGACGTCGACGAGGAGGAGGAAGTGGTCGACGCCGAGCCCGAGGAGGTCGAGGTCTAGATGCGGGTGGTCTTGCGCACCGACGTCGAAGGCGTCGGCAAGAAGGGCGACATCATCGAGGTGGCCGACGGGTTCGGCCGCAACTACCTCATCCCGAAAGGCCGGGCCTTCAAGGCCACCGACGGCGTCGTGGCCCAGGCGGCGTCGATGCGCAAGTCCCGCGACCTCAAGGACGCCCGCGACCGCGAGGCGGCCGAGGTCGTCGCCCGCCAGCTGGTGCCGATGGTCATCCGCATCCCGGCCAAGGCCGGGTCCGAGGGTCGGCTGTTCGGGTCGGTCACGGCAGCCGACGTCGCCGAGGCGGTGGCGGCCCAGGCCGGCACCGACCTCGACCGTCGCCGGCTCGACCTGCACGAGCCGATCAAGTCGCTCGGCGTCCACGAGGTGCCGGTGAAACTCCACCCCGAGGTGGAGTTCCGCATCACGGTGGAGGTCGTCTCCGCCTGATCCCCCGGGGGACGTCATGGCTGTGACAGCCCCCGGGTATGGTCGAACACATGTTCGACTGTGGATCAACCCGGGGGTTGTCCACCGGTGTTCCCCAGGGGAGCACCGGTCGTTCCCCAGCTGTACACCTCGAATTCCCCAGCAAATCCCGCTGTTTCACCTCTAGCGATCCCCAGGGTCGCTGCATCAACGTCGTGGGCACATGGTCCAGTCCCTAGACGACGCCCGCCGCCGGACCCGTTCCGGGTCGCGGGTCCCTCCCCACGACCTGCAGGCGGAGGAGTCGCTGCTCGGGTCCATGCTGCTCTCCCGCGACGCCATCGCCTCTGCCGTCGAGGCCTGCACCAGCGACGATTTCTACAAGCCGGCCCACGGCCACGTGTTCGAGGCGATCTGCTCGCTCTACAGCCAGGGCGAGCCGGTGGACCCGGTCACCGTCGCCGACGAGCTCCGCCGGGCCAGCCTGCTCGACGCCATCGGCGGGGGGGCCACCCTCATCAGCCTCCAGGCGTCGACCCCGGCCACCACCAGCGCCGGCCGCTACGCCCGCATCGTCGCCGACCACGCCCTGCTGCGCCGGCTCATCGGCGTGGCGGCGGAGATCGCGGAGATGGGCTACGACATCCCCGACGACGTCACCGAGGCCATCGACCGGGCCGAGTCGATGGTCTTCAACGTCGCCCAGCGCAAGATCGCCGACACGGTGGCCCCCATCCGCGATCTGCTGGAGCAGAGCCTCGACCGTCTCGAGGCTCTCTACGAGCGGGGCGACTCCATCACCGGCGTGCCCACCGGCTACCACGACCTCGACGAGCAGCTGTCGGGCCTGCAGCCCTCAAGTCTGGTGGTCATCGGCGCCCGCCCGAGCATGGGTAAGACGGCCTTCGCTCTCGGCATCGCCGCTCACGCCGCCATGGAGGCGCAGCGGACGGTCCTGTTCTTCTCTCTCGAGATGAGCCACCTCGAGATCACCCAACGCCTTCTGTGCGCCGAGGCCCGGGTGGACGCCACCCGCATGCGCAACGGGCGGCTGCACGAAGCGGATTGGTCGAAGATCAGCCACGCCATCGGACGCCTGGGTGAGGCATCGATCTTCATCGACGACAACCCGAACGTCACCGTCATGGACATCCGCGCCAAGGCCCGCCGGTTGAAGAGCCGCGAAGACCTGAGCCTCGTCGTCGTCGACTACCTGCAGCTGATGTCGGGGCGCAGCAACGCGGAGAACCGGCAGGTCGAAATCTCCGAGATCAGCCGCAGCTTGAAGATCCTCGCCCGCGAACTCGAGGTCCCTGTTGTCGCTCTCTCCCAGCTGTCGCGCACGCTCGAGTCACGTGCCGACAAGCGTCCGATGCTCGCCGATCTTCGCGAAAGCGGTGCGATAGAGCAGGACTCGGACGTAGTGATGTTCATCTACCGCGACGAGATCTACAACGCCGAGTCACAGGACCGTGGCACTGCGGAGATCATCGTCGCCAAGCACCGCAACGGTCCGACGGGTGTGGCCCGCCTGGCCTTCCTCGACCACTACGCGCGCTTCGCCAACATGGCCCGGGTCTGATGCGTCGGCGCGCCGCGACGCACCGGGTTTCTAACAAGGGGACCGAACATGTATGAACTCACCGACGTGACCGACACGATGTCCGACGATGCCGGTGCAGTTCTGGCGCCGCCGTCTCGGGGATCGGACGGGCGCTTCGTGGCCCGCCCCGAAGGCGCCCCCGGTGGACGAAGGGCCGAGCGGGTGGGTGCGCTGGCCCGCGACGTGGCCGGCTGTCTCGCCACCTCTGACGTGATGAGCCTCGAGTGGCGGCCGGCGGCGGCGTGCCTCGGCGCCGACCCGGAGATCTTCTTCCCCGAGCGGGGGCAGGCTTCGGACCGGGCCAAGGCCATCTGCCTGTCCTGTCCGGTGAGGATCGAATGCCTCACCTGGTCGGTCGTCACCTGCGAGCGCCAAGGCATCTGGGGCGGGGTGGCCGAGCGGACCCGACGCTCCCTGCGCCGGCGCCTTTCCACCGAGCTCTCCCTCGCCCGCACCGCCTGAGCGAAATTCGCCTGCACGTCGGCGGCGGCCCGGATAGGTTGCCGCCGATGACACCCGGCTTCCCTCACTACTGAGTCCGCGGTCCTCCTCGCCTTTCGAGGGCCCGGACATCCGGCGCGCTGATCGGCGCGCCCGGCCCCGGCGTCGCCCGACGCCCCCGGGATTTGGAGGAGGAAGCCGTGATCAGTACCGAGCCGACCGCCCGTCACCCTGAGCCCGACCACCGTTTGGCGCTCGACGTGCGCGGGGTCACCAAGCGCTTCCGCCGCCGCAGGGTGCCGGGCCTGGCCCGCAGCCGCCGGCGGGGGGTCCACACCGCCGTCGACGACGTGTCCTTCAAGGTCGACGCCGGCGAGATCTATGGGGTCATCGGCGCCAACGGGTCGGGCAAGTCGACCCTGATCCGCATGCTGTCGACCCTGCTGCTGCCCGACGCCGGCGAGGTCTACGTCTTCGGGCACGACGCCGTGCGCCGCCCGCTGGCCGTCCGTCCCCTGCTCAACCGGGTGTCGGCCGACCCCTCGTTCTTCCGGGCCATGTCGCCGATGGAGAACCTCCGGTTCTTCGGCCGGGCCTACGGCCTGTCGGGCGGGGCGGTGAGGAGCCGCAGCGCCGCGATCCTCGAGCGGCTCGGGGTTGATGGCGACAAGGCCCGCGAGCCGATGCTGCACATGTCCCGAGGGCAGCAGCAGAAGGTGGCGGTGGCCCGGGCCTTTCTCACCTCGCCTCGGTTGATGCTGCTCGACGAGCCGACGACGGGCCTCGACCCCCGCAGCAAGCGCGACGTGCAGCGGTTCGTGGCCGAGGTCCGCGGCGAGGACGGGGTGGCCATCCTTCTGACCACCCACGACATGGAAGAGGCCGAGCTGCTCTGCGACCGCATCGCCTTCCTGGCCGGGGGGCGGATCGTGGCCGAGGGAACGCCCCTCGATCTGCGCAAGGGCGTGGCCGGCGCCCGTCCCCTCGACGAGGTCGACATGGAGACGGTGTTCATGGAGCTGACCGGCCGCGACATCGAAGAGGACGAGGAGGAGGGACCAGATGGCAACGGCTGAGGGAGTACTGCCCGCCCTCGCCCCCCGGCGGGTGGCGCTCGGCTGGGCCTTCGTCGAGCGCCAGACGAACCTGTGGAAGCGGTACTGGGCGTGGGAGCTGGTGTGGCTCGTCTACGGGGTGGTCAACACCCTGGCCATCACTTTCATCGCCAAGGAGGCCGGCCAGACCGGGCTCATCAGCGCCCGTCAGGTGTCGCGCCTGATGCTGTTCCTGCTCATCGGCACCCTCATCTGGGCCTACCTGTCCGCCGTGCTCGACGACATGAGCCTGGTGATCATGTGGGAGCGGTGGGAGGGCACGATCGAGCACACCCTCATGACGCCGGTGTCGCGGGTGGTGCACCTGGTGGGCATGTCGTGCTTCGGCATCGCCCACGCCACGGTGCGGACCCTGCTCATCCTGGCCTGCTCGCTGCCGTTCTTCGACATCAGCTTCGGGCACGCCTCGTGGTCCGGCGCCCTCGCCGTGCTGGCGGTGGGGAGCCTGAGCCTCGTCGGGCTCGGCATCCTGACCGGCATCCTTCCCATGCTCTATCCGGAGCGGGGCGAGCAGATGTCGTTCATGGTGCAGGCCCTGGTGCTGCTGG
Source organism: Actinomycetota bacterium (assembly GCA_021325435.1). Taxonomy (GTDB): domain Bacteria; phylum Actinomycetota; class Acidimicrobiia; order Acidimicrobiales; family JAJPHE01; genus JAJPHE01. The sequence continues at coordinate 6,065 of JAJPHE010000088.1, read as the reverse complement.
TGTCGGGCGTCTACTACGGGGTGGACGTCCTGCCCGGGTGGCTGCAGGCCGTCTCGCGCCTGTCGGCGGCGACCTACATGCTGCGGGGCATCCGCGCCGCGGTCATCTCCGGGGCCGGCCCGGGCGCCCAGCTCGGCACCCTCGGGCTGCTGGCCCTGTTCGGGGTGGTGATGGTCCCCGGCTCGCTGGTCGCCTTCTCCGCCGCCGAGCGGTGGGCCAAGAAGACCGGGCGCCTCAAGCGGCAGGGCTGAGCCGGTAGCGTCCGCCGGCGATGGAGTTCTTCGAGCTCGCCCATCGCCAGCGGGCCTACCGTTTCCTCGAGCCCGACCCGGTGCCCGAGGAGCTGATCGAGCAGATCCTCGACGTCGCCACCAAGGCGCCCAGCGCCCAGAACACCCAGCCGTGGGAGTTCATCGTCGTGCAGGATCCCGCGGTGCGCGGCCGCCTCGCCGACCACACCCGTCATCTGTGGGAGAGCTTCGCCCGCGACTACTCGCGCCCCGACGTCGACACCTACCAGTGGTCGCACACCGACGAGTGGGCCAGCGGCGCTTTCGCCCGGGCGCCGGTCGTCATCGTCGTGTGCGGCGACACCCGGGCGATGGACGCCGCCCTGCTCGGCAGCTCGATCTTCCCGGCGGTGCAGAACATCCTCCTGGCTGCCCTCGCCCTCGGTCTCGGTTCGCTGATGAGCACCCTGCCGATCGTGTCGGCCCGCGAGGCCCGCGAGATCCTCGACCTGCCCGAGCACCTCCTGCCCATGGCGACGGTGCCGATCGGCCGGCCCAGCCGCCGGCTCGGACCGCCGCGGCGCATCCCGTTCGCCGACAAGACCCACCGCGACCGCCACGGCGTGCCGTGGCGCGAGGGTTGAGCAGCCCTCTAACGCAGCTCGAACATCTCGTAGGTGAGGACGGACATGTCCTCGCTGAAGGTCCCCTTGGCCACGGCCTGGATCCGCGACAGCCAGGCGTAGTCCGGGTGGCCGGTGTCGAACAGGGGGGCGACGTAGACCACCGGCGGGGCCTGGGACAGGTCCACCCGCCCCACGTAGTGGGCGAAGATCACCGCCCCGTCGTCGGTCTCCAGGGTGACCCGCACGTCGACGGTGCCGAGGGTCTGGTCAGGGGCGATGACGAGCCAGTCCGCCGCCGCCACTCCTCTCATCCGGGCCCGAATCCGGTCGCCGGACATGTCGACTTCGGCGACCTCGGCGATGGCTCGGGTGCCGACTGGGGTGTCCGGCAGGTAGATGGGGGCGCGCAGCTTCACCACCATGGTGGCGAGCGGTTGGAGTTGGAGGGTCACGGGATCATTCTCCCCGACCCCGCCGCCAGTGGCGAGCTCAGGTCTCCTCGGCGAGACGAGCCAGGGCCAGGGCCCGCTCCCGTCGCAGGGTGCTGCGCCGCTTCCACGACTTCATCTTCCAGTGGCGGAGCCGGCGACGGCGGGGGCTGGCCCCCGCCTCGGGCGAGCGGGGTCCGTGGTGGACGGTCCTGGGGGCGACGATCTCCTCGGGGTCGTCCGCCGTCACCAGGGCGGCCCGCACGGCCCGTCTCTCCTGGTGGGTCCTCCAGCGGCGCTCCCGCTTGGGGGCTCGCTCGGCGACGGTCGAGGCGTGGTGGCGTTTGCCCACTGAGGCCTCCCTTGGGTGGGGGTGAGTCAAGGGTAACCCGGGGGCCCCCACGGCGGAACCCCCCGAAAGTCCCAGATCGCCACCGGCGGGCGGTTTCCCCTCTGTGCCAACCTGCTGGCATGTGCCGCAGCATCGTCACCCTCCGGGGGGAGGAGCCGGCCACGACCGAGGAGGTCGAGGCCGCCGCTCTCCAGTTCGTGCGCAAGGTCGCCGGCTCGCGGACGCCCTCGGCGGCCAACCGCCCGGCGTTCGAGGCCGCCGTGGCCGAGATCAGCGCCGCCACCCGCCGCCTGCTCGATTCCTGGGAGACCCCGGCCGGAGCCCGTCCGCCCGCCATGGCCCGTAGCCGGGTGGTCGCCCGCCAGCGGGCCGCCGGGGGAGCGAGCCGGTGACCGCCCGAGATCAGGACGGCGCGCCGGTGCGCTTCGGCATCCTGGGCGCCGCCCGCATCGCCCCGTCGGCCCTGGTGAAGCCGGCCCGCTCCTCACCCGAGGCCGAGTGCCGGGCGGTGGCGGCCCGCCACCGCCCGCGGGCCGAGGCGTTCGCCCGCCGCCAGCGCATACCGGTGGTCCACGACACCTACGACGCCCTGCTGGCTGATCCCGACGTCGACGCGGTGTACATCCCGCTGCCCAACGGGCTCCACGCCCGCTGGACCGTCGCCGCCCTCGACGCCGGCAAGCACGTGCTGTGCGAGAAGCCGTTCACCGCCAACGCCAAGGAGGCCGAGGCGGTGGCGGCCCGGGCCGAGGGCTCCGGGCTGGTGGTGATGGAGGCGTTCCACTGGCGGTACCACCCGTTGGCGGCCCGCATGCTGGAGATCATCGCCAGCGGGGAGATCGGCCCGGTGCGCCACGTCGAGGCCGCCTTCTGCTTCCCGCTGCCGCGGTGGTCGGACATCCGCTGGCAGCTCGACCTCGCCGGGGGGGCGTTGATGGACGCCGGCTGCTACGCCGTGCACATGGTCCGCACCCTGGCCGGGTCCGAGCCGGAGGTGGCCCGGGCGACGGCCCGCACCCGCAGCCCCGGGGTCGACCGGCTGGTCCAGGCCGAACTGGCCTTCGCCGAGGGGGTCACCGGCCGGGTGACGGCGTCGATGTGGTCGTCGAACATCCTGCGCCTGTCGGCGACGGTGGTGGGGGAGACCGGCACGCTGAAGGCGTTCAACCCCATCGCCCCCCAGTTCTACGGGCGCCTGACCGTGCGCAAGGGGGCGGTGTCGAGGCGCGAGCACGTGCCGCGCCGGGCCACCTACGCCTACCAGCTCGACGCCTTCGTCGACGCCGTCCGGCGCGGCGCGCCGGTGCTGACGCCGCCGGCCGACAGCGTGGCCAACATGCGGGTGATCGACTCGATCTACTCGGCGGCCGGCATGGAGCCGAGGACAGGCGCCCTGCTCTGAGCGCGACGGCCGGCCCTACTAGCCGGCCAGGGTGAAGAACTCGAGGGCGATGTTGTCGGGGTCGCGGAACGACAGCCCCGAGCCGTAGGGGGCGTCGACGATTCCGCCGTGGCTGATGCCGAGCTCGTTGAGCTTGGCTTCCCACTGCTCGAGCTCGGCCCGGCCCGAGCAGGTGAACGACAGGTGGTCGAGGCCCGGCTTGCGCTCGTCGAAGGCGTCGCTGCCGTGGGGCTGGCGGAACTGGTGCAAACCGACCAGGGTGCCGCCCTCGAGCATCCACACGGCGTGATGGAACTCGCCGGTGTCCTCGTCCATCACCGGCTTGGCGCCGAACAGCTTCTCGTACCACGGTCGGCTTCGTTCGAGGTCGCTGACCGTCAACGCCACGTGGTGGACACCGGGGAACTGGGGCATGGTCGCCTCCTCGCGAGTTGAGGCCACCGTACGCCCCGGACGCCGCCGTCGGTAGGCCGATGTCGCCCGCGGCAGGCCGCTTCTCCTAGTCGAAGGTGAGCGTCACCCGCAGCGGGCGGTGGTCCGACCCGGTCCTTCCCAACCGGCGGCCGTCGGCCCCGGCGACGGAGGGGGTGACCAGGATGTGGTCGATCTGGCTGTGGGGGAGCGGCGCCGGCCAGGTCCGTGCCTTCACCGCCCGGCGCCACCCCGGCAGCAGCCCGTCGATCAGCGGTCCCCACATGTTCATGTCCCCGCACAGGGCGGCGGGCCGGTCGAGGGCGGGCAGCTTGTCGCGCAGGTCCGCCACCTGGCGGCGCGATCCCTGTGACAGGTGGGCGAGATGGGTTCCGACGACGGTGAAGGCGGCCCCGTCCACGTCGAGCTCGACGATGAGAGCTCCTCGTAGGGCAGGGTCGCGGCGGAGGGCGACGAGGTCGACGCTGCCCACCTGGCGGGTGGGCAGGCGCGAGAGGATGGCCAGCCCCCACCATCCCGCCCCGGCGACGCCCGACCGGGTGGGCCACGGCTTGCCCCGGCGGAAGCCGCCCCGGCACAGCCTCAGGGGGTGGGCCCGGTAGCCGAGGTCGGCCGCCTCGTCCACGAACGAGGTGCCGACATCGGGCCACCACGTCTCCTGCATCACGATCACATCCGTGTCGATGTCACGGCACGCCCCGGCTACGTCATAGGGGAAGAAGCTGGAGTCCAGGCCCCACCGGGTGTTGAACGTCGCCAGTGACAGCGAGGGCATGGCGCACGGTACCGGCGCCCCCGACACGGCCGGTAACGGGCCGCCCGGCGCGACTGGCGGGGGCGGTCCGGTCGACGCCTGAGTTCGCACGGCTAGGGGTACCTTCGTCGATGCGATGGTCACCGAAGTTGCCCGGGACAGCGGCCGCGGCGACGGCGACGGCCGCGGCAAGGTGCGGGTCGTGGTCGTGGACGACATGGACGACGTGCGCCTGCTGTTGCGCATGGCCCTGACCGGCGACGGCCGTTTCGAGGTGGTGGGCGAGGCCGCCAACGGGGCGGTGGCGGTCGACATCGTCGCCCGGTTGAGGCCCGACCTGGTGGTCCTCGACCGCCACATGCCGGTGATGGGAGGCCTCGAGGCCCTCCCCGAGATCCGGCGACGCTCGCCGGAATCTCAGGTGGTGCTGTACACGGCGGCGGCCACCCCGAGCGAGCACTCCCAGGCCATCGCCTCCGGCGCGGTCGGCGTGGTGGACAAGATGCGGGTCGGCCACGACCTGGTGGAGGACCTGGCCCGCATCCTCGTGGGCGGCCCCGAGGACGCCGTCGAGGTGACCGTGGGGCCGGTCCCCTCGGCTGCCGCCCGACTGTGGGTGGAGAACACCCGACGGTTGCTCCGCTGCGTCGAAGAGCACCCGGAGGTGGTGGAGACCGACGCCGGCACCTTGGCCCTGTACCGCTCCTTCCTCGACACCTGGGCGGACGTGGCGTCCTCCACCGAGGAGTTCCTGTGGGTCGGCCGGGCTCCGGCGTCCGATGTCAGTCGGCTGGTGGAGGAGTGGGCGCGCATCGACGCGCTGACCGACGAGCAGCTGGAGGCCGTCGGCTGTTCCTGGGCGCCTCCCGAGGCGGCACCGTTTTTCGTCGCCCTCACGGAAGGAGTGCTCGACGCCCTCGGCCGTCGGGGCGAGACCCGGACTCTCGGCGAGCGGTTGTCGGCCCGCTGGCGACCCGGGTCGTGACGATTGGGGCCCCGGTTGGCCGGCCGTTAGGGTGGCCCGGTGCGGGTGACGATGTTGTTGTGCGACAGCGCGCAGGTGGCGGAGGGCAAGCTCTACATCCTCGGGGGTGGTTGGAGCCTGACCGGACCGGACCCGACCCCGTCGGCCCTGGCCCTCAAGCTCGAGGTCGACTGGCACGAGGCCGACCAGCCCCACCACTGGGAGCTGTTCCTCGAAGACGCCGACGGTCACCCGGTGACGGTGCCCGGTCCGGAGGGCGCCCAGCCCGTCGAGGTACGGGGCGACTTCCAGGTCGGACGGCCGCCGGGCATACCCCAGGGCAGCCCGGTCGACCTTCCCCTGGCCGTCAACGTCGGTCCGCTGCCCCTGGCCCCCGGCACCCGGTACTCGTGGCGCCTCGTCGTGGACGGTCACGGCTCGGACGACTGGGCCGTCTCCTTCACCACCCGCCCCCCCGCCGAGCCCGCCGGCTGACCTCGGGTCCGGGACGGTCGAGCGATTAGGGGCCTCCGGCCGGGGGAAAAGGGCCGAACGGCGACTTCCGGCGGAGCGGTGGCCGAAATAGGGTCCCCGAGGCCCTTAAGGCAGGCGACGGGGGTACCGACGTAGAAGGCATGGGTGAGGGGCCGCCACACCGCCCCGTCGCCCGGAGGGAGGCACGCATGCCGCTGCTGCGCAAGGCCACGAGGCGTCAGAGTGACCGCAAGGCCGAGGGCTTCATCGAGGAGGCCCTGCACGAGGTCAAGGCGGCCGAGGAGACGATCTGGCACGCGCTGGGCGCCATGGGGGACCTGCTGACTCCGGGCAGCCACCGGTCGCGGGGTCGTCCCCGCCGCACCGTCCGCAACTGATCGGC
>JAJPHE010000106.1 GCA_021325435.1 Actinomycetota bacterium | reverse complement strand
TTACAAGGCGGGTGCTCTGACCAACTGAGCTACTCGGGCGTGGTGGGTCAACCCTACCGACCCGAGGATGCTTGCTTTGGGGGCCGGTGGTTGGCAGGGTTGTCTCCGATGGCGCTTTCCGAGCAGGAGCGGGCGGTGATCGACTACGAGCGCTCCTGGTGGCAGGGACCGGGCCCCAAGGAAGCCCAGATTCGATCCAGGCTGCGCATGTCGCCGTCGCGTTACTACCGACTGCTGACGACGCTGATCGACTCGAGCGACGCCTACGCCTACGATCCGCTGGTGGTCCTGCGCCTGCGGCAGATGAGGGACCGGCGCCGCCGGGCCCGGTTCGAGGGTCGTTCGGTTGACGGCCCCCGGGCCAGGTGACGTCGCCCGGCGCCGATCACGGAAGCCGCGGCGCCCCGGCCCGAGGACTGATGCTCGTGCTGGTGGCCGTGGCCATCGGCGCGGCGGTGCTCGCCAATCTTCCGCAGGGCGCCAGCTCGCGGGTTGCGGCCGGATCGGCGCCCACCACCACCTCCACGACCGCCGGCGCCTCGTCGACCACCACCTCCACCACCCTCGCCACCCACCAGCCGAGCCAGGTGAAGGTGCTGGTGGCCAACGGCACCAGCACCTCGGGCCTGGGAGGCAAGCTGGCCTCCAAGCTCACCAACGCCGGCTACGACGTGCTGTCACCGACCAACACCTCGTCTTCGGCCAGCGCGTCGGCGGTCTACTACGCCTCCGGGTACCAGGGTGACGCCGCCGCCGTCGCCCAGGCGTCGGGCCTCACCGCCGGCGCCCTGCAGGCGATGACGTCGTCCGTGCCCGTGTCGGACACCAAAGGGGCCCAGGTCGTGGTGATCATCGGGCCCGACCTCACGTCGAGCCTTTCCTCTTCGTCGGGCTGATCGAGCGGTGACCCCGGAGGAGGCGCTGGCGGTCCTGGCCGACCGGCCCGAGGCGACCTGCGTGGTCACCGACTTCGACGGCACCTTGTCGCCGATCGTGGCCCGCCCCGAGGACGCCGCCCCCCTGCCCGGTGCGCCGGAGGCCCTGGGCCGGCTGGCCGGACGCTTCGGGCGGGTGGCGGTGGTGTCGGGCCGTCCGGCGACCTTCTTATCCGAGCGGCTGGGCCTGGCCGGCGGCGTCCCCGACCATCTCTTTGTGGTCGGGCTCTACGGGCTCGAGAGCCTCGGCCCCCACGGGGAGGTGGTGGTGGCACCCGACGCCGAGCAGTGGCGTGACGCGGTGGCGTTGGCGGCCGACGAGGCCGAAGCCGATGGCCCGGCCGAGATGGGTGTCGAGCGCAAGGGACTGACGGTGACCCTGCACTGGCGCCGGGCGCCGGGCGCCGAAGGGTGGGCCAAGGACTTCGCCGAGCGGGCGGCCGGCCGCCTGGGCCTGGCCGCCCACCTGGCCCGGGCCTCGGTGGAGCTGCGTCCGCCGGTGGCGGTGGACAAGGGCACGGCTGTCGAGTCGCTGGTAGCCGGGTTCGAGGTCGCCTGCTTCGCCGGCGACGACCTCGGTGACCTGCCGGCCTTCGCCGCCCTGGACCGCTTCGCCGCCGGCGGGGGCCGGGCGGTGAAGGTCGGGGTGCGCAGCAGCGAGGCGCCGAGCGAGCTATTGGCCGCGGCGGACGTGACCGTCGACGGGCCCCAGGAGGTGCTGGCGCTGCTCGGACAGCTGGCCGAGCGGGCGGGTGGCTAGCAGTTAGGCGGCGACGCCCGCCGCCACCAGCTGGTCGGACAGCCAGTGGGTGGGGGAGCGGGCCGAGGCCAGCTCCGCCAGCAGGCGCGAGCGCCGTGAGCGCTCCCCGGCGTCCATGTCCAGGGCGGCCGCCAGCGCCTCGGCCGTGTCGGTGACGTCGAAGGGGTTGAGGCCGATGGCCGCCCGGCGCAGCTCGTCCCAGGCCCCCGCCTCTCGCGACAGGGCGACGACGCCGTGGCGGGTGTTCAACACCGGGCCCTCCTTGGCCACCAGGTTGAGCCCGTCGCGCACGGGGTTGACCAGCAGCACGTCGTAGCGGCGGAGGGCGGCGACGGACCGGGGGAAGTTGTCGGTGGTGTGCAGGATGACGGGGGTCCATCCCGGCTCGGCCCACCGGTCGTTGAGATGGCGGGCGAGGGTCTCCACCTCGAGGTGGTAGGCGACGTAGTCGGCCAGCCCCTCGCGCGACGGGTACACGCAGGCGACGAAGCAGACCCGGCCCCGAAGGTCCGCCCGGGCCCGCAGCAGCTCGTCGAAGGCCTGGAAGCCGCGCAGCACGTTCTTGGAGGGCTCGATCCGGTCGACGCGCACGATGACGGCGCGGTCCCCCACCGCCTCGTCGAGGCGGGCCGCCTCCTCGGCGCAGGCGTCGGACGCGGCGACCGACGCCAGGTCGTCGGGGTCGGGCGCCAAGGGGGAGACGAAGGTGGAGGGCTGGCGGCCGAGCACCTCCCGACAGCAGCCCAGAAAGGCGTCCTCCCACCGGCGCGAGTGGAACCCGACAGCCGTGGCGCCGGCCAGGCCCCCGATCAGCTCATCGACGGCTCCGGCCGGCAGCACCCGCAGCCAGGTGGGGTCGCAGAACGGGGTGTGGAGGAAGTGCACGACGCGCACGTCGGGGCGCAGCTCGGCCAGCTGGGCCGGCACCAGGGACAGGTGGTAGTCCTGCACCAGCACCACGGCCCCGTCGGGGGAGTCGTCGGCCAGGGTGCGCGAGAAGGCCTGGTTGTAGGCGCGGTAGCCCTCCCACGCCTGGCGCCACGTGCGGTCGATGCGGGGGCGCCGGGGCAGGTCGAACAGGTGGTGGTGAAGGAACCACAGCGTCGAGTTGGACACCACGTCGTAGGCCATCCGGTAGACGGCAGGGTCCACGTCCACGCAGTGGAAGCGGAAGCCCTCGACGTCGATCCGCCCGGAGGCGGCGGCCTCGCGGTCGGCGTCCGACATGGGAGCGGCGATCCACGTGGCCCCCGACCCGGCCACCAGCGGCCCCAGGCTGGAGACCAGCCCGCCGGCGCCCCGGCGGGGCACGAGGCGCCCGTCGTCGTCGCGGCCGAACGAGACCGGCCCCCGGTTCGACGCGATCACGAGCTGGGCCCGGTCCATCGGCTTCATCGGCGAGGGCACCCTACCCGCCGGGCGGGATCCTGGCCCTGGTCGGGCAGGATGGGCCCGTGCCGCACCTGGTCGCCGCGCCCGACAAGTTCCGGGGCACCGCCACCGCCGCCGAGGTGGCCGCCGCCGTGTGCCGGGCGGCGGTGGAGGCGGGCTGGACCTGTGACCAGGCGCCGCTGGCCGACGGAGGGGAGGGCCTGCTCGAGGTGCTCGGCGGCCCCAACCGCCGCAGCCGGGTGACGGGCCCCCTCGGCCAGCCGGTCGAGGCCGCCTGGCGGATGGAGGGCGACACGGCCGTGGTCGAGACGGCCCGGGCGTCGGGCCTGGTCCTGGCCGGCGGCCCGGACGGCAACGATCCCCTGGCCGCCACCACCAGGGGAACGGGCGAGCTGATCCTGGCCGCGGTGGCCGCCGGCGCCCGCCGGATCGTCGTGGGTGTCGGCGGCTCGGCCACCACCGACGGCGGGCTCGGCGCCATCGAGGCGGTGGGCGGGCCCGATCGTCTGCGGGGTGTCGAGGTGGTGGTGGCCTGCGACGTCGACATCGGCTTCGTGGAGGCGGCAACCGAGTTCGCCCCGCAGAAGGGGGCCAGCCCCAAGCAGGTGTCGCTGCTCGAGCGCCGGCTCCAACGCCTGTCCCAGCTGTACCTGCAGCGCTACGGCGTCAACGTCTCCGCCCTGCCCGGGGCCGGGGCGGCGGGCGGCCTCGCCGGCGGGCTGGCGGCCCTTGGCGCCACCCTCGTCCCCGGGTTCGAGCTGGTCGCCGACCGGGTCGGCCTCGAGGAGCGCCTCGAGGGGGCCGACCTGGTGGTGACCGGGGAGGGCTTCGTCGACGAGCAGTCCTTCCACGGCAAGGTCGTCGGCGGGGTGGTGGAGCTGTGCAGCCTGGCCCGCGTGCCGGTGCTGGTGGTCGCCGGGGAGGTGCTCGCCGACCCCGGTGTCGAAACCGTCTCCCTCACCGTCCGGTTCGGGGCCGAGCGGTCGCTGGCCGAGCCGGCCGCCTGCGTGGCCGAGGTGGTGGCCGAGCGGCTTCAGGCCGAGCGGCGGTCGTAACCCTCGAGGCTGGCCACGGGCGGGTGGGCCCCCGCCGCCACCGGCAGCGCCTCACCGCCGGGCAGCAGGAGGGCCGACCAGTTCGACCGGTCAGTGGTGCCGGCCCGGTCGAGGGCGGCCCGGAGCACGGCGGTCGCCTGGCCCGACAGCTCCGACAGCGGCCGGTTGCGGTGGATGCGCTCGCCCAGGTCCACCTGGGCCAGGGCCCCGACGCCGAAGCGCGAGGCCAGGTCGATCAGAAGCCCGAGCTCCACCCCGTAGCCGTGGGTGAACGGAAGCTGCTCGAGGGCGGACCGGCGGCCGGCGCACTCGCCGGCGAGGGGCTGCACGACCGTGGAGAGGTGGGGGAACAGCAGCGAGATGACCGGCCGGGCGACCAACTCGGTGACCCGCCCGCCGCCGCCGGGGACTCCGTCGAGGGGGCGGTCGTAGAACGCCTTCACCAGGGCCAGGGCCGGGTCGGCCAGCAGGGGGCCGAGGAGGCCGGTCACGAAGTGGGGGCCGAAGTTGACGACGTCGGCGTCGCAGAAGACCACGATGTCGCCCTCGGCCGCCCGCAGCCCCTCCCACATGGCTCCGCCCTTGCCCGGCCCCCAGGGGCCGGCTCCGGCCGCCACCACCCGGGCGCCGGCCCGGGCGGCGACCGCCGCCGTCTCGTCGCTCGAGGCGTCGTCCACCACCAGCACCTCGTCCACCAGGCCGGTCGGCACCAGGACCGACCGGAGGCAGGCGACGATGGGGGCGACGGTGGCGGCCTCGTCGCGACACGGGAGGCACACCGTCACCGATGCTCCGGAGGCGGCCTTGGCCGCGGCCAGCTCAGGCGGGGAGAACTGGCCGTGATGGAACCGCCGCACGGACTGCACGACTGCCAGTCTTACCTGGAATAGCGCTTTGACGGCTCCGCCACCGTCGGTCACCATTGATGGCGACATCATCCAGAGCGGTCGAGGGACGGGCCCGATGACGCCGCGGCAACCAGCGCAGCCGCGAACGCATGCGCCAGGTGCCAATGCCCGATCGATGAGGAGGTCGCAGTGCCGTTCGTCGAAGCGCTGAGGTGCCGCGAATGCGGCCACACCTATCCGGTCGAGGCCCTGCACGTCTGTGACTTCTGCTTCGGGCCCCTCGAGGTCAGCTACGACTACGACGCGGTAAGCGCCTCGATAAGCCGCCAGAGGATCGCCGCCGGGCCCCACACCATCTGGCGCTACGCCGACCTCCTGCCCGTCGACGGCACCGCCCCGGTCGATCTGGGCGCCGGCTTCACCCCTCTCGTCAGGGCCGACCGGCTGGCGGCCGAGCTGGGCCTCGGCGAGCTGTGGATCAAGAACGACACGGTCAACCCGACCGGATCGTTCAAGGACCGGGTGGTCTCCGTCGCCCTCACCAAGGCCCGCGAGCTGGGGTTCAAGGTGGCGGCCTGCGCGTCGACCGGCAACCTGGCCAACTCGGTGGCCGCCCACGCCGCCCGGGCGGGCATGCAGTCGGTGGTGTTCATCCCCCAGGACCTCGAGGTGGCCAAGATCGTGACCACCGCGGTCTACGGCGGCCACCTCATTGCCGTGCGGGGCAACTACGACGACGTGAACCGGCTGTGCGCCGAGCTCACCTCCGAGCATCCGTCCTGGGCCTTCGTCAACGTCAACGTGCGCACCTATTACGCCGAGGGGTCCAAGACGCTGGCCTTCGAGGTGGCCGAGCAGCTCGGCTGGCGGGCCCCCGACCACGTGGTCGTGCCGGTCGCCTCGGGCAGCCAGCTGACCAAGATCCACAAGGGATTCGGGGAGCTGGCCAAGGTCGGCCTGCTCGACGAGGAGCCCCACGTCCGGGTGTCGGGCGCCCAGGCCGCCGGGTGCTCACCGGTGGCCACCGCCTTCGCTGAGGGCACCGAGGCCATCCGCCCCCAGAAGCCCTCGACCATCGCCAAGTCCCTGGCCATCGGCAACCCGGCCGACGGCTGGTACGCCCTCGACGTCGTCCGCCGCACCGGGGGCGCCCTCGCCGCCGTGACCGACGACGAGATCATCGACGCCATCCGCCTCCTGGCCCGGACCGAGGGGATCTTCGCCGAGACGGCCGGCGGAGTCACCATCGCCACCCTGGCCAAGCTGGCCGCCGAGGGGGTGGTCCGGCGCGACGAGCTGGTCGTCGCCTACGTCACCGGCCACGGCCTGAAGACGGTGGAGGCCGTCGGCCCCCACGTCGGGCCCACGGCTACCATCGACCCCACCCTCGAGGCGTTCGCCGACGCCGTCCAGCTCGGCGACGACGCCCGGGCCTGACCGAACCCATGAGCGTCAAGATCCGCATCCCCACCCAGCTGCGCACCCTCACCGGCGGCGAGGGAGAGGTGGCCGTCGATGGCTCGACCGTGGGCCAGGCCCTGAAGGCCCTCGACGCCGCCCACCCGGGCATGGGGGAGCGGCTCTTCGACCCGGCCGGCGAGCTGCGCCGGTTCGTGAACGTGTTCCTCGCCGACGAGGACGTCCGCTTTCTCCAGGGTCTCGACACCCCGGTCGCCGACGGCCAGACCCTCTCGATCGTCCCCGCCGTCGCCGGGGGCTGAGCCCGCCCGCCCGGGGCGTTAGCACTCGCCGGGGGCGAGCGCTTGCACGCCGGCCCGCCACGTGGAATTCTGTTAGCACTCACAGGTTGAGAGTGCTAACGGCAGTGGTACCGGCCACCATGGCCACTACGGAGGGAGAGCGATGCCCAAGTTGATCGCCTTCGACGAGCATGCCCGGCGGGCGCTCGAGAGCGGCATGAACCAGCTGGCCGACGCCGTGCGGGTGACCCTGGGACCCAAGGGCCGCAACGTCGTCCTCGAGAAGAAGTGGGGGGCGCCGACGATCACCAACGACGGCGTGTCCATCGCCAAGGAGATCGAGCTCGAGGACCCCTACGAGAAGATCGGCGCCGACCTGGTCAAGGAGGTGGCCAAGAAGACCGACGACGTCGCCGGTGACGGCACCACCACCGCCACCGTCCTGGCCTGGGCCATGGTCCACGAGGGGCTGCGCAACGTGGCCGCCGGGGCCAACCCCATGTCGCTGAAGAAGGGAATCGAGGCGGCGGTCGAGGCGGCGGTGGCGTCGCTGAAGGACATCTCCAAAGACGTCGAGTCCAAGGACCAGGTGGCCCAGGTGGCCGCCATCTCGGCGGCCGACACCGAGATCGGCGCCATGATCTCCGAGGCCATCGACAAGGTCGGCAAGGACGGGGTCATCACCGTCGAGGAGTCCCAGACCTTCGGCATGGAGATGGACCTGGTCGAGGGGATGCGCTTCGACAAGGGCTACATCTCTCCTTACTTCGTGACCGACCCCGAGCGGATGGAGGCGGTCCTCGAGGATCCCTACATCCTCCTCGTCGGCTCGAAGATCTCCGCCGTGCGCGACCTGCTGCCCATCCTCGAGAAGGTCATGCAGTCGGGCCGCCCGCTGGCGATCATCTCCGAGGACGTCGAGGGTGAGGCCCTCGCCACCCTGGTGGTGAACAAGATCCGGGGCACCTTCAAGAGCGCGGCGGTCAAGGCTCCCGGCTTCGGCGAGCGGCGCAAGGCCATGCTCCAGGACATGGCCATCCTCACCGGCGGCCAGGTCGTCACCGAGGAGGTCGGCCTCAAGCTGGAGAACGTCACCCTCGACCTGCTGGGCCGGGCCCGCAAGGTGGTGGTCACCAAGGACGAGACCACCATCGTCGAGGGGGCCGGCAACGACGCCGACATCAAGGGTCGGATCAACCAGATCAAGACCGAGATCGAGAACGCCGACTCCGACTACGACCGCGAGAAGCTGCAGGAGCGGCTGGCCAAGCTGTCCGGCGGCGTCGCCGTCATCAAGGTCGGCGCCGCCACCGAGGTGGAGCTGAAGGAGAAGAAGCACCGCATCGAGGACGCGGTCAGCACGACCAAGGCGGCCGTGGAGGAGGGCGTGGTCCCCGGAGGCGGCGTGGCCCTGCTCCGCTCCCAGCAGCGGATCCTCGACGCGGCGGAGAAGCTCGAAGGCGACGAGGCCACCGGCGCCCGCATCGTGGCCCGGGCGGTCGAGGAGCCCCTCAAGCAGATCGCCGTCAACGCCGGTCTCGAGGGCGGCGTGGTCGTGGAGAAGGTGCGCAACCTGAAGAGCCGGGCCGAGGGCCTCAACGCCGCCACTGGCGAGTACGAGGACCTGTTCAAGGCCGGGGTCATCGACGCGGCCAAGGTGACCCGCTCGGCGCTGCAGAACGCGGCGTCGATCGCCGCCCTGTTCCTCACCACGGAGGCCGTCATCGTGGACAAGCCGGAGGAGAAGGCGCCGGCCATGCCGGGCGGCGGCGGCATGGAGGACTTCTAGTCCCACCATTGCCGGCCGCCTTTCGGCGGCCGATGCCAAGAGCAGTGACAGAGGGGCGCCCCGCTGGGGCGCCCCTCTTCTGTTTCCCCCGTCAAGGTCAACTAACCACTCAGCGTCACCGAGCGATGGCGCTGTCAACGGTCCGAAAATGGTCGCCTGTTACGAGAAAACCGGTGCGAGGTACTTGGTTCACGAAACAGGCGCCGGTACCGTCGTTCGATGAAACGCGCCGCCCCGTCTGGGTGAGGCGCGGCGAGAGCCCACCCCGGGCGGAGAGAAAGGGCGAAGCGCCTGATGAATCAGACAAGCAGTCCCCGGTCGCGGCTTCGTCGGGGCGCGATGGCCGTGGTCGCCGCCCTCGGCAGCTGTGCCGTGTGGCTGGTGCCCGCCGCCTCTTCGCAGGCCCAGACCACGCCCACCACCTACACCGTCGGAGTGGACTGGAGCTCCCCGGCGGGGCACAACTTCGAGTACACCGACTTCTTCCCCCGCAGCGGCATCAACGTCCACAACGGCGACGTCGTCGACTTCAAGGTGCCGTCCACCGCCTCCAGCGACGGCCTTCACATCGTCGGCATCCTCAAGCAGGGGGAGAGCGTCAACCAGGCCTTCGCCGACCCGGCCAACGCACTGGTCTCGCCGGACAGCGACGAGTCCGGCGCCAACCCACTGCAGAACCTGGGCATCTTCGGCCCGAGCTCACCCCCGCCGGGGTCGGGCGTTCCAGGCGCCTGCGGTGACGCCACCACCCCCTGCCCCTACGACGGCAGCGCCCAGGTCTCGTCCGGTCAGGTCGGGCCCGGCTCGGACTTCTTCGTGAAGCTGGCCCTGCCTTCCGGCTTCACCGGCAGTGTCAACGCCGTCGACTTCGGCCACCCGATCGTCAATCCGTCGGCGACGATCAACGTGGTCGCCGACAGCGCGGCGGCGTCGGCCCAGTCCGACCTCAACACCGCCGCTCAATCACAGGCGCAATCGGACACCTCTGACGCCCTCGCCGCCGAGTCGGCCGCCAACGTGGACCAGGTGACCACCAACGCCGACGGCACCCACACCCATACGGTGAACGCGGGAGTGGCCACCCAGTACGTCGAGCTCATGGAGTTCCTGCCGGGAACGCTCAAGATCGCCCACGGGGACCACGTCACGTGGAACTACGGCAGCAAGAGCGAACCGCACACGGTCGAGTTCCCGCCCCAGGCTACGCACGTCTACAGCCCGTTCGACTTCAACGGCCTGTGCGAGGGTGCCAGCGGCGACACGCCTTCGCAGGGCGGATTGCAGGCTGGCCCACCCAACTTCGGCTGCGCCTCGGGGGCCAACTTCGAGGCTTCGTTCCTGCCGGCGCCCCGGGGTACGGCGACCATCCAGTCGCCGGCGTACCGGATGGTCGCCTCCGACGGCGGCATCTTCGACTTCGGCCAGTCCAAGTTCTACGGGTCGGCAGGAAACATCCGTCTGAACTCGCCCATCGTGGCCACCGCCACCACCGGTGACCAGGGCGGCTACTACGAGGTGGCCGCCGACGGCGGCATCTTCACCTACGGCGACGCCGGCTTCTTCGGTTCCGAGGGCGGCAAGAAGATCGCCGCCCCGATCGTGTCGATGCTGGCCGACCCCTTCGGACAGGGCTACATCCTCTTCGGGGCCGACGGCTCCACCTACAGCTTCGGGCCCGGGGCGCCTCCGGTGGCGTCGGGTCAGGTGCCCGGACATCTGGCCGCGCCCATCGTCGGCGCCGCCCCGGCCAACAACCCCGGCGGTCCGCCCGGCTTCTGGCTGGTCGCCAAGGACGGCGGCATCTTCACCCTGAACGGGGCGCCGTATCTCGGGTCGATGGGCGGCAAGAAGCTCAACGCCCCGATAGTGGGGATCACCGGCACGGCCGACGGCGGCGGGTACTACGAGGTGGCCAGTGACGGCGGCATCTTCACCTTCGGGGATGCCGTCTTCCACGGTTCGACCGGCAACCTCCACCTGGCTGCCCCGATCGTGGGCATGGTTTCCACGCCGACGGGCCAGGGCTACTGGTTGGTGGGCAAGGACGGCGGCGTGTTCAGCTTCGGCGACGCCACCTTCCACGGCTCGACGGGCGCCATGAAGCTCAACGCTCCCGTGGTCGGCATCGACGGCACCTACAGCCTGGGCAGCTCGGGGATCCTGATCAACATCCCCGCTGGCAACCCCAACGCCCTACCCACCCGCACCAGCTACACGTTCACCTTCGCCGACGCTGGCGCTTACCCGTTCCAGTGTGGCTTCCACCAGATGATGACCGGAGTCGTGCTGGTCAGCTGAGCTGCAACACGCTCGTTCAGAGGGGGCGCCTTCGGGCGCCCCCTCGGCGCGCCTACATCCGGCGCAGGACGAAGAGGACCTCGTCGCGCCGGCGTACGACGGTCGCGGTGGTCAAGCCTTCCACCGCCAGGGCGAGGGCCAACGCCGTCAGCTGCCACGGGCCACTCCACGGCTGGCGGTGACCGGTGCCCCCGGCAGGCCCGGCGTCGAGGGCGCCGAACGGCGACACGTTCGGGGCCGGAGACGTCACCGCCCGGCTGATGGCCGGGCCGTCACTGGGCAGGGCCTGGGTCGGTGGCGCGGCCGGGGGAGGTGGCGGGGGCGCGGTGGCGGACACCCCGCCGCTGAGCTGAAACAGGGTCGACTTGAGGCCGAGGGCGCCGGCGAAGGCGATGCCGGTGACCGTCAGGCTTCCGCTGGCCCCGTCCACGGTGACGGCGGTCGCTCGTCCCGACGGCCCGGTGGCGGTCACGTGCACGTCCGACACCGGGCCGGAGTAGCCCAGTCGGGCGGCCACGTCGGACAACGCCACCGTCAGGTTCCACGGCATCGGGTCGTGCGTCAGGTACGGGGCGGCCCGCAGGTAGGGGTAGCCGGCGTCCGAGGTGCCAAACCCCTCCTGCGGTGACGCGCTGAACCCGCCGCCGTTGGCCGAGAAGACCGTGGCGGCCAGCGCCCCATTCCAGGCGAGCACGTAACCGCGGGTGCTCGACACGGCCCGGTCCTGGGCCGAATACTCGCCCTGGGTGCCGAGATACACCTGGCACCGGGTGTCGGCGCAGATCTCGCCGGCGGCCGCCATGGCCCGCAGGGCGTAGGTCCGCTCCACGATCACCTGGGCCTGCAACGACGTGAGCGGCCACGACGGGTTCTGCACCTCGCCCATGCCCCGCAGGTACTGCTCGACGTCGAGCTGGTTGACGACGTCGAGGGACGTGGTGGCGCCGGTGTTGGCCACCGTCTCGAGCACCCCCCGGTAGGTGCGGCCGGTGGCCGTCACCCCCACCACCGAGCTGTTGTCGGGCACCGCCCACAAGGGCCGGCCCGAGGTCGGGCCGCCACCGGGCGGGGGCGCCCCCGTCGTGGTGCTGGTGGTGGACGGGGGGACCGTCGTCGCCGTCGTGGTCGTGGTCGGGGTGGCCGGCACGGTCGGATGCGGAGAGGTGGTGGTCGTCGTGCTCGACGGCACGGTGATGGACGGGCTGGTCGTGGTGGTGGTCGAGCTGGTCGGCACCGACACCGACGGGGCGGCGATCCGGGCTGCCGTCCACTCGGCGGACCCGGGGGCGGCCGACCCGCCGCCGGAAACCGACACCCGGTAGCGGCCGGCAGACCAGGAGATGGTGGCGGCGCCGCCAGCCGGCACCCGTACCGGGAACCCGGGCGACTGCTGGCCCGACAGGGCGTCTTGCACCTGGCCGCCGTCAGGGAAGGACACGACCGTCTGGGCGCCGGAGCCGGAGCCGGCGGCCGTGTCCACCAGCACCCTCATCTGGCCCCCGGCGGTGGCCAGCGAGGTCCCCGGGAAGAACTGGCCCAGGATCTGCAGCGTCCCGTACCCGGCCCGGCCCATCCAGTAGGCCCCGTCCTGGGACAGGCCCACGCCGTGGCCGAAGCCCCGCCCGGTGATCACCACCACCGGCACGCCGCCGCTGTCGGCGACCGCCGGCGGCAGGGCCGACGCCAACGCCAGGGCGGCGGCGACGGCGACCAGGGCCCGGGGCACCCCGACATGGTGGGCCAGCGTCGGGGCCTTGGGCCAAGCGGGGCGCCCGTAGGATTGGGTCGATGAGCACGCCGGTGAGCCCGTCGGTCGGGTGGGGGGCGCTGCACCTGTTCTTTCGGGTGGGCCCCGGCGTGGACCGCGGGGCCGTGGCCGCGGCCGTCAAGGCCTGCGGTGAGGACGACCATCAGGTGGTGTCGTTCGCCGTGCTCGGTCACAAGGCGGACGCCGGGTTCTTCGCCCTGGGACCGGACCTGTGGCGGTTGCGAGCCCTTCAGTCGTCGCTGCAGGACGCCGGGCTCGAACTGACGTCGTCGTACGTGTCGCTCACCGAGCTGTCTGAGTACGCCGCCGGCGTCCCCGACGAGATGAAGCGGGCTCGCCTCTACCCGCGGCTCCCACCCGAGGGGATGCCGGCGATCTGCTTCTACCCGATGTCGAAGCGGCGCCAGCCCGAGCAGAACTGGTACGAGCTGCCCTTCGACGATCGCAAGGAGCTCATGTACGGCCACGGAGCCGTGGGCCGCAAGTTCGCCGGGCGCATCTTGCAGCTCATCACCGGCTCCACCGGCCTGGACGACTGGGAATGGGGCGTCACACTGTTCGGACGCACCCCCGATGACCTCAAAGAGGTCGTGTACACCATGCGCTTCGACCCGGCTTCGGCCCGCTACGCCGAGTTCGGCCCGTTCTACGCCGGCATGGTCGCCGACGTCGACGAGCTGCTCAACCGCTTGGGGCGTTCCTAAGGTGGCCGGCGAACTCGGAGACCTCCGCCGCGTCCTCCAAGGCCTCGGAAGGGTGGCGGTGGCGTTCAGCGGGGGGGCCGACTCGGCCTTCCTCGCCTGGGTGGCGGCCGACACCCTGGGTTGCGAGTCGGCCCCGGCCTTCACGGCGGTGTCGCCGTCGCTTGCTCCCGAGGAGCGGGTTGACTGCGCCGCCCTGGCGGCCGAGTGGGGCCTGGTCTGGACCGAGGTGGAGACCGGTGAGCTCGCCGACCCGGCTTACGCGGCCAACGACGGGGACCGCTGCTACCACTGCAAGTCGGCGCTGATGTCCGTGCTGGGCCCGGCCGCCCATGGGGCCGGCGCCACCGTCGTCCTCGGCGTCAACCTCGACGACCTCGGGGACCACCGCCCCGGGCAGCGGGCGGCGGCGGAGGCAGGCGCGGTGTTCCCGCTCGTCGAGGCCGGATACGACAAGGCGGGCGTGCGTCAGGACTCGCGCCGGCTCGGCCTGCGCACGTGGGACAAGCCGGCGGCCGCCTGCCTCGCCTCGCGCGTCCCCTATGGGACCCCGGTGACCCTCGGGGTGCTGTCATCGGTCGCCCGGGCCGAGTCGGCGCTGAGGGCGCTCGGGTTCCGCCAGCTGCGGGTCCGCCACTACGGGGATGTGGCCCGCATCGAGCTGGCCGAGGACGAGCTGGCCCGCGCCCTCGAGCTGCGGCGCGAGGTGGCCGACGCCGTGCGCGCCGCCGGCTACGGGTATGCCACCCTGGACCTCGAGGGATTCCGCTCCGGCAACCTGAACCGGGCCCTCGCCACGGAGGAACCATGACCCACGTCAGGGTGAAGCTCACCTTCCCGGAGCAACTCGTCAAACAGCCGATCATCGGCCGCATGGTGAGGGAGTTCGACGTGCTGCCCAACATCCGCCGGGCCAACGTCGAGGAGACGATGGGCTGGATCATCTGCGAGCTCGGAGGCGAGCAGGACGCCCTCGAGCGGGCCATCGGCTGGATGCGCGACCTCGGCGTGCAGGTCGACCTACTGGCCGACATCGTCGAGGGATAGCGGGCCCGCCCTCTAGTCGTCCGCCACCGGCGTCCACGTCGGGAAGGACACGTGCACCACGCCCAGGTGGGTTACCAGGCGGTTTCTCCGGCGCAGCTCCTCCACGCACTGCTCGGCCCGCTCCAACCCGGCCATGCGCACGTAGTCGCCCCAGGTGACCATTAGCGGGCCGGCGTCGAGGTCGCCGGGCCCGGTGCGGGCGTCGACCTCCAGGGTCGGCCGGCACGGGTTGTCGTCAGTGACCGCGTAGCAGTGGTAGACGACGCCCTCGAACACCGACAGGGCCCGGATCCTCATCGGGGGGCCGTCTCCGGCGCCGTTCCGGGCCAGGATGTCGGCGTGGACGACGTCGCCCTCCGGCTGCTCGAGTCGGTCGAGTCCGCCCTACCGGGCTGGGTGCTCGCCTGCGTCGAGCGCCGCCTCGACGACGCGTTCGGGACGGTGGACCCCCTGGCCCGGACCGAGGCGCAGGAAGCGGGGCGGGCCGCCGCCGGCGAGCTGGTCCCCCGGCTGCGGGCGCTGTTGGAAGCCGACATCGACGCACAGTCCACCACGCCGCTCGCCCTGGTCCGCCAGGCAGTGGCGTGGCCCGCCCGGATCCTCGCCACCCGGGGGGTCCCACCGGTCGAGCGCGACGCCTTTACCGTCGAGCGGTTCCCCGACGACGTCTACGACCTCACCCCGGCGACCATGGCCGACCTGAGCGAGGAGGCGGGGGAGGCCGCCATCGCCTGGGGGGCGGCCAAGGCGTGGGAGCATCGTCGCCGGCACGGCCGGCCCTCCCCGGGCGGCTAGGCCTCGCGGGGCGGCCTGCTACCGGTTGGGGCGCTGGTCGTCGCCGATCTTCCAGCCGGCGGCGGAAACGTTGCGGGCCTCGAAGAACAGGCAGCCCTCCGGGCAGGCGAAGGGCAGGTCAGCGTTGGCGCCGACCCGGCACCGCTCCAGCTTCTCGCCGGCCCGGTTGGTCTGCATCACGTAGTGACGGCAGTCTTCGCGTACTCCCACCCGTCCATGGTGCCAGACGGCGGGCGCCCATCTGTCCCTCCCGGCGAGGCGCCGCTAGCTTGCGCCGGTCCACCGGCGAGGCGAGGTTGCGACATGGGCGGAAGCGTTCTGGCCGTCACGGCCACCGGCAGCGGATCGAACCCGGGAGACACGGCATGGGTGCTGGTCTCCGCCGGGCTGGTCCTGTTCATGACCCCGGGCCTGGCCCTGTTCTACGGCGGCATGGTCCGGGCCAAGAACGTGCTCGGCATCATCATGCAGAACTTCTTCTGCATGGGCATCGTCAGCGTGCTGTGGGTGCTGATCGGTTTCACCCTCGCCTTCGGGCCCGACGCCGGCCACGGGCTCATCGGCGGCCTTGACATGGTCGGCCTGCGCCACATCGCCAACGGCGTCCCCGGGTTCCACCTCACCATCCCGCCGCTGGCGTTCATGGTCTTCCAGATGATGTTCGCCATCATCACGCCGGCGCTCATCACCGGGGCCACCGCCGACCGGCTGAGGTTCACCGGCTTCGTGGTGTTCGTGTCGGTGTGGCTGCTGCTGGTCTACGCGCCGATCGCCCACTGGTCTTTCAGCCCCGGGGGCTGGCTGTACCACCGCGGGGTGCTCGACTTCGCCGGGGGGACGGTCGTGGAGATCAACTCCGGGTTCTCCTCCCTCGCCGCCGCCATGGTCGTCGGGCGGCGCCGGGGCTGGCCGGAGGAGCTGATGTCACCCCACTCCCTGCCCTTCACCCTCCTCGGCGCCGGCATCCTGTGGTTCGGGTGGTTCGGCTTCAACGCCGGCTCGGCCCTCGGCGCCAGCGGGGTGGCCACCCAGGCGCTGGTCAACACCCAGCTGGCGGCGGCGGCCGGCCTGCTGGGCTGGATCTTCCTCGAGGCGGTCCGGGCCGACGGCAAGCCCACGACCCTCGGCGCCGCCTCCGGGGCGGTGGCCGGCATGGTGGCGATCACCCCGTGCGCCGGCTTCGTCGGCACCCTGCCGTCGATCGCCATCGGCTTCGCCGCCGGCATCGTGTGCCTGCTGGCCGTGCGGCTGAAGTTCCGGTTCCGCTACGACGACTCGCTCGACGTGGTGGCCGTGCACGGCATCGGGGGGATCGTGGGCATGGTCCTGCTCGGCGTGTTCGCCGCCCACGCCATCAACCCGGCCGGGTCCAACGGGCTGGCCTCCCACGGCGGGCTCCACCTCCTCGGCCAGCAGCTGCTCGCCACCGTGGTGAGCATGGCCTACGCCTTCGGCGCCACTTACCTGATCGCCCGGGTCGTCCACTCCGTCATCGGCCTGCGGGTCAGTCCCGACGACGAGGCCGAGGGGCTGGACACCAGCCAGCACGCCGAAAGCGCCTATGCCGCCGCCGGCCTCGGGCGGATCCAGTGACGGCCGCGGCCGGCGCGGTCATCCTGTAGCCATGGAGGGACGATGAAGCTGGTGACCGCAGTGATCAAGCCGTTCAAGCTGGACGAGGTCAAGGAGGCGCTGAAAGCCGCCGGCGTCACCGGCATGACCGTCTCGGAGGTGCAGGGGTTCGGGCGCCAGCGGGGCCACACCGAGGTGTACCGGGGCGCCGAGTACACCGTCGACCTCGTCCCCAAGCTGCGGCTGGAGACGGTGGTCGCCGACGAGGACGTCGACGCCGTGGTCCAGGCCATCGTGGGCGCCGGGCGCACCGAGAAGATCGGGGACGGCAAGGTGTGGGTCATGCCGGTCGAGTCGGTGGTCAGGATCCGCACCGGCGAGGGAGGGCCCGACGCCATCTGATGCCTCCGAGGCGGCCGCCGACCCGGACGGGGCGGCCGCCGAGACCTCGCCGGGCGCCTTCCGCGCCGCCCGCCAGGCGCTGCTGTCCGGCGCCGGGCTCACCGGGTCCACCTTCTGCCGGGCGTATTCGAGCCTGGCCGACGACTGGCTGTCGGGGGTGGCGGCCGGGGCCGGCATAACCGACGGCTCGGGCATCGCCCTGCTGGCCGTCGGCAGCTACGGCCGGCGCGACCTGTGTCCGGGCAGCGACCTCGACCTCACCATCGTGCACCGGGTGAAGTCCGACGCGGCGTCAGCCGCCGCCGAGGCGGTCTGGTATCCGGTGTGGGACACCGGCGTCGGCCTCGACCACAGTGTGCGCAACCTGAAGCAGGCCCTCGGCATGGCCGAGGACGACCTCAAAGTCGCCCTCGGCCTGCTCGACGCCCGCCTGGTGGCCGGCGATCTCGAGCTGGCGTCGCAGCTGTTCGACGGCGCCGCTGAGCGGTGGCGCAGGCGGGCCTCGCGCTGGCTCGGCGATCTGGCCGGGTCGGTCGCCCAGCGCCACCACCAGTTCGGCGAGATCGCCTTCCTGCTGGAGCCGGACCTGAAGGAGGGCCGGGGCGGGCTGCGCGACGTCACCGCCCTGGGCGCGGCGGCCGCCGCCTCCCCGGTGGTGGAAGACCCGCGCCGCAACCCCGCCCTGGTGGAGGCCCACGAGATCCTCCTGTCGGTCCGGGTCGAGCTGCACCGCCAGACCGGCCGAGCCCAGGACCGCCTCCTCCTCCAGGAGCAGGACCGGGCCGCCGCCACCCTCGGCTACACCGACGCCGACGAGCTGATGAAGGCGGTGGCGTCCGCCGCCCGCACGGTGGCGGCGACCAGCGACGACGCCTGGCGGCGGGTGGCCTCCTGGCTGGCCGGCCCCAAAGGGCGCACGGCGGGCAACGACCGCCCCCTCGCCCCCGGGGTCGTGCTGCGCGACGGGGAGGTGGTGCTCTCCCCCGGAGCCGATCCGTCCACCGACCCGTGGATCGCCCTGCGGGCGGCCACCGCCGCGGCCGAGGCGGGGGCGCCCCTGGCCCGTTCCTGCCTCGAGCGTTTGTCGGCGGGGGTGCCAGCCGAGGTGCCCGCCCCCTGGCCGGCAACGGCCCGCAACGCCCTGGTCGCCCTGCTCGGCACGGGCCGCCCCGCCATCGCCGCCCTTGAAGCCCTCGACGGGGCGGGCGTGCTCGCCCGCCTCCTACCGGAGTGGGAGCCGGTGCGCAACCGGCCCCAGCGCAACGCCTACCACCGCTTCACCGTCGACCGGCACCTGTCGGAGACGGCGGCCAACGCCGCCGAGCTCGTCCGGCGGGTCCGCCGCCCTGACCTGCTGCTGGTGGGGGCGTGGATGCACGACATCGGCAAGGGCTACCCCGGCGACCACACCGACTCCGGCATCGAGGTGGTGCGCCGGGTCGGGGCCCGGCTCGGCTTCGAGCCGGCCGACGTCGAGACGCTGGTGGCCATGGTCCGTCACCACCTTCTGCTCCCCGACGCCGCCACCCGGCGCGACCTCGACGATCCCGCCACCGTCGAGGCGGTGGCCGCGGCCGTCGAGGACTCCGAGACCCTCGAGTTGTTGGCCGTGCTGGCCGAGGCGGACGGTCGTGCGACCGGTCCGGCGGCGTGGGGGCCGTGGAAGGCGGGGCTGGTCGAGACCCTGGTGCGCAGGACCGAGGGCTTCCTCCGGGGCGCCCCGCCCGAGCCCCCCTCGGGGCTGCCGACCGACGAGCACCGCCGCCTCATGGCCGACGGTGGGCTTCACGTGATCGGGGAGGGGGACACCCTCACCCTGGTCGCCCCCGACCGGCCGGGGCTGTTGTCGGCGGCGGCCGGCGTGCTCGCCCTCCACGGTCTCGGCATCCTCGCCGCCTCCGCCGCGTCCGAGGGCGCCATGGCGGTGGAGGTGTTCCAGGTGGAGGTCCCGCCGGACCGGCCCATCGACCCGGAGGCGGTCGGGCGCGACCTCGAAGCCGCCCTCGACGGCCGGCTGCCGCTCGAGCCCCGACTGGCCGAGCGCGAGCGGGCCTCGGCGCTGCACCGACGGCCGGGCGCCGCCCGACCGGCCGAGCCGCGCGTGATCGTCGACAACGACGCCTCGGGCGCCGCCACCGTCGTCGAGGTCCGCTCACCCGACGCCGTCGGCGTCCTCCACCGGATCACCCGCACCCTCGCCGAGGAGGGGCTCGACGTGGTGACGGCCAAGGTGTCCACCCTCGGCCACGAGGTGGTGGACGCCTTCTACGTGCGCGACGGCGACGGACGCAAGATCACTGACGCCGACCGCCTCGGACGGCTGGAGGCGGCTCTCATGGAGGCACTTAGCCCCGATTAGCGTGGCCGGCGTGGACGCCGGCCGGGTGACCGTCCAGGAGCTGCTCCGGTGGAGCGAGGCGCTCTCCGCCATCGCCCGCACCGGTCTCGGGTTCACCGAGAGCCTCTACGAGCGCGAACGCTTCGAAGAGGTGCTGCGGGTGGCGGCCGACATCCGCATGGCCGCCGCCGCCGAGATCGACGCCAGCCTGCCCGACGGCGTCGACAACCCCGAAGCGGTCGTGCAGGACTGGCTGCGCACGGTGGGCGACGGCGTCGCCGGCTACGTGACACCCAAGGTGGCGGTGGGCGCGGTGGTCGGCAACGAGCGGGGGGAGATCCTCCTCGTGCAGCGGGCCGACTCCGGGGTGTGGCTCTATCCCACCGGCTGGGCCGACGTCGGCTACTCCGCCTCGGAGGTGGCGGTCAAAGAGGTGGCGGAGGAGACCGGCATCGAAGCGGAGCCGGTGCGCCTCATCGCCGTGCTCGACGGGTTGCGCATGGGCATCACCCACGTACCCCTCTACTCGCTGGTGTTCCACTGCCGCGCCGTCGGCGGCGAGCTGCGCCGGCACCCGCTCGAGACGGCCGACGTGGGCTGGTTCCCCGAGCACGACCTTCCCCACCCGCTGGCCGGTAGGGAGCGCTGGGGGCCGCAGGCGTTCGCCGCCATCCGGGGCGAGGATCTCGACGTCCTGTTCGACCCGCCCCGCGTCCCCGCCTGGCGCGAGGCGCCGGCCACCTCCCCGGAGCCGCCGGCCCCGCCCTCCTAGCCGCCGGCCGGGCCCTCCGGGCGGAGCTGGGCGATCAACAGCTCGGTGATGGACACCGCCCCACGCGTCCTCTCCCAGGCGTCACCGACGGCGTCGTGGTCGGCGAGGCCGCACGCGTCCGGGTCGGTGCCGAGGGCGGCGGCGCACGCTGCCGACAGCTCGACCGGGTCCCCCTCCTCCCCGTAGGCCGGGAAGGCCTCGAGCCCGTCCCACAGCCGATCCAACGGGGCGGGCGGGTCGCCGCCCGTCGCCAGGGCGAGGGCGGTGGTGGCGAAGACCTCCTCGGTCGCCACGCCGTCGGGTCGCCGGTATCCCGCCGCCGGATGCAGCCTCCACTCGAGGGCCACCCCACCGGGACCGTCGTCGCGCAGCCACACCTGCGAGCCGTTCACATAGGTGTCGACCGGCTCCCCGAATCGGGTGTCGAGGTCGACCACCAGCTCGGGCGTCACCCGCCACACACAGGTCGGCACCAGTCGGCCGGGCATGCCCGCAACATAGGTGCGGCGGTAGATTTTCGGGCCACGGCCGAGATCGGCCGGGGAGCGGGGGAGACGACGATGGACCTGGACTTCTCGGTGGTGGGGACGGCCGACGCCGTGCGCCGGGGCGAGATCAAAGCCACCGAGCTGCTCGACGAATGCCTCGACCGCATCCAGTCCGGCAACGGCGAGCTCACCGCCTTCGTCCATCTCGACCCGGACTCGGCCCGGAGGGCGGCCGAAGAGGTCGACCGGGCCGTGGCCGAAGGCCGCGACCCCGGGCCCCTCGCCGGCGTGCCGTTCGGCGTCAAGGACCTCGAGGACTGCGCCGGCATGCCGACCAGCCACGGATCGCTCCTCTACAAGGGCCGGGGCCCGGTCGCCGAGGACTCCGTGCCCGTGGCCCGCCTGCGGGCGGCCGGGGCCGTGCCCATCGGCAAGACGGCCGCCCCCGAGTTCGGCACGACGTGCTTCACCTCGACCAAGGCGTGGGGCACCACCCGCAACCCGTGGGACCCGGCGATGACGCCGGGCGGCTCGAGTGGCGGGTCGGCCGCCGCCGTCGCCGCGGCCATGGTGCCGTTCTGCACGGCGAGTGACGGCGGAGGCTCGACCCGCATCCCCGCCGCCTTCGCCGGCCTCGTCGGGCACAAGCCCAGCTTCGGCCGCATCCCCCACCCCCACCCCGGCGCATCGGAGACCACCTCGTTCGGCGCCCTCGTCACGACGGTGGCCGACGCCGCCCGCCACCTCGACGTGACGGCCGGCCCCCATCCGCGCGACCGGACCAGCCTGCCGGCGCCGTCGGTCCGCTACGAGGCGGCCATCGAGGAGCTCGACGTCAGCGGGCTGCGGGCCGTGTGGTCAGCCGACCTCGGCTTCGCCCCCGTCGACCCCGAGGTGGCCGAGATCGCCGAGGCCGCCGCCCGCGACCTGATCGCCGCCGCCCGCCTGCACCACGTGGACCGGCCCATCCAGCTCACCGACCCGGTGCGGGTGTGGCTCTCGTGCGGCTCGGCCGACACCTGGACCAACCTCGAGCCGGGCATGTACCCCGACCGGGAAGAGGACTTCGACCCGCCGGTGCAGCGGGCGCTGCGGCTGACGGCCGACTACCCCGTCGCCCGCTTCGCCCGGGCCCTGCAGCGGCGCTGGCAGCTGGAGGACGAGGTCGGCGATCTCTTCGCCGACGTGGACGTGGTCATCACCCCGACCACCGCCGTGCCCGCCTTTCCGGCCGAGGGCCGCATGCCCCGCCAGATCGCCGGGGTCGACGTCGAGGCGGTGATGGCGGTGCCGTTCACCATGCTGGCCAACCTGTGCTGGAACCCGGCCATCTCCGTGCCCGCCGGCCTCACCGCTTCCGGGCTACCGGTGGGCGTGCAGGTGATGGTCCGCCGTCACGCCGACGAGGTCGCCCTGCGCCTGGCCCGCATCCTCGAGCAGGCCCGCCCGTGGCCCAGGACGGCGCCCGGCTGGCCCCGCCGGGCGGCCTGAGCGGTCACCAGGCGCCGGCGTCGAGGGCGGCGGTCACCTCGGGGGGAAGACCCCGGACCAGCCCGTTGAGGATGCCCCGCACGAAGGTGGCGTGGCGGGCGATGCTCTCGAGGATCTCCACCCGGTCGCCCCGGCCGAGCCACGGGGCTTCGTCGCGCAGCTCACCCACGCAGGACTGGATGGTGCTGATCGACTCGAGGAGGAGGTCCGGGATCCCGGCGGCGGTCGGGGCGGCGGGTCCAGCGGCCCACAGGTCGGGTCGCACGGCAGACGTGGTTGTCATCGTCACCTCTGCGCCCGCTCCCGGCCCGTGAGGATACGGGGCGAGGGGCTCGAGGGGTGTGATGCTGTGGCGGTCGCCGGCGGGGTCACCCGCCGCCGGTCACCCGCCCGAGGAGCCGTGCTCCTTCAGGAAGCGCTCGACCTCCTCGGCCAGGGACTCGGCGGAGGACAGCGCCTCGTCGTCGCGCTCGTCGTCCCCGTCGTCGGAGTCCTGCTCCAGCTGGGAGACGTACTCGGCCACGTCCGGGTCGCGCTCCACCAGCTCGGTCACCTGACGCTCATAGGCCGCTGATGCGATCTCCAGGTCCACCGCCGAGATCGGCACGCCGATGAGCGCCGAGGTCCGCTCGATGAGGGCCAGGGCGGCCTTGGGGGACGGGGTCTGGCCCACGTAGTGGGGCACGGCGGCCCACAGCGACGCCGAGGGGATCCCGTCGCTGGTGAGGGCGTCCCCCAGCACTCCGACGATGCCGGTGGGGCCCTGGTAGCGCGAGCGCTGCAGGTGCAGCCGGGCGACCAGCTCCGGGTCGGCGGCGGTGCCGGTCACCCGGACGGGCCGGGTGTGGGCCACGTCGGCCAAAAGGGCGCCCAGGGTCAGGACCATCTCCACCCGCAACGTGCGGGCCACGTCGATGAACGCCTCGCAGAAGGAGCGCCACTTCAGCTGCGGCTCGACCCCGGTGAACACCACCAGGTCGTGCACGGCGTCGGGGAGGCGGGCGGCCGACCAGTCGTTGGCCGGCCACTGGATCCGCCGGGTCACCCCGTCCTCGAGCGTCACCCGGGGACGGGTCTCGGTGAAGTCGTAGAAGTCCTCGGGGTCGAGCGAGGCGAACCGGGTGGCGTCGTAGGTGCGGGCCACGTGCGAGGCGGCGGTGGATGCGGCATCGGCCGCGTCGTTCCAACCCTCGAAGGCGGCCACCATGATCGGTCGACGCAGCCGCGGGCGATCCTGCCAGCGGATCGGATCCATGGGCCACCCTACCGTCCGCCGGCCGGGGTCCCGCTCCGCCCAGTCGGCATACGTAAAAGGCCTGGCCGAGCTGTCACAGGCCGGCGGTATGGTGGCCGCGGTGGCCCTGGAGCCTTTCTCGCCGGCGACCCGGGGCTGGTTCGACGCCACGTTCGACCGGCCCACGCCGGCGCAGTCGCGGGGCTGGCCGGCGATCAGCCGCGGTGAGAGCACCCTCATCCTCGCCCCCACCGGGTCGGGCAAGACCCTCGCCGCCTTCCTGTGGGCCATCGACCGGCTGATGGCCGCGCCCCTGCCCGAGGAGTCGAAGCGGTGCCGGGTCCTGTACGTGTCGCCCCTGCGGGCCCTCACCTACGACGTCGAGCGCAACCTGCGGGCGCCTCTCGCCGGCATCGCCATCGAGGCGGGGCGGGTGGGCCAGCCGGTGTCGGAGCTGCGGGTGGCGACCCGGACCGGCGACACCCCCGAGGACGAGCGGCGCCGCATCGGCCGGCACCCGCCGGACATCCTCATCACCACCCCCGAGTCGCTGTACCTCATGCTCACCTCCTCCCAGCGGGGGATCCTCGCCTCGGTCGAGGCGGTGATCGTCGACGAGATCCACGCCGTGGCCGGCACCAAACGGGGCGCCCACCTGGCCTTGTCCCTCGAGCGCCTCCAGCAGCTGGTCGAGCGGGGCGGGGGGCGCTCCCCCCAGCGGATCGGCCTGTCGGCCACCCAGCGACCGCTGGACGAGATCGCCCGCTTCCTCGGTGGCGGACGGCGCACGGCGCACGGGTGGGAGGCCCGACCGGTGACGGTCGTGGACGCCGGCCGGGGCCGCCAGCTCGACCTGCGGGTGGTGGTGCCGGTCGAGGACATGGCCGACCCGGGCCGTCCGCTGATGGCCGACGGCGAGCCCGTCCTCGAAGGTCCGGCGGCCGGTGACCCCGAAGTGCGCTCGTCGATCTGGCCGGCGGTGGCCGCCCAGCTGGTGGAGCTGGTGAGGTCCCACCGCTCGACGCTGGTGTTCGTCAACTCCCGCCGGCTGGCCGAGCGGCTGGCCGCCCGGATCAACGAGACGGCGGGCGAGGAGCTGGCTCGGGCCCACCACGGGTCGATCGCCGCTGACCAGCGCCGCGAGATCGAGGACCTCCTCAAGGCGGGTGCGCTGCCGGCGCTGGTCGCCACCAGCAGCCTCGAGCTCGGCATCGACATGGGCGCCATCGACCTGGTCGTGCAGGTCGAGGCGCCGGCGTCGGTGGCCAGCGGGCTGCAGCGCATCGGCCGGGCCGGTCACCGGGTGGGGGAGCCCTCCAAGGGGATAGTGGTGCCGAAGTTCCGGGGGGACCTCGTCGCCGCGGCGGTGACGGCCAAGCAGATGATGGCCGGCGCCGTCGAGCACACCAGGGTGCCCCGCAACCCCCTCGACGTGCTCGCCCAACAGATCGTGGCCATGACGGCGGTGGAGGACCTGACCGTCGACGACGTGGCCGCCATCGCCGGGGGCGCCTACCCCTACTGCGAGCTGTCGGCGGGCGCCCTCGAGTCGGTGCTCGACATGCTCGCCGGTCGCTACCCGACCCTCGAGCTGGCGGAGCTGCGCCCCCGGCTGCGGTGGGACCGGGTCACCGGCACCCTGTCGGCCCGTCCCGGAGCCCGCATGGTGGCGGTGACGAGCGGGGGCACCATCCCGGAGCGGGGCCTGTACGGGGCCTTCACCCCCGAAGGGAGCCGGGTCGGCGAGCTCGACGAGGAGTTCGTGTACGAGGCCCGCCCCGGGGAGACCTTCGTGCTCGGCGCCACCACGTGGCGGATCGAGGAGATCCAGAGGGACCGGGTGATCGTCACCCCGGCCCCCGGGCTGCCGGGCAAGATGCCCTTCTGGCACGGCGACCGGGTGGGCCGACCGGTCGAGCTGGGGCGGGCCATGGGGCGGTTCCTGGGCGAGGTGGACGGGTGGGACGACGCCCGCCTGGCCGAGGAGTGCGGCCTCGACGACAAGGCGGTGGCCAACCTGCGCGCCTACCTGGCCGAGGAGCGCGAAGCGACCGGGGGCCTGCTGCCAACCGACCGCCAGCTGGTGGTCGAACGGTTCCGCGACGAGCTCGGGGACTGGCGGGTGTGCGTGCTGTCGCCGTTCGGCGCCCGGGTCCACGCCCCGTGGGCCCTCGCCATCGAGGCCAAGGCGCGGGACCGCCTCGGGCTCGAGGTGCAGGCCATCTGGAGCGACGACGGGATCGTCGTGCGCCTGCCCGAGGCTGACGAGTGCCCCCCGGCGGACGCCGTCCTCCTCGACCCCGACGAAGTGGAGGACCTCGTCGTCACCGCGGTGGCGACCAGCGCCGTGTTCGGCGCCCGCTTCCGCGAGAACGCGGCCCGGGCCCTGCTGCTCACCCGGCGCCGCCCCGGCTCGCGCACGCCGTTGTGGCAGCTGCGTCAGAAGGCGGCCGATCTGCTGGCGGTGACCTCCCAGCACCCGTCCTTCCCGGTGGTCATGGAGACCTACCGCGAGTGCCTGGCCGACGTGTTCGACCTGCCGGCCCTGCGTCAGCTGATGGCCGACGTCGCGTCGCGCCGGCTGCGGGTGGCGTCGGTGGAGGTTCCCGCCCCATCACCGTTCGCGGCGTCGCTCGCCTTCGGCTACGTCGCCGCCTTCATGTACGAGGGCGACGCGCCGATGGCCGAGCGGCGGGCCCAGGCCCTCACCCTGGACCGGGCCATGCTGGCCGAGCTGGTCGGGTCCGACGAGCTGCGCGAGCTCGTCGACGCCGAGGCGCTCGAAGCGCTCGAAGACGAGCTCCAGCGCCTGGCCGACGACCGCCGGGCGACCAGCGTCGACGGCGCCCACGATCTGCTCCGGCGGTTGGGAGACCTTTCCCCCGACGAGCTGCGCCGGCGCTGCGCCGGCTTGGACCCGGTCGATGAGCTGGTCTCGTCGCGCCGGGCGGTCCGGGTGCGCGTCGCCGGGGAGGAGCGCCTGATCGCCGCCGAGGACGCCGGCCGTTACCGCGACGCCCTGGGCGTGTCTCCTCCCGCCGGGCTGCCCGACGCCTTCCTCGAGCCGGTGGACGACGCCCTGGGCCAGCTGATCCGCCGTTATGCCCGCACCCACGGCCCCTTCCTCCCCGGCGAGCCGGCCGCCCGATTCGGGCTTCCGGTGGGGGTGGTCGAAGCCGTGCTCGGGCAGCAGGCCGGGGTCATCACCCGGGGTGGATTCCGGCCCGGGGGCACCGGCACCGAATGGTGCGACGTCGAAGTCCTGCGGCTGGTGCGCCAACGGTCGCTGGCCGCCCTGCGGCGCGAGGTCGAACCGGCCTCGGCCGAGGCCCTGGCCCGCTTCCTGCCGGCGTGGCACGGCCTGGGATCAGGGCGCACCGGACTCGACCGGTGCCTCGACGCCGTCACCCAGCTGCAGGGGCTCGCCCTACCGGCCAGCGTCCTCGAACGCGACGTGCTGGCCGGCCGGGTGGCCGACTACTCACCCCGCCTCCTCGACGAGCTGATCGCCTCGGGCCTGGTGATGTGGGTCGGCGCCGGCCCGATCGGTCGCGACGACGGGCGGGTGATGCTGCTCATGCGCCAGACGGCGCCGCTGCTGGTGTCGCGCTTGGCTCCCGGCTCGGGCGAGGAGAAGCCTCACGGCGAAGAGCACGAGCGCATCCGCTCCGTGCTCTCCGAGCGAGGCGCCTGCTTCTTCACCGACCTGGCGCCGCCCTCGTCGTTGGGGCGGGCCGGCGAAGCCCCCACCCTCGACGCGCTCTGGGACCTGGTGTGGGCCGGCGAGGTCACCAACGACACCTTCGCCGCCGTGCGGGCCGCCGTGGCCGCCCGTCCGGTGAGGCCCGGCGGCGCCGGCCGAGGCGGGCGGCCCCGCCGTCCCCGCCCCGGCTCGCTGGTGGCCATGGGGCCGCCCCGGGCCCAGGGCCGCTGGTCGCTGGTGGCACGAGAGGTGGGGCTCACCGGCGCGGCGCCCGACCCCACCACCGCCACGGTGGCGGTGGCCGAGACGCTGCTCGAGCGCTACGGCGTGCTCACCCGCGAGGCGGTGCGGGCCGAGGGCGTGCCCGGCGGCTTCGCCTCGGTCTATCCCGTGTTGCGGGCCATGGAGGAGTCGGGGCGGGTGCGCCGGGGCTATTTCGTCGCCGGGCTGGGCGGCGCCCAGTTCTCGGTGCCGGGTGCGGTGGACCGGCTGAGGGCCGCCCGCTCGGGCGCCGACGAGGGGGACCCGCCCGCCCTGGTGCTGGCGTCCACCGACCCCGCCAACCCCTACGGGGCCGCCCTGCCCTGGCCGGTCCGGGGCCCGCAGCGGGCGGCCGGCTCCTACGTGGTGACCGTCGACGGGGCGGCCTGCCTCTACCTCGAGCGGGGCGGCCGCTCCCTCGTCGCCCTGCGTCCCCTCGACGGCACCTGGGAGGGAGTGGCGGTCGCCGCCCTCGCCGGGCTGGTCGAGGACGGGCGCCTGCCCCGACTCTCGGTGGCCCGCTTCGACGCCGCCCTCGAGCCCCACCTGCGCCAGGCCGACTTCGTGCCCACGCCACGGGGCCTGGTCCGCTACGCCTGACCGGTGCCCGAAGGCGACACCATCCACCGCAGCGCCGCCACCCTGCGTCAGTGGCTGGCCGGGCGCACCCTCACCGCCGCCACCAGCCGGCACGTCGCCCTCGGCGCGGCGCGGTTGGTCGGCGGGGTGGTCACCGGGGTCGAGGCCAAGGGCAAGCACCTTCTCCTCACCGTCGACGACCGGCTGGTGGTCCACACCCACCTCGGCATGACCGGCTCGTGGAGGGTCAAGCCGGCGCCGTCGTCCTGGCGGCGGTCGATGAGCCGGGCCGACATCGTGCTCGAAGCCGGCGATCGCCACGCCGCCTGCTTCGACGCGCCCGTGGTCGAGGTCCTCGACGTCCGGGACGCCTCCGTCCGGGTGGCTGACCTCGGCCCCGACGCCTGCGTGGAGCCCCTCGACCTCGGGGAGGTGCGCCGGCGGGCGGCGGCCCTGCCCGCGGGGGCCACCGCCGGCGAGCTGCTGCTCGACCAGCGGGTCGTGTCCGGCGTCGGCAACGTCTACCGGTGCGAGGCGCTGTTCGCCCGGCGCCTCTGGCCGTGGGCGCCGGTCGCCGACCTCGGAGCCGAGGAGCTCGACGCCCTGGTCGCCGCGGCGGCCGCCATGCTGCGGGCCAACCTGTCGCCGCGACTCGGGTTCGCCCGCGACACCGGCGCCGGCCCCGGCCGTCCGCTCGTCTACGGCAGGGCCGGGCGGCCGTGCCGGCGCTGTGGCACGTCCGTCGCCCGCAGCCCGCTGGGCAACCGCAGCGTGTACTGGTGCCCGAGCTGCCAGGCCTCACCGTCCTCACCGATACCATGACCGGCTCATGAGCGTGGTGGTGGAGGAGGCGACCGCGGTCGACGACGAGCTGGTCGCCGCCATCGCCGGTCTGGTGCCGCAGCTGTCGAGCTCCGCTCCTGCTCCCGGACCGGACGAGCTGCGACAGATCGTCGAATCCCCGGCGTGCGTCCTCTTCGTCGCCCGCGAGGAAGGTCGCATCCTCGGAAGCCTGACCCTGGTGCTGTTCCGCATCCCCACCGGGTTGCGGGCCATCATCGAAGACGTCGTGGTCGACGACGCCGCCCGGGGCAAGGGTGTCGGAGCCGCCTTGACCCACGCCGCCCTGCGGCGGGCGACCGCCGAGGGTTGTCGCGACGTCGACCTGACCTCCCGTCCGTCACGGGAGGCCGCCAACCGCCTCTACCAGAAGCTCGGCTTCGAGCGGCGCGAGACGAACGTCTACCGCAAGACGCTGGAAGGCTGAGCGCCGGCCGGGTCGGTGGCCTCGCCCGCCAGGTCGATCGTCCGCGCCCCCATCGGCGGCACGCTGGCGATCACCTGGTACTCCTCGACGGTCCCGATGGTGCAGGGCACCGTGCGCCGGAAGTGCCGGCGGAAGCCGCGCACGGCGAAACCGCTGGCGCACATGCTGGCGGCGTCCGCCCACAGGCTGAGGCCCATCCCGTTGCCCGAGGCGTAGTCCGCCACCCAGCAGCCGCCCAGGAAGCCCGGGGAATCGAGCGCCTTGACCTGGGCGTGCAGTGCCCGCAACAGGTCGTGGTGGTCACGGGTGAGGCCACTCACCCAGGTCGTCCGGGCCCACCTCGGCGCCCGGCCGTCCTCCGGCCCGACCGGGCGCCTCTGGCCGATCACCTCGGCGGTGATCGAAGCGGAGATCTGCAAGCCGAGCAGCTCGGCCAGACGGGCCCGATCGGCAGCGTCCTCGACCCGGGCTCG
Source organism: Actinomycetota bacterium (assembly GCA_021325435.1). Taxonomy (GTDB): domain Bacteria; phylum Actinomycetota; class Acidimicrobiia; order Acidimicrobiales; family JAJPHE01; genus JAJPHE01. The sequence continues at coordinate 20,054 of JAJPHE010000106.1, read as the reverse complement.
GTCGAGGGTCTCGTGGTCGGGCCAACAGGTCAGCTCCAGCGCCCGGCCGGACCTCCGGTCGACCATCCACAGGCCCATCCGCTCGGGCTCGGAGCTGGCCACGAACCCCGGTACGAGCTCGTCGGTGATCACCCAGCTACGACAGTCGATGTGTTGCGGGTCCATCCGACCCACCACCAGTCTCGCCAGCATCCGCCTGACCTCCACCTTGTCAGCGCCGATGGTCCATGGGCTCGACCGGGATGTAAAGCACAGTTGGGCAGAATGACGCTTCCGAGCGGGGAAAGGCCATTGACAGCGGGCCCGGTGCTCGCGGAACGGGAGCGGCACACCACTGTGCGCGGCCCTCGGCGCGTTCGCTCTGATCCCTCTGTCACTGGTGGTAGTGACAGAGGGTGACGCTTCCGCCCATCGCCTCCGTTAGGCCACGAATCTCACCGGCACTGTCATCCCTCGCGCGGGCTATGGCTCGCCATGGGTCACCGATGGGACCATCCCTGGACATGAACGGCCTCGGCTGCGGGCCCAGCTGATCCCGGTGGAGCACCTGGCCGAGCAGCTGGCCCGCATTCCCGGGGTCGAGGCCGTCACCCTCGGCGGATCGCGAGCCACGGGCGCGGCCGGCGAGGACTCCGACTGGGACTTCGGCCTCTACTACCGCGGCACCATCCGACCCGACGACGTGCGGGCGTTGGGCTGGCCCGGCCAGGTGTTCGCTCCTGGAGAGTGGGGTCGGCTCGTCAACGGCGGGGCGTGGCTCACCGTCGAGGGGGCCCGGGTGGACCTCGTCTACCGCCAGATCGACGAGGTCGCCCACTGGACGGCGGAGGCCGAGCGGGGACGGTTCGAGATCCAACGCGAGGTCGGGTACGTGGCCGGCATCGCCACCTACGTCCTCGCCGGCGAGTTGGCGGTGGGAAGGGTCCTGGCCGGCGAGCTGGCCCTGCCCCGACCGGAGTTCCCGTCCGAGCTGCGCCGTACGGCGCCGACCGTGTGGAACCGGTTGGCCGGCGGAGCCCTGAGCTTCGCCGAGGTCTACGCCCGGCGCGGCGACGACGCCGCTTGCCTCGCCAACCTCACCCAGGCGGTGCTGGCCACCGCCCAGGCCCGGTTGGCCGCCGCCGGGCAGTGGGCCCTCAACGAGAAGCGCATCGTGGAGCGCGCCGGGCTGTCGGAGGTGAACGACGCCCTACGGCGACACCGGGGGGACCTGCCCGCGCTGGTCGGGACGGTGGCCGGACTTCTGGCCGTCCAGGACGACGTCTGGACCCGCTAGGCCGACCGCCCTTCCCGGCGCCGCTGTCATCGTCAATCCGCGCTATTGCCGCCGCTCCGTTCCCGGGCTTACCTGAACGGCGATCTGCCTTTCGCAGGTCACCGAAGCGCGAGAGCGCAGGGGGAGGGCCACATGCATTACGTCCTATTGGGCGAGCACAGCCCGGAGATCTGCCCGACGAGCAACAGCCGCACCCGCCAGTTGCTGTTGGACACCGCCGCCGACATCCCGAAGATCGCCGAGAAGTGCGGCGTCAGCATCCTGTCGGGTCCGTGGGTCAACCGCCAGCACACGACGGTGGTCGTCGTCGAGGCCGGCAGCAGCGAGGACCTCGACCGCTTCCTCGTCGAGTCGCGCCTTCCCCAGTGGAACAGCGTGCGCATCCTGCCGTCGCTGCATCTCCAGGAGGGCATCCAGGACGTGCAGACCTCGGCGTCGCTCTTCTGACCGGCCGGTCAGCGCCGACCGACCCCCGGTAGCCGGCGGGGGAAGAGGACTATTCGGACCCTTCGTCGAATTTGTCGACAAAAGCGTGATTCGACGGAGGGGTCCGGATGCGAGCACGACGCCTGGGGGCCATGGGCCTGGGGCTGGTCACCGCCTTGGGGGCGGTCGGAATGGGCGCGGCCCGGGCGTCGGGTCCCGGCCCGGCCGGAGCCGGCGGCGTCGCCCCCCTCAACATCAACGGCAAGCACGTGTTCTGGGCTCGGGGCGTGCGCAGCGCGGCCAGCCTGTCGACGGCCACCGCCAACAACCTCATCTACCACGGCGGGGCGGTGGAGACGACGCCGAAGGTCTACCTGACCTTCTGGGGCAGCGAGTGGACCGACCCGACCAACCCGGCGTACCAGATCCCGGTCAAGAGCCCGTCGGGGTCCGACTACAACCTCGGCCAGCTGCAGAACTACATCGTCTCGTTCTTCTCCGGCGTGGGCGGAACGGCGTGGAACAACATCCAGACCCAGTACTGCCAGGGCGGGTCGATCGGTGACCTCACCTGTGCCAACAGCTCAGGCATCAGCTCGGTAACCAACCCCAGCTCGGTGCTGGCGGGGGTCTGGAACGACACCTCGGCGGCTCCGGCGGTCATCGACACGCTCGGCCTGGCCGAGAACGCCGTCCCCGACCCGGTGGCGACCGAGGCGAAGAGCGCCGCCGCCCACTTCGGCGACGCCACCGACCTCAACGCCACCTTCTTCGTGTTCGCCCCGCCGGGCCGGGTGGCGACCGGGGCCACGCCGTTCGGCGCCTACTGCGGCTACCACAGTGAGGTCACCAACCCCTCCGGGCACGGCCTGCGCTACGCGTTCATCCCGTACCTGCTCGACGTGGACCTCGGTCCGGGCGCCGCCCTCGGAAGCTGCGGCATGAACTACGTCAACAAGACCAACACCGCCTCCGGCAACGGGATCTTCGACGGGTTCAGCATCGTGTCGGGCCACGAGTACGCCGAAGCCGTCACCGATCCGGACGCCTGGCCGTTCCAGGACGGCTGGAACGACATCTCCACCAACGAGAACGGCGACAAGTGCGCCTGGATCTCACCGGGCCAGCCCGGCGGGGCCACCAACCTGTCGCTCAGCACCGGACAGTTCGCCGTGCAGTCGCTGTGGAGCAACGCCTTCAACCAGGGCCAGGGAGGCTGCGTGGTCAGCTACCCGTGATCCGGCGTGTCCTGACCATCGCCGCCGTCGCCGGGCTCGCCGCCGGGCTGGCCCCCGGGGTGCTGGCCGCCCAGGGCCGGCCGGCTCCCCCCGGCTGCGGCCCCCGCCACGCCCAGGCGAACCAGGCCGGCACGGCGGCGGTCAGCCCGGGTCCGGCGCCGCTGGTGTGCGAGACGCAGACCGGCTTCGGCGGGGCCGAGACACGGATCGCGGTCAGCTCCGACGGCACCGTCGTCTACGAGCCCGCCACCGTCACCCCCGGGCTGGCCGGCACCGGCTTCGTGCCGGGGGCGCCCGGGCCCCGGCCGTCGACCAGCCTGCAGCCGGGCGGCCTCGCCCTGAGCCGCGACCACGGCGCCACCTGGCGGTTCGTGAAGCCCGCCGGGCTCACGTGGGTGGCCCAGGACGACCAGCTGTACGTGGACCGCCGCACCGGCCGGATCTTCTACTACGCCCTCAGCCCCAACCCGGCCCCCCAGTCCGGGGCGGCGCCCGTGGCCGACCAGGAGCCGGCCGGCCACGCCCACCTGATGGCCAGCGGGGACGACGGGCGGACGTGGAGCTACGCGGCGCTGAGCCCCTACGTCGAGTCCGAGAACCCCCGCTTCGCCGCCGGGCCGCCGGCCGCCCACGGTCCCCGTCCGGTGAACTACCCCGACGTCACCTACTGGTGCGGCAACGACATGCTCTTCTACTGGGCGGCGCCGGACGTCCCCGCCTACCGCGCCTGCTACCGCTCGCTCGACGGGGGGCGGAGCTGGTCCCAGACGTCGCTGCTGTTCTCGCGGCCCCTGCCGGCCCATCCCGAGTGCGGAACCAACTCGGAGGTGTTCGACGCCGGCGACGGCAACTACCCGGAGCCGGCGCCCGACGGCTCGCTCTACGTGACGGTCCACTGCGGGTCGGCCACGTTCCTGGCCCGCAGCACCGACGAGGCCTCCTCGTGGCCGATCCTGCACGACCGTCACGGCCGCCCGCTCGTCATCCCGGCCACCGACGAGCTGCGAGTCGACGAGCGCGGCAACCTCTACTCGCTGCACCAGGACGGCGCCCGACTCCTGCTGCGGACCTCGCGGGACGGCGGCCTCGACTGGTCGGCGCCGGTGAACCTCACCGCGCCCGGGGTCACCTCGATCGCCGAGTGGTACGCGGCCGAGCGCGGCTCCGAGATCGCCGTCTCCTACCTCGGCGCCACCTCCGGCTCCGCCGATCTGGACGGCTACATCAGCGCCACCCGCGACGCCCTCAGCCCGCGGCCGCTGCTGTGGAGCGCCACCGTCAACCCGCCCGGTCACCCACTGGTGCAAGGCGCCCCCGCCCAGGCCCGCGACGACTTCATCGGCGCCGACATCGGCCCCGACGGGACCCCGTGGGCCAGCTTCTTCACCTCGTGCCCTTCCGGCAGCACCAGCCCCGGATGCGCGGGCCAGAGCGGGGATCCGCAGGCCAGCGGGGCGGTCGCCGGCTGGCTCCAGTTCCCCAGCGGTTAGCGATCAGGGGGCGACGAGAGCGGCGAGCCCGGCGGTGAGATAGAGACGGTGCAGCTTGCTGACCACCCCCACGCCGGCCCGCTCCGCTTCGCGCACCATCTCCGAGGTGACCGCACCGGAGCAGATGAGGACCGGGAACTCACAGCCCGAGCGCCGGGCCAGCAGGCACAGCTCGGCGCCGTTGGTGTCGGGCAGGTAGTAGTCCACCACCATCAGGTCGGGGGTGCGCTCGGTCCAGGCCCGAAAGGCGGCGTCCCCGCTGGCCGCCGACACGACCTCCCAGCCCTCCTTCTCGAGCAGGTCGCGCAGGAAATGACGCATCTCGGGGTCGTCCTCCACCAGCAGCAAGAGCCGGCCCCCGCCCCGCCCGCCCCGAGACCTCGGGTCCAGCCGGCGGCCGAGGGCGACCTGCCCGGACACCACCAGACCGGCCGCCGCGGCCATGTCGTCCACGTAGGGCTCCTCCAGGGGCCGCACCTCCCACCCCATCCGGCCCAGGCGGTCCGCCGCCAGCCGGCAGGCGGTCTCGTCGCCGGCGATGGCCACCAGCAGCCGGTGGCCGGAGACCAGCACGGCATCGGTGGCCCGGATGGAACGGCGCAGTTCGGTCTCGTCCTCTTCGGTGCTGCGGCCCCGGTTACGACGCCAGCATTCGGCCAGCCCGAAACGGACGCCGTCCTCGGTGCGGCCGAGGGCCAGGCGCAGCACCCCGCTGGGAGCCATGGGGGATTCTCGGTGTCTGGGTCCGCCCCGTTGAGCACATATCCGGGCGCAGGTGTGCCGGTAGGCCGCGTAACCGGACAGAGGGGCTGAGTAACTTGCCGCCCATGAGCGTCGACCCCCGGTCCCCGGTCCTGGTGGGCGCCGGCCAGTTCGTCCAACGGCCGGAGAACCTCGAGGAGGCCCTCGAGCCGGTGGCCATGATGGCCGAGGCGGTGGCGGCCGCCGCCGCCGACTCCGGCGCCGAAGCGATCGCCGGCCGGTCCGACCTGGTGGCGGTGGTCAAGGGGGCCTGGCGCTACGCCGACCCCGGCCGGCTGATCGCCGAACGCTTCGGCGCCTCGGAGGCGCGGACGGCGATCACCGGCGACGGGGGCAACACCCCCCAGTCGGTTATCAACCGGCTGGCGGCACGCATCGCCGCCGGTCAGCTGGACGTGGCCGTGCTGGTCGGCGCCGAGGGCATCTGGAGCCGACGGCGGATGCGGGCGGCGGGCGTGGAGCGTGCGGTCACCCAGCAGCCCGCCGACGCCCGGCCCGACGAGGTCATCGGCAGCGAGATCCCGATGAGCAGCGAGAACGAACGGGCCCGGGGATTCGAGCTACCCGTCCACTTCTACCCGACGTTCGAGAGCGCCGTCCGCCACGACCGGGGCGAGACGATCGAGGAGCACCGGGTCCGCATCTCCCAGCTGTGGGCCCGGTTCAACGCCGTCGCCGTGGCCAACCCCTACGCCTGGTACCGCAAGCCCATGACGGCCGAGGAGATCCGCACCCCGTCGCCGGACAACCGCATGGTGGGCTTCCCCTACACCAAGGCCATGAACTCCAACTGGGACCTCGACCAGGCCGCCGCCGTCATCCTGTGCTCGGCCGGGGCGGCCGAGGCGGCCGGCGTTCCCCGCGATCGTTGGGTGTTCCTGCACGCCGGCGCCGACGCCCACGACACCCTCCTCGTGTCCAACCGGTGGTCACTCGGGCGTTCGCCCGCCATCCGCGCCGCCGGGGGGCGGGTGCTGGAGCTGGCCGGCGTCGGCGCCGACGACCTGGCCCACGTGGACCTCTACAGCTGCTTTCCTTCCGCCGTCCAGGTGGCGGCGGCGGAGATCGGCTTGGCCGAGGATCGCCAGCTGACCGTCACCGGTGGTCTCACCTTCGCCGGCGGACCGCTCAACAACTACGTGACCCACTCGGTCGCCACCATGGCCGGAGTGCTGCGGTCGGATCCCGGCAGCGTGGGGCTGGTAACCGCCAACGGCGGCTACCTGACCAAGCACGCCATGGGCGTGTACTCCACCGAGCCGCCGCCGGCCGGCTACCGATGGGACGACGTGCAGCCCCAGGTGGACGCCGAGCCGACCCGGGAGTCGGTCGACGAACACGAGGGGGCGGTGGAGATCGAGGCGTACACCGTCATGCACGGGCGCGAGGGACCGGAGAAGGCGCTGGTCGCCTGCCTCCTGCCCGACGGCCGCCGGGCGTGGGGGAACACCACCGACGCCGACACCATGGTGGCCATGACCAAGGACGAGTTCATCGGTCGGCCGGCGCAGCTGGCCGCCTCCGGTGAGGTCAGGGTCGGCTAGCCAGGAGCGGCAACCACCTGACGGCTGATGCGTCCGAGGACCGCCTCGGCCTCGTCGACGAAACGCCGCACCAGCTCGCCGGCCGGCACCAGCGCGCCGATGGCGCCCACCCCCTGCCCGCACGGGTAGAACTCGCGGCCCGGGTCGACCTCGGCGTCCTCCGGGCCGCCCAGGTGGTTGGCCCCGTCCTGGATCGACTTCATCACCTGCATGGGGAAGGGCTGGAGCTCTTCGGGGTGCTCGTCGAAGTAGCGGGTGTACTCATTGCGCACCACCCGGCACGTCTTGCCGGTGTAGGCCCGGCTCACGACGGTCCCGTCCTCGGCGATCCGCAGCAACGTGTCCTTGTATCCCCGTTGGGCCCGGGCCTCCGGCGTGGCGATGAAGCGGGTGCCGACCCACACTCCGTCGGCCCCGAGCGACAGGGCGGCGGCCAGCCCGCGACCGTCGAAGATCCCCCCGGCGGCCACCACCGGGACCTGCCCGGCGACGGCGTCGACGATCTGGGGGACGAGGGCCATGGTCGCCACCTGGCCGGTGTGGCCACCGGCCTCGGTGCCCTGGGCCACGACGATGTCGCAGCCGGCGGCCACCGCCCGCCGGGCGTGGTCGACCTTGCCGCACATGTTGATCACCAGCACGCCGTGCTTGTGGCACAGCTCGATGACGTCGAGGGGCACGCCGAGGCCGGCTACGAACACGCTGGCGCCTCCCTCGATGATCTTGCCCACCTGGGGGGTGAGGTCCGCCGCCGCCGCCGTCAACAGGTCGACCCCGAAGGGCTCGTCGGTGAGCGACTTCACCGCCCGCATCTCGTCGACCATCTCCTCGACCCGCATGGTCGAGGCGCCCAGGCAGCCGAAGCCGCCCGCCTCGGACACCGCCGCGGCCAGTCGGTGGTAGGAGACGCCGCCCATGCCGGCCAGCATCACCGGGTGGCGGATCCCAAGCAGCTCGGTCAGGCGCGTCTTGATCATCGGTCCCCTCACACGATCCGGTAGGTCTGCAGGCCGTGGGCCACCACCTTGCCTTCGGCATCGGTGGCGGTGATCTCCGTGAACGTCAGCTCCTTGCCCCTCCTCACGGTGCGGGCGTGGCATACCAGGTCCGACCGTTTGCAGGCGCCGACGTACTGGATGCTCATGGCGACCGTCGACGCCCGCGCCCCCTTGTCGAAGTCATGGTTCGACCAGGCGGCCGCCGCCCCCGCCGTGTCGATCACCGAGGCGACCACCCCGCCGTGGTAGTAGGTGCCGTCGTTGGTGAGGTCGTCACGGAAAGGAAGGCGCACGATCACGTCGTCGTGCTCGTAGCGGTCGAACACGATGCCGAGCCCGGCCAGGAACGGAGTCTTCGGCATCATGTCGGCCACCGCCCGGCGCCGGGTCTCCTGCTGGTCCTCGGTCAACGGCGCTGGGTCGGGCACCGGTCCTCCCTCGTCGGTCGGGCCGCAACCTAGCGACCACAATGGGGCCGGTGGCAAAGGCGACGGCCCTGGTTCTCGAAGCGCCCCGGCGCCTGGTGGAGCGTCACCTGCCGATCCCCGACGTGGGCGACGACGACGGGCTCCTCCGCATCGAGGCGTGCGGCCTCTGCGGCACCGACCACGAGCAGTACACCGGCGAGCTGGCTCCGGGCTTCGCCTTCGTGCCCGGGCACGAGTCGGTCGGGGTCATCGAGCAGATCGGCGCGGCCGCCTCCGCCCGGTGGGGGGTGTCGGCCGGGGACCGGGTGGCGGTAGAGGTGTTCCTGTCCTGTCGGTCCTGCGATCAGTGCGCGGCCGGCGACTACCGCCGCTGTCGCTCGCACGGGATGCGCGACATGTACGGCTTCGTGCCCCTGGACCGACCTCCGGGCCTCTGGGGTGGCTACGCCACCCACCAGTACCTGGCCCCCGACTCGATGCTCCTGCCCGTACCGGCCGGCCTCGACCCCGTCGTCGCCACCCTGTTCAATCCGCTGGGGGCCGGCATCCGGTGGGGGGTGACCGTGCCGGCCACGTCCCCCGGCGACATCGTCGTGGTGCTGGGCCCGGGCATCCGAGGCCTCTCCGTGCTGGCCGCCGCCCGCCAGGCTGGCGCCGGGTTCGTGGCCGTAACCGGCCACGGGGCCGCCGACGCCGAGCGCCTCGCCTGGGCCCGGACGTTCGGCGCCGATCTCGCCGTCGACGTGGCCGACACCGACCCGGTGGCCGCCCTGCGTGAGGCCACGGGGGGACTGGCCGACGTCGTGGTGGACGTGACCGCCAAAGCGCCGGCCGCCCTCGCCCAGGCGGTGGCCCTGGCCCGGCCGGGCGGCACCGTCGTGCTGGCCGGCACCCGGGGGGTCCCCGACACTCCCGGCTTCTGGCCCGACCACATCGTCTACAAGGAGCTGCGCATCCTCGGCGCCCTCGGCGTGGACGCCCCCTCCTACCGGGCCGCCCTCGACCTGCTGGCGGCGGGGCGCTATCCGTTCGCCGATCTGCCCCGCCGCACCGTGGGACTCGACGGGTTGGAGGAGTTGATCACCGACATGGCGGGGGAGGGCGGCGGGCGCCGTCCGGTCCACGGCGTGGTGGTCCCCGCCGGAGCGCACCACTGAGCCCCTCGGCGCCCGGCGGACGCCGCCCCACCCCCGACCAGCTGGCCGCGGTGGCCGGACGCTCGATCCGGGATGTGTCGGGACCCGACCTGCGGGTTCTCTTCTGCGGCATCAACCCCGGCCTCTGGTCGGCGGCGGTCGGCCGCCACTTCGCCCGCCCCGGCAACCGGTTCTGGAAGGTGCTGCACCTCTCCGGTTTCACCGACCGCCAGCTGGACCCGGATGACCAGCAGGTCCTTCCGTCGCTGGGGATCGGCATCACCAATCTCGTGGCGCGGGCCACCGCCACCGCCGCCGAGCTCTCCGCCGACGAGCTGCGGGCCGGCGCCCGGCGCCTCGAGACAAAGGCGGCGCGGCTGCGCCCCGGTTGGGTGGCGGTGGTGGGTATGCAGGCCTATCGGAGCGCCTTCGGCCGTCCCCGGGCGACCATCGGCGCCCAGCACGAGCGGTTGGGTCCGGCCGGGCTGTGGCTGCTGCCCAACCCCAGCGGACTCCAGGCCCGCTACCAGCTTCCCGAGCTGGTCGACGCCTTCGCCGCTCTGCGGAGAACGGCGTGGGCCGAGGCGGAGCGGAATACCCAAACGGCGGCGGTGTTGGGCGCAAGGAGGCGAAAGGAGCCGCGATGATCAGCGGCAACGGCCAGATGTGGGGGACGATGCGGTCATTCCGGCGTGACGCGTCGGTGACCAAGCGGAAGCTTCCTCCCGGCACCCTGCGGCGCATCGTCGGATTCGCCCGCCCCTACCGCCGGTCGATCACCGTCCTCGTCGCCCTCATCGGGGTCGACGCCCTGATCGGCGCGGCCAACCCGCTCATCTACCGCCAGATCATCAACCGGGGGATCCTGGGGCACCGGGGCGGCCTCGTCGTCGCCCTGGCCTCGGTGGTGGCGGCCATCGCCGTGGCCGACGCCGGCCTGGCCCTGGCCGAGCGCTACTTCTCCGCCCGCATCGGCGAGGGTCTCATCTTCGACATGCGCACCCGCGTCTTCTCCCACGTTCAGCGCATGCCGATCGCCTTCTTCACCCGCACCCAGACCGGCGCCCTCGTCAGCCGGCTCGACAACGACGTGCTGGGCGCCCAGTCGGCCTTCACCGGCACTCTCTCCAGCGTGGTGAGCAACGTCTTCGGTGTCGGCATCACCTTGGGGGTGATGATGACCCTCTCGTGGCGCATCACCCTCGTCGCCCTGGTGCTGCTGCCGATGTTCGTGGTGCCCGCCCGCCGGGTCGGCCGGAGGCTGCAGGCCATCACCCGCGAGAGCTACAACCTGAACGCGGCCATGACCGCCACCATGACCGAGCGCTTCAACGTGGCCGGGGCCCTGCTCACCAAGCTGTTCGGCCGGCCCGAGGCCGAGGACTCCTCCTTCGCTCGCCGGGCCGGGCGGGTGCGCGACATCGGGGTCATCTCGGCCATGTACTCCCAGGTGTTCTTCGCCTCGCTGATGCTGACCGCCGCCCTGGCCACCGCCCTGGTGTACGGGTGGGGCGGTTGGATGGCCGTCAAGGGCGCCCTCGACGTCGGCACGGTCGTGGCCCTCACCGCCTACCTGACCCGTCTGTACGGCCCGCTCACCTCCCTGTCGAACGTGAACGTCGACGTGATGACGGCCCTCGTCTCCTTCGAGCGGGTGTTCGAGGTGCTCGACCTGGCGCCGATGGTCGACGACAAGCCCGAGGCGGTGGAGCTGCCGGCGACCGCCGACACCATCGAGTTCGACCACGTCGACTTCCGCTACCCGACCGCCTCCCAGGTGTCCCTCGCCTCGCTGGAGGCGGTGGCGACCCTCGACGCCACCCCGGACAAGCCGGTGCTCCACAGCGTCACCTTCCGGGCTGAGGCGGGGGAGATGGTCGCCCTCGTCGGGCCCTCGGGGGCAGGCAAGACGACCATCAGCCAGCTGGTCACCCGCATGTACGACGTGACCGGAGGAGCGGTGCGCATCGGCGACCACGACGTGCGCGACGTCACCCAGCGCTCGTTGCGCTCGGCCATCGGGGTGGTCACCCAGGACGCTCACCTCTTCCACGACACCATCCGGGCCAACCTCACCTACGCCCGGCCCGACGCCACCGACGAGGATCTGGTGACGGCTCTGCAGGCCGCCCAGATCTGGGACCTCATCGCCGACCTGCCCGACGGGTTGGACACCGTCGTCGGTGACCGGGGCTACCGCCTGTCCGGGGGAGAGAAGCAGCGGGTGGCCATCGCCCGCCTGCTGCTCAAGGCGCCCAGCATCGTGGTGCTCGACGAGGCCACCGCCCACCTCGACTCGGAGTCGGAGCTGGCCGTGCAACAGGCGCTGGCCACCGCCCTGGCCGGCCGCACGTCGCTGGTCATCGCCCACCGCCTTTCCACCGTGCGCCAGGCGGACAAGATCCTCGTGGTCGACGACGGGCGGATCGTGGAGACGGGCAACCACGAGACGCTGCTGGCCGCCGGCGGCCTGTACGCCGAGCTGTACCGGACCCAGTTCCTGCCGGCGGCCGCCGGCGAGAGCGTCATCCCTGCCTAGCAGTCACCCCGCGGCCGGGGGCGGCTCCAGGCCGGCCACCAGCCCGTCGAGCCGGCGCCGGGCGGCGGCCGTGCGCCACCCCCACCAGAACAGGTCCTTTCCGTCCACCCAGGTCACCGGGGCCACCACCTCCAGCTCGGCCCGGTGACGCTCGCCGAACGGGTAGGGCTCCGAGGGGGCCAGCACCACGTCGGGGTGGCGCCCGGCGGCGTCGTCCAGCGACACCTCCGGATAGGCGCCGTCTCCGGCGAACACGTTGGCCACGCCGAGGAGGCGCAGCAAGGACGTGGCGTAGGTCGGATGGCCGAGGGCCATCCACGGCCGCCGCCAGATGGGCACGAACGCCCGCAGCCGCACCGGCCGGATCTCAAAGGGGGGCGCCGGCGTCCAGCGGGCGCCGACCCGGTCGGCCAGGCGCCACATCTCCCGGTCGACGTCGGCCACGTCGCGCACGGCCAGGGCCAGGACGTCGAGGCCGGCGGCGACGAGGGCGTCGTGGTCCTCGCGCCGGTTCTCCTCCTCGTCGACCACCACCAGGTCGGGGCGAAGGGCGACGATGGCCGCCACGTCGGGGTTCTTGGTGCCCCCGACCTGGCGGAGGCCGGGCTGCTCGCAGAACCGGGTGCAGGCCACCGGAACCCGGTCCCAGGCGACCAGTGTCTCGGTGACGGACGGCACCAGGCTCACGACCCTCACCGCCAGATGGTCGCGCCGCCTGCGCCCCGCCCTCGGGCGCGCCCGGGGCCCCGACGTGGTAGTCAGAGCCCAGGTGAAGGGGGCGGCAGTGGACAACAACAAGGTGAAGGCGCTGATGGCCCGGGCCCGGCGCGAGGTCGACGACGGCCTGCTTCCCTCCTGCCAGCTGGCCCTGGCCCGCCACGGGGAGATCGTGGCCGCCGCCACCTTCGGGGAGGCGAGCGACGACAGCCGCTACCTGGCCTGGTCGGTGGCCAAGGGGGTCACCGCCTCGGCGGCGTGGGCCCTGTTCTCGGAGGGAAGGCTCGACCCGGAAGCGCCGGTCGCCTCCTACCTGCCCGGCTTCGGCGACAACGGCAAGGAGGCGGTGACCGTCGAGCACCTGCTGCTGCACACCGCCGGCTTTCCGCTCGCCCCTCTCGCCCCTGACGAGTGGGGGTCCAGCCAGAGCCGGCGCCGGGCCTTCTCGCGCTGGAGGCTCGAATGGCCGGCCGGCACCCGTTACGCCTACCACCCCGTCTCCAGCTACTGGGTGGTCGCCGAGCTGATCGAGACGCTCGGCGGCGAGGACTACCGGGCCTTCCTCCACCATCGGGTGCTCGACCGGCTGGGCCTGACCCGTCTGCGTCTCGGCGAGGACCCCGACCGCCAGTCCGACGTCGTCGACATGGTGCTGGCGGGCGAGCCCGCCGCCCCCGGCGAGCACGTCGCCGCCGGCCTGCCGGCGCCGCCGGACGGCGACCTGTCGATGGATCCGTTCGCCCTGGCCTTGAACGACCCCGGGGCCCGGGCCATCGGCATTCCGGCCGGCGGGCTGATCGGCACCGCCTCCGACATCGCCCTCTACTACCAGGCCCTCCTGCGGCCGCCCGACGAGGTGTGGGACCCGGCGGTCATCGCCGACGCGACCAGCGTCATCCGCAACCGGCTCGCCGACCCCAGCCGCGACGGCATACCGGCCAACCGGACGCGCGGCCTGGTGGTCGCCGGCGACGACGGTTACGGATGGCTGCGCATGTGGTTCGGCCGCTCGGTGTCGCCCCGGACCTTCGGCCACGACGGCGCCTACGGGCAGGTGGCGTGGGCCGATCCGGTCTCGGGGCTGTCGTTCAGCTACGTGACCAACGGCCTCGACCGCAACACCGCCCGCCACTCGGTGCGGGCCATCGAGTTGTCCACCCTGGCCGGCGCCTGTGCCTGACTCGCGGGTGGGAGTGAGGATCCGGGCGGCGGCCACCGCTCTGACCCTCGTCGTGCTGGGAGGGACGCTCGGCTACTGGGCTCTCGGCTTCTCCCCGCTGGACGCCGTCTACCAGACCGTCACCACCATCACCACCGTCGGCTTCCGCGAGGTCCACCCGCTGACCACCGCCGGCAAGGTCTTCACCATCGTGCTGATCCTCGTGGGCGTCGGAACGGCGCTCTACACCTTCGGCGTCCTCCTCGAGGCGCTGATCGAGGGACAGCTCGCCGAGATGTTCGGGAGGCGCCGCATGGAACGCAAGATCGCCGGCATGAGCGACCACGTGGTCGTGTGCGGCTGGGGCCGGGTCGGGCGGGTGATCGCCGACCGGGTTTCGGACAAGGAGGTGCCCCTCGTGGTGGTCGACATCGACGCCTCGCGGGTCGCCAACATCGAGCATCCGGCGGTGGTGGGGGACGCCACCGACGACGCCGTGCTGCGCGAGGCCGGCATCGACCGGGCCCGGGCCCTGGTCGCCGCCATGAGCTCCGACGCCGACAACCTCTACGTAACCCTCTCGGGGAGGACGTTGCGCCCGGACATCTTCATCGTGGCCCGGGCCCGGGTGACGTCATCGGAAGAGAAGCTGTTGCGGGCCGGGGCCAACCGGGTGGTGAACCCCCAGGCCATCGGCGGGTCGCGGATCGCCGCCCTCCTCCTGCAGCCCCACGTGTCGGAGTTCCTCGACGTGGTCAGCCACGGGGGTGACGTCGAGTTCCGTCTCGAGGAGGTCCGCCTGCCCACCGGCTCTCCGCTGGCCGGCCAGACCCTGCGCGACTCGCGGCTGCGGGCCCGGACCGGCGCCCTGGTTCTCGCCCTGCGCCAACCCGACGGCAGCTTCATCACCAACCCGTCCCCCGACACGGTGGTCACCGCCGATCAGGTCCTCATCGCCATAGGAACCGAAACCCAGCTGGGGGACCTGACCCGGCTGGTCGAAAGCCCGACCAGCCCCACCAGCCTGGGCACTTAGATTCCCTTGACGTTATATAACGTCTAGGGCATACTGCGGCCGTGGATGCCTTCACGGTCGTGGCCGACCCAACCCGGCGCCAGCTCCTCGACGAGCTGCGCCACGGTGAGCGTCATGTGGGCGAGCTCGTCGAGGCGCTCGGCCTGAGCCAGCCGCGGGTGTCCAAGCATCTGCGCATCCTGCGCGACTCCGGCGTGGTCGCCTGTCGGGTCGAAGCCCAGCACCGGCGCTACCGGGTCGAGCCCGAGGGGCTGCGGGCCATCGACGACTGGATCGCCGCCTACCGCCAGTTGTGGACCGGTCGGCTCGACGCCCTCGAGGCCCACCTCGACCGGACACGAGAGGAGAAGCCATGAACGAAGGCTCGATCGAGCGGTCGGGCGAGACGGTCACCCTCCACTACGAACGGCATCTGGCCCATCCGGTGGAGGCGGTGTGGCGGGCGATCACCGACCCGGAGGAGGTGGCGGCCTGGTCGGGGTGGGAGGTCGAGATCGACCTGCGCCCCGGCGGCCGGTTCGTGACCCGCCACCAGACCGGCGATCGGGTGGTCGACCGGATCGTGCGGGTGGAGCCGCCGCACCTCCTCGAGCACACCTTCTGGGAGGACGTGAACCCTGAGGCGCGGGTCACCTACCGGCTCGATGAGGAGCACGGCGGCTGCCGCCTCACCCTCACCCACGTGCTCACCATGTCCGACCTGCGCCGGTCCGCCGAGCGCTATTCGTGGGCCGGCGACCCGACCACCCAGATCCCCCGCACCGGGGCGGGCTGGCACCGGCTCCTCGACCGCATCGCCGCCCGGCTCGACGGGGTGGCGTCCCCGCCCCCGCCGACGGGCTCGAGGAGCGATATGCCGCCAAACTGGTGTGACCATGCGCGCCTCTCGCCTTTTGGCTCTCGTCGTGGTCGGCGCCCTGGCCGCGGCCGCCTGCGGGACCGCCCAGCCTCCTAAGGCCGCCACCGGCACGGCCACGGCCACCGCCGCCGACCAGATGCAGCCGGGGGCGGTGGCCATGACGCTCGAGTCCGCCCATCCGTACCAGCCGGTGCCCCCGCCGGGCGGCGGCACCGACGACTACCACTGCACCCTGGTGGACCCGGGCCTCAAGGCCGACTCGATGATCGTGGCCAGCCACTTCTTCCCGGAGAGCCCGGAGGTCCATCACGCCATCCTGTTCCTGATCCCACCCGACCTCGCCCAGCAGGCCAAGGCGGCCGACGGGGACGGACAGGGGTGGACCTGCTTCGGTGAGTCGGTGCTGCCCAAGCAGGGACTGGCCGGGCTGGGGCGGACCCCATGGCTGTCGGCGTGGGCGCCGGGGCACGGTCTCGACGTGGTTCCGGCCGGCACCGGCATCCAGTTCCCCGCCGGCAGCCTGGTGGTCATGCAGGTGCACTACAACCTGCTCGTGGGCCACGCCCCGGTGAAGAGCAAGCTCGTCCTTCAGACGGTGCCGGCGACCACCAAGTTGGCTCCGCTCAAGCTCACCCTGCTGCCGGCGCCTCCCGACGTGCCGTGCCCCGCCGGGGTCAGCGGCCCGCTGTGCGACCGGCAGGCGTCGCTGGCCGACCTGGGCCAGCGCTTCGGGCCCGAGCTGCCCCGCTTCGTCGACGCCATCGAGACGGTGTGCGGCCGCGACGCGAACAACCCGCCGGCGGGCGACTCGACCAGCTGCACCTGGCCGGTGCCCTTCTCCGGGCGCATCCTGCGCCTCACCGCCCACATGCACCTGCTGGGCAAGGACATGTCGATCGTCCTCGACCCGGGCACGCCCCAACAGCACGTGCTCCTCGACGTCACCAACTTCAACTTCGACTACCAGCGGTCCTACGACGTCAGCCCGGGCGTGGCGGTCACGCCGGCGGACCGCATCCAGGTGAACTGCACCTACAACCCGGCCCTGCACCAGATGCTGCCGGCGTTGCGGCGGCTGCCGCCCCGATTCGTCACGTGGGGCGACGGATCGAGCGACGAGATGTGCCTCGCCATCATCGATTGGGTCTCCCAGTAGGGCCGCCGGGCGGCGCCCCGGCGGGCGGCGGCCCCCGGTCGCCTAGTCGTTGAGGGCCCGGCTCAGCGCCTCGGCCGCCTCTTTCATCGCGTCGCCGGCCCGGTCGATGGTGGCGCTCATGCCGAAGAAGCCGTGGATCATCCCGTCGTAGCGGGTGGCGGTGGCGTTGACGCCGGCGGCCCGCAGCTTCTCGGCGTAGGCCTCGCCCTCATCGCGCAGCGGGTCGAACTCGGCCGTGATGACCAGCGCCGGCGCCAGCCCGGCGTGGTTCTCGGCCAGCAGGGGCGAGACCTTCCAGTCGGTCGGGTCAGGACATCCGTAGTGGCCGTAGAACCAGATCATGTCCTGCTTGGTGAGCAGGTAGCCCTCGGCGTTCTCGTCGATCGACGGCCACCCCATGCGAGCGTCGACCGCCGGGTAGACGAGTAGCTGAAAGGCCAGCTCCGGCCCGCCGGAGTCGCGGGCCATGAGCGAGACCACGGCAGCGAGGTTGCCTCCGGCCGAGTCGCCCGCCACCGCCAGACGGGTCGTGTCCCCGCCGACCTCGGCCGGGTGGGAGGCCACCCACCGGGTAGCCGCCCAGCAGTCCTCCACCGCCGCCGGGTAGCGGTGCTCGGGGGCCAGCCGGTAGTCGACGCTCACCACCACCGCGCCGCAGGCCCGGGCCAGGGCCCGGCAGGTGTGGTCGTGGGTGTCGAGGTCGCCGACCACCCACCCCCCGCCGTGGAAGTGCACGACCACCGGGGCGTCACCCCGCGCCGTGGGGTCGTAGATGCGCACCGGCACCTCGCCGGCGGGCCCGGGGACGGTGCGGTCCTCGACGCGGGGCAGCTCCTCGCCGGCCTCACGGGGCAGGGCCGACATCAGAGCCCGGACCTGGTCGGGGGGAAGGCCGGAGGCGGCGAACCCGGCGAAGCCCAGCTGCTCCAACAGATCGAGGGCCTGGCGGACCTGCGGGTCCAACGGCATGGCGATCCTCCCCAGTCTCGGGCCGGCCCGGTGTGGGCGGCCGGGCGTCAGCCGCCGATCGACGTCACCGGCTGGGCCAAAGTTATCGACCCGGTCGACCCGTAGAAGGGGGCGTCGCCGTAACAGAACACCCCGCCGTCGGAGGCCACCAGCCGGTAGCCGGCGCCGTCGCTGGTGGCGGCCATTCCGACCACCGGCCGGTTGAGGCGGATGGCCCCGGCCGAGCCGAGGAAGGCGGCGTCCCCGTAGGTGAAGATGCCGCCGTCGGACGCCACCAGCCAGTAGCCGCCGCCGTCGCTGGTGGCGGCCATGCCGACCACGGGCCGGTTGAGGCGGATGGCCCCGGCCGAGCCGCGGAAGGCGGCGTGGAAGGAGAACACCCCTCCGTCCGCGGCGACCAGCCAGTAGCCACCGGTCGTGCGGTCGGCCGCCATCCCGACCACCGGGGACGCCAGCCGGGTGCCGCCCATCGACCCGTACCAGGCGGCGTCGCCGAAGGCGAAGACCCCTCCGTCGGCCGAGGCCAGCCAGTAACCGGCCCCGTCGGGGGTGGCGGCCAGGCCGACCACCGGGGCGGCCAGGGCCATGCCGGAGGCGTCGCCCTTAAAGGCGGCGTCGCCGAAGGCCGCCACCCGCCCCGAGGCGGTGGCCAACCAGTAACCGCCCTCGTCGGGGGTGGCGGCCAGGCCGACCACCGTCGCCCCGGCCGCCCCGGCCGCCGAACCGCAGTAGGGCAGGTTGCCGAAGTCGAACACCCCTCCGTCGGCGGCGGCGAAGCGGTAGCCGGCCGGTCGTGCCGGTGGGGAGCACGCCGGCCCGCCGAAGGTGAGGGGCGCCACGTACAGCCGGCGCTGCCCCCCGCACGAGTAGGAGGTGCACGGCGAGGTCCACGCCGCGTAGGCCATCCACGTGGCGCCGGACGGGTCGGCGAACACGGTGGCCGCCCCCGGGCCGGCCACCTGGCCGTAGGACGCCAGCAGGGGGCCGGGTTGGGGTTGGGTGCACGGTCCGGCGGGGCCGTCACACACCGCGTAGCCCTCGGCGTAGCCCGACGAGTCCCACCTGCCGCTGGAGAAGAAGAGGTAATAGGAGCCGGCGGCGAGCACCATGTCGGGGTTCTCCACCGTCGTCTCCCACGGGTGGTTGACCGTGTCCTGGGTCAGCACCTGGGTCGGCGACGACGCCAGCGCCGTTCCCGTCGGCGCCAGGGGGGCGGCCCAGATGTAGGCGGGGGTGGAGGCCGAGCCGTCGTTCTCCTTCCAGTACAACCAGGGTTGCCCGGAGGCGTCCACGAAGGGGCTCGGGTCCACCGAGCCGTCGGCCTGGCACTCGAACGGGGCCGCCGAGTTGTCATCGAACGGACCGGTCGGGGAGGAGGCGGTGGCGACCGACAGGCACCAGTGGCCGACCGACGGGTCGAAGGCGTCGTAGAACATGACGTAGCGCCCGGCCCAGGCGAAGACCCCGGGGGAGGTCTGGGTGTTGACCTTCTCCCACGACGGCAGCGGCCCCATCGCCGTCGACCCGTAGGTCTGGCCGTCGGCGGTCCGCCATCCCGACGACGGCGCCGTGCTGGTGAGGACCCCGATGTAGTTACCCCACGTGGTGCCGGTCGTGTAGCCGTAGTAGGTCGTCCCCACCCGGATCACGTCGGGGTCGGGTGCGTCCTGGGCGAAGGCGGGGCTACCAGCCGGCTGCACGGTGGGGGCGGACGCTGCCGCCGCCGCCCCCGTGGGCGCGCCGGGCAGCAGCGAGCCGACAGCCCCCAGCACCACCACCGCCGCCGCCGACCGGGCTGGCCTCGACATCCCCCGTATCTAGCACCGGGTGGCGCCTCGCCGATGCGGCCATAGGATGGCCCGGACAGGACGCCGGACGGGAGGAAGCCCGCTCCGGGGACCAGCACGAGGGGTGGAATGGCCGAGAGCGTCACGATCACCGACAACCGCACCGGCGAGACCATCGAGATACCCATCCAGAACGGGGGCATCTCGGCGGGGGAGTGGCACAAGCTCCTCCCCGACGTCTGGTTCTACGACCCCGGTTTCATGCAGACGGCGGCCTGCTCGAGCGCCATCTCCTACCTCGACGGAGAGGCGGGGATCCTCCGCTACCGGGGCTACCCGATCGAGCAGCTGGCCGAGCAGTCCACCTACCTCGAGGTCGCCTACCTCCTCATCCACGGTGAGCTGCCGACCCCCCAGCAGTTCGAGGCGTGGCGCCACGACATCACCTACCACACGTTCATCCACGAGAACATGCGCAAGCGGTTCATGGACGGCTTCCACTACGACGCCCACCCCATGGGGATGCTGGTATCC
>JAJPHE010000015.1 GCA_021325435.1 Actinomycetota bacterium | reverse complement strand
TGGTCCACTGCCCGGTCGAGCTGGTGGACGACGAGTGGGCGGGGATCTACGACGTCGACCCCGAGCTGGCTCGCCGCACCCGAGTGGCGCTGGCCCGCGAGATCGAAGGCAGCGAGGTGCCGGTGGCGGCCGGCCACTTCCCCGGGCTGCAGTTCGGTCGGCTGCTGCCCGGTGAGGGGCGGCGCCGCTGGGTCTTCGACTGAGCGGACCGGGTGAGCGGGCCTAGCCGTCGGCCATGGCGACGATCGGCTGGTTCAACTTGATGGCGCCGGTCGAGCCGAAGAAGCCGGCGTTGCCGAAGGTGAAGATGCCCCCGTCCGATGCGACCAGCCAATAGCCGCCACCCGAAGGGGTTGGCCACATGCCCACGATCGGCTGATTGAGATGGATGGCGCCGGTCGAGCCGAAGAACCGGGCGTTACCGAAGGAGAAGACGCCGCCGTCCGAGGCCACGAACCAGTAGCCGTTGCCTGACGGGGTGGCCGCCATGCCGACGATGGGCTGGTTCAGGTGGATGGCGCCGGTCGAGCCGTAGAACCGGGCGTCGCCGAACGAGAAGATGCCCCCGTCGGCGCCCACCAGCCAGTAACCGCCGCCGTCGGGTGTGATCGCCATGCCCGCTATCGGGGCGGCGAGAGTCAGGGCGCCGGTGGAGCCGAAGAAGCGCGCCGATCCGAAGGCGTACACCCCACCGTGGTCATCGACCACCCAGTAGCCCTGGCCGTCGGGGGCGGCGGCCATACCCACCGCTTTGATGCCCCGGCCCGCGGCCGAGCCGTGGAAGCCGGCGTCGCCGAAGTTGAAGATTCCGCCGTCCTGAGCGACCAGCCAGTACCCCTGGTCGGAGGGCGTGTGGGCCATCCCGACGATCGGCGCGGCCAGCGCCAGATTGCCGGTCGACCCGTGATAGGTGGCATCGCCGAAGTCGAAGACTCCTCCGTCGGCGGCGACGAACCGGTATCCGCCGGCGCCGTCGGCCCCGCACCCCGACGCGGTCGTCGGCGGAGCGACGAGCGAGCCGGTGCGGGCCGCGTCGTGGTGGAACATCGGCCAGGCGTTGGCGCCCACCTTGCCCCCCGCCACCTGGTAGTGCAGCACGACGCCGTGGCCGGTGCTGGTGTTGGTGCCGGTGAGGGTCACTCCCAGGCTGCCGTTGGGGTCCTGGGTCACAAGAGGCGCGTTCTGCATGGCCAGCTGGTTGACGGCGACCGAGTCGACCAAGGCTCCGGTCCGGCCGTCGTAGACGTACATGCCGTCGCCCGTCGGCACCAGCACGTCCTGGTATCCCGAACCGGTGAGGTCGGCGGTGACGGGGCTCCCGTAGACGGCGCCGACATTGGGTGGGGTCAGCACCGGCCAGCCCGGTAGAGGGTGGCCCGACCCGTCGAAGGCCCAGATCTCACCGAAGTTGGGGTTGGTCGGGCTGCCCTGCACGGCCTCGATGATGTCGGGACGGCCGTCGCCGTTGAGGTCGGCCAGGGCGGGGGAGGTCCGGGTGAACCCGCCCAGGCTGCGCGACCACAGCGGATGACCGGTGGCCGGGTCGATGAGGAACAGGGCGGTCGAATCCTGGGTGGGGTTGCCGTGTTGGGCCCAGTAGAAGCCGGTGCCGACGGCGATCTCCGGATGACCGTCCCCGTTGACGTCGCCGATGGCGGGGGAGGAGGTGACCACCTCGTCGAACTGGTCCGACCAGATGACCTGACCGGCGCCGTTCACCGCCCGCAGGACGCCGCCCTTGGGCGTGGTCGAGTCGCCTCCCTCGAACACCAGCGTCTGACCCCCGACCGGCGCCACGGCGGGGGAGGAGAAGACGGTGTCGTAGGTGAACAGCGGCCAGCCGGAGAGCACGGCGCCCGAGCGGCTGTTCAGGGCGTAGGTGTCCTGGCCCAGGGCGCCCTCGACCACGTCGGGCGAGCCGTCGCAGTTGAGGTCGGCCACGGCAGGGGCGGAGAAGACGGGCTCAGCGGCCTGGTTGGGATCTGACCCCTGGAAGCGGTAGATGGCCCTGCCCGAGTGGTCGAGGGCCCAGTACGACCCGCCGGTGCCGCTGTCATAGGTGCCGGAGCCCACGTACACCTCGGCGAGCCCGGATCGGTCGGTGTCGACGGCGGCGGGAGACGAGTCGACCGGCTTGTCTAGGGTGACGGGCCACCCGGGCACCGGCGAACCGTCGGACAGGTGGTAGGCGTACACCTTCCCGTCGAGGCCGCCGAACACGGCCGCCGGGCCGCCGGCGTCCAGGGTGGCGGCGACCGGGCTGGAGGCCCGGAACGGGGCGCCGGGCAGGTCCTTGGACCAGACCAGCTGGAAGCTGGGCGTCACGGCGGCGGAGGCCGTCGCCACCAGGCGGGAGCCGGCTGGCAGCACCACGGCAGCGAGGGAGGAGGCCGCCGCCGTCACTAAGGCCGCGAACATCCGCTTCTTGGAAAAGGACAGGTCGTGCGAGGTCACCGGTTTTCGGGCGACTAGGAAGTTGCCCGGAGGGCCGCCCCACGCTTATTTCGGCAGGTGGGGGCGCTGACTGAACGGGGCCGCCAGAGGCATCAGATCTCCCGCTCCCGGCCGCCGGGGCCCGATTCTCACAAAAGTTGATCGGATTAGTCGACAATGCTTGACTAGGAGGTCCCACCGAGCCGAGAGGTCAGCGGTCTTGGAGTTCCTCCGCCCCTACAAGCAGCTGAACCAGGTCGAGCAGTGGAAGCTGGCCCGCCATCCGTTCGAGGCCCGAACCGCGGTCATCGAGCGCTACTCGAAGGAGGGCCCGGAGCTGATCGCCTCGGTGGACGGGGAGCCCGAGCGGCTCAAGTGGGCCGGGATCTACCCCCAGCGCCAGGGCGGGGACGCCTTCATGCTGCGGGTCAAGGTCCCCGGCGGCCGGCTGACCGCCGCCCAGGCCCGTCGAGTCGGTGAGATCGCCGACGAGCTGGCCCGCGGCCCGGTGGCCAACCCGCTGTGGGGGGACGGGTTCCTCGACATCACCACCCGCCAGGACATCCAGATGCACTGGCTCCGCATCGGCGACATCCCCGAAATCTGGCGGCGGCTGGAGGAAGTGGGGCTCACCACCGTGCAGGCCTGCGGCGACTCCGCCCGAAACGTGCTGGGCTGCCCGGTCGCAGGGATCGACGCCGACGAGGCCTTCGACGCCACCCCGGTGGCCCTGGCGGTCTCCTCGTTCTTCACCGGCAACCGCGAGTACGCCAACCTGCCCCGCAAGTTCAAGATGTCGGTCACCGGCTGCGTCGACGACTGCGCCCAGGCCGAGCTGAACGACATCGGCCTGTGGCCGGCCCGTCGGGCTGACGGGGAACTCGGATTCAACGTGCTGGTTGGGGGAGGGCTGTCGGACGGCGCCCGGATGGCCACCGACATCGATGTGTTCGTAGCGCGGGACCAGGCGGTCGAGGTGTGCCGGGCCATCGCCCAGGTGTACGGCGAGCTCGGCAACCGCGAGAACCGGGGCGTGTGCCGGATGCGCTACCTGGTGGAGGAGCTCGGTGGAGAGGGCTTCCGCGACGAGCTGGGCAAGCGTACGGCCTTCACCCTCGAGCCGGGGGGCCAGACGCTCACCCGTCGTTACCGGGGCGACCACGTGGGGGTGCACGCCCAGAAGCACCCGGGGCTCTCCTACGTGGGCCTAAGCGTCACCGTCGGGCGGATGAGCGGCACGGATTTGGTCGAGGCGGCCCGGTTGGCCGACAGCTACGGGGACGGCGAGGTGCGGCTGACGACCGACCAGAATCTGATCCTGTCGGGCGTCCCCGACGACCGGGTGCCCGACCTGCTGGCCGAGGACCTGCTCGGCCGCCACTCCCCGAGCCCGGCGCCGTTCGAGCGGGGTGTGGTCGCCTGCACCGGCAACGAGTTCTGCCGGTTCGCGGTGGTGGAGACGAAGATGCGCGCCGTCCTGTGGGCCCGGGAGATGGACCGGCGGTTCGCCTTCGAGCCCGAGGACGTGATCCGTATGCACTTCTCCGGCTGCCCGGCCTCCTGCGCCCAGCCCCAGATCGGCGACATCGGCTTCCGGGGCGACACCGCCCACGTGGGCGACGACATCGTCGAGGCGGTCGACATCGGTGTGGGGGGGAGCTTGGGGACCGACGCCGCCTTCATCGACTGGGTGGACGGTGCCCGCCCGGTGGACGACGTCCCCGAGGCGCTGGCCCGCATGATCGGCCGGTTCCGTGCCGAGCGCCGCCCCGGCGAACGGTTCTACGAGTGGGCCCGAAGGGTGCCGGGCGCCGAGATCCGGGCCTCGCTCGATGAGCGGACCGCGGGGGTGGGCGGGTGAGCGCCACATTCGACATCCGCCGGCGGATGAACGGGATCACCGAGGCGCCGGGCAAGACCTGGTTCTGGGAGTTGGCCGCCGGTGTCATCGACGCCGGCCGGTGCATCCAGTGCGGCACGTGCGTGGCCGCCTGCCCCAGCGACTCGATCGGCATCGGGTCCAAGGGCCTGCCGGCGCTGGTGAAGATGTGCACCGGCTGCTCTCTGTGCTGGGACTTCTGCCCCCGCGGCGGCCTGCGTTACGAGGCGACGTGGCCCGAGGAGGCCCTCGTCGACGAAGGCAGTGGCCCGGCCGAAGACTGGAAGATCTCTGGTGGCCCGGCCGCCCCCGGTCTCGGCCGGCTGCGGGCGTCCTACACCGCCCGGCTGCGCCAGCCCCTGCCCGGCGTCCAGGACGGCGGGGTGGTCTCGGGGCTGCTGATCGGGCTGATGGAGGCCGGACACATCGACGCCGCCCTCATGGCCAAGCCGAGCGAGACCGAGACGTGGAAGGGGGTCGCCCACCTGGCGCGCACGCCCGATGAGGTCGTGGCCGGGGCGGGCAGCTTCTACAACCAGACGATGGCCTTGGCCCACCTCGACGTGGCCGGACAGGACCTGCCGCCCAACCCCCGGGTGGCCCTGGTGGGCACACCGTGCGAGATCCAGGGAATCCGGGCCCTTCAGTCGCGGCAGTGGTCGTGGGGTAAGTCCCATCCCGAGGCCATCGTTCTCACCATCGCCCTGCTGTGCACCAAGAGCTTCGACTACCAGGGCCTGATGCTCACCGAGCTGCGCGACCGCCGGGGTATCGACCTCGACGAGGTGGCCCGGGTCGACATCCTGCACGGGAAGTTGATGGTTGACGGTCGCGACGGCAGCCGGCTGGTCGACGAGCCGATCCGCGACTTCCACGGGGCCGCCCTGAAGGGGTGCGACGAGTGCGCCGACTTCCTGGGTCACGCCGCCGACCTTTCGGTTGGCAGCGTCGGCAGCGGGGACGGTTACTCCAGCCTGCTGGTGCGCACCGAGGCGGGCGAGGCGGCGGTGGCCGCCATCACGGATCGGTTGGAGTTGCGCGGGCTGGACCGCCCGGAGGCGCTGCACAAGCTGAACGCCATGGATAAAAAGACGGCGTTCGCTGCGCTGAAGCGCCCGTTCGACCCCGACGGGGCGCTGTTCATCGAGTACGGCGAGCACGCCGATTGTTACGACGGGACCGATCGGGCCCCGGTGTGGAGTGACACGTCCAATGCCTGAGACCCTGCCGGCGGTGCTGGTGCCGCCGGCCGAACCACTCGATCTGAAGGCGGCCCTGCGTGAGGAGGCCGGCCGCGCCCCGGAGGAGACCCGCCGGGCCCTCGCTGGCGGGCAGCGGGTCGGCGACTACCTCTGGGGGGCGTGGGCCTCGGAGCTGCCCGCCGGCGCATCGCGAAGCGACGTGGTCGGCTACGCCGGCACCAGCTGGCGTGAGGTGTGGCTGTGGGTCATGGGCGAACGCACCTGGCAGGAGGCGGCCACGCTCGTCGGCGGCGGAGTCCTGCGCCGGATCCGGTCGTGACGACCGGCGCCGTCCGAGAGGACCTCCCAACTGGGGAGGAGCTCGCCCGGCTGTCTTCCGAGCTCGAGCGGCGGCCGGCATCGGCCGCGGTGTCCTGGGCCTTGGAGCGTTTCGGCCCTGACGGGGTCGTCGTGTCCTCCTCGTTCCAGGACAGCGTGCTCATCGACGTCGCCACGTCGGTGGCGCCGGCGATTCAGGTGGTCTTCCTCGACACCGGCTTCCACTTCCCCGAGACCCTCGAGTACGTGGAGGCGGTCCGCCTCCGCTACGACCTGAACCTCACCATCATTCGGCCCGACGTCGACGCCGCCACCTGGCCGTGCGGTACGGACGAGTGCTGCCGGGTGCGCAAGGTCGAGCCCCTGAACCGTTTGCTGCGAGGCCGCTCGGCCTGGATCACCGGCCTGCGCCGGTCCGAGGCGCCGACCCGAGCAGGGGCCCCGGTCGTGGCCCAGGATCCCACCAGGGGCGTAGTGAAGGTGAACCCCCTTGCCACCTGGACCGACCTCGACGTGTCGGGGTACACGGCCGACCGCGGTCTGCTGGTGCACCCGCTCACCGAGCGGGGCTACCTGTCGATCGGTTGTGCCCCCACCACCACCCCCGTCCGCCCGGGGGACGATCCGCGCTCGGGCCGGTGGGCGGGCACCGACAAGACCGAGTGCGGATTACACGAACCCGGCAGCTGAAGCCACCAAGCCTCGGCCGCCGGCTGCTGCGGGGTCAGACGGGTGACATCACCGGCTGGCCCACCATGGCGGCCCCCAGCGTGGCGTTGGTGCTCTCGTCCACGATCACGAAGCTGCCAGTGGTCCGGTTGCGCCGGTAGCTGTCCACGGCCAGGGGAGTGGCCACAGCCAGACGGATCAAGCCGATGTCATTGGCCGCCAGCCGCTCGGCCGGCCCCACCTTGAGGTGGTTGACGTCCAACCGACCCTCGACCGCCTGGACGATGGCGGCACAGCTACGGGTGGTGTG
The DNA here is from genome assembly GCA_021325435.1 of Actinomycetota bacterium. Taxonomy (GTDB): domain Bacteria; phylum Actinomycetota; class Acidimicrobiia; order Acidimicrobiales; family JAJPHE01; genus JAJPHE01. The sequence goes on along the minus strand of JAJPHE010000015.1, from coordinate 13,862 downwards.
CTTGACCCGGTAGCGGTCTCCGGCTTGCAGCGGGCGGTCGGCGAACCAGCACACCGTGGCCTCCAGCTCGGTCACCGTGTCCGGCGGATCGACGGCGGCGGCCAGCATGTCGCCCCGGGCCACATCGAGGTCGTCGGCCAGCACGACCGTGACCGACTGGCCGGGCCAGGCTTCCTCGAACTCTCCGTCGAAGGTGGACAGCGAGGCGATCCGCGACGAACGCCGGGACGGGAGCACCAGCACCTCCTCGCCGACCCGCAGCGGCCCCCCGCTGATCATGCCGGCGTAGGCGCGCCCGTCGCGGTGGCGCACGACCCACTGCACCGGCATTCTTCCGCCGCCCGATACGGGCTCGCCGACCTTGGCCGAGTCGAGTGCCTCGAAGACCGTCGGGCCGCCGTACCAGGGACTCCGGTCCGAGGGCTCAGCGACGTTGTCGCCGTGGAGGGCCGAGATGGGGATCGCCGTCACGCCGGTGATCGTCAGGTGGTCGGCGAGGTCCTCCACCTCCTCGACGGCCCGTTCGAAGGCCTCCTGTGACCAGTCCACCAGGTCCATCTTGTTGACGCACAGGAGAACCTCGGTGACTCCGAGAAGGGCGGAGATGCAGAGGTGGCGGCGGGTCTGCTCCTTCAGACCGGCGGACGCGTCCACGACCACCACGGCCAGGTCGGCGTTTGAGGCGCCGGTCGCCATGTTGCGGGTGTACTGCACGTGGCCCGGGCAGTCGGCGATTACCAGCTTGCGCCGGGGAGTGGCCGCGTAGCGATAGGCGACGTCGATGGTGATGCCCTGCTCGCGCTCGGCCCGCAGGCCGTCCGTAACGAACGCCAGCTCGACCTCACTCAAGCCCCGGCGGCGGCTGACCGCCTCCAGCGCGGCGATCTGGTCCTCGAACAGCTGCCGGGTGTCGTTCAAGAGCCGGCCGATGAGGGTGGACTTGCCGTCGTCGACCGAGCCGATGATGGCGAAGCGGAGCAGATCCATGGGCTAGAAGTAGCCCTCGCGCTTGCGGTCTTCCATGGAGCTGTCGGAGAAGCGGTCGTCGGCTCGGGTGGCGCCCCGTTCGGTGACCCGGCTGGTGCGGATCTCGGCGATGACCTCGTCGATGGTGGAAGCGGTGGAGCGCACCGCGCCGGTGCAGGTGGCGTCTCCGACGGTGCGGAAGCGGACGGTTTCTTCGAAGATGGTCTCGCCCGGGCGGGGGCGGACCCATTCGCACACGGCGAGGAGCATGCCGTCTCGTTCGATGACGGCCCGGTCGTGGGCGTAGTAGATGGGGGGGAGCTCGATCTGTTCGCGGGCGATGTAGGACCACACGTCGAGCTCGGTCCAGTCCGACAGGGGGAAGGCGCGCAGGTGCTCGCCGGGGCGTACCCGGCCCTGGTAGAGCTGCCACAGCTCGGGGCGCTGGTTGCGGGGGTCCCACTGGCCGAACGAGTCGCGGAACGACAGGACCCGTTCTTTGGCCCGGGCTTTGTCCTCGTCGCGGCGGGCGCCGCCGATGCAGGCGTCGAAGCCGTGGGCGGCGACGGCGTCGAGCAGGGTGACGGACTGGAGCCGGTTGCGGGAGGCGCCCGGGCCGGGGTCAGCTACCCGGCCGGAGCGGATGGACTCCTCCACGCTGGCCACGATGAGCTGCTCGCCGAGGTCGGCCATGCGCCGGTCGCGGAAGGCGAGCACCTCGGCGAAGTTGTGCCCGGTGTCCACGTGCATGACGGGGAACGGGAACCGCCCGGGCCGGAACGCCTTCTCGGCCAGGCGCAACAGCACGGCCGAGTCCTTCCCCCCCGAGAACAGCAGCACCGGCCGCTCGCACTCGGCGGCCACCTCCCGCATGATGAACACGGCCTGAGACTCGAGCATGTCGAGATGGCTCAGGCTGGTGGCGCTGTGCAGGTCATCGATTCGGATGGCGGTCAACTCGTCTCCTCGCCAGTCAGGGGGTGGTGGCCAGCTCGCTGTGCGCCGCCACCAGCTCGTTCCAGAGCCGGTCCACGCACTCGGCGAGGGGCAACTCGTGGGTGGGCAGGACCAGCTCGGGTCGCAGCGGCGGTTCGTAGGGGTCGTCGGCGCCGGTCAGGCCGGACATGTCACCCGAGCGTTGGCGGGCGTAGAGGCCCTTCACGTCGCGGGTGGCGCACACCTCGTGGGGGGTGGACACCCACACCTCGGCGAAGCGCCCGTGGTGGAGGCGGCGCAGCTCGTCGCGGGCCTGACGGTAGGGCGACACCACCGCGCACACGGCCCACACGCCGTTGCGCGACAGCAGGTCGGCCACGTAGCCGATGCGCCGGACGTTCTCGTCGCGGTCGGCCCGGCTGAAGCCCAGGCCGCCGCAGATCGCCTTGCGCACCTCGTCCCCGTCGAGCAGCTCGGCCCGCCGGCCGGACTCGACCAGCCGGGCCACCAGGGCCTGGGCGATGGTGGTCTTGCCCGCCGAGGGCAGCCCGGTCAGCCACACGGTGCGGGCCGCGCTCACCGGGCCCCCCGGGCGCAGGCCGCGGCCTGCCGGTAGAGGATGCTGCTGGGCCCTGGCACGGACAGCATCGTAGAGATCCTGACTAATCTGATCAACTTTTACGGGATTACCCCGGGTGGGCCCGCCTCCACGCCTCGACCAGCTCCAGGGCCTCGGGCAGCCGGCCCGCCTCGGCTAGGGGCGCCGCCCGGGCGACCAGGTCGGACCAGTCGGCCCCCGTCAGCTGGGCGCCCCCGCCCCGCAGGTCGGCCCGGAGCCGGCCCAGCGCTTCCGCCAGACCGGCCAGGTCGGCCAGGTGGTCGCCGATCAGGTCGCCTACCCGCCGGGCCACCCAGGCGGCCAGGGCCGGGCTCTGCCCGCCGGTGGCCGCGGTGACCACGATGGGATGACGGCGGATCACGGCCGGTGCCAGAAACGAGCAGGCGTCGGGCTGGTCGGGGGCGTTGACCCACACCCGGGCGGCCTCAGCGTCGGCAAAGACGGCCGCGTTGAGCTCCGGGTCGGCGCTGGCCGCCACCACCAGCCAGTAGCCCGCCGCCTCGCCCGGGCGGTAGGGACGGGGTTCGATGATGAGGTGCTCGGCGGGGGCCAGCGGGGGGTCGGGGGCGACCACGGTGACGGTGGCCCCGCATTCCAGCAACCCGACGGCCTTGGCGGCGGCGGCCTCACCGCCACCCACGACGAGGCACGAACGGCCGGCCACGATCAGGCCGACCGGGTAGACGGCGGGCGTCACCGTTCCGCCGGCGGCGGCTCGAGCCGCAGGGCGGCCACCTCGCCGATGACGAAGGTGGCGGGGGAGGCGACGCCGACGGTGCCAAGGTCGGCCAGTCGGCACCGCACCACTTGCTGTTCGGGCGTGGTGGCGGCCCTGATGGCCACCACCGGTGTGTCGGGTGGCAAGCCGGCGTCGAGCAGGCACCGGGCGGTGGCTCCCATGCGGGCGGCTCCCATCAGGACGACCAGGGTGCCCCCCAGCCGGGCGAGGGACTCCCAGGTCTGGCGGGGGACCAGGTCGGGGTCCTCGTGGCCGGTGAGCACGGTGAAACTGCGCACCTGGTCACGCAGGGTCAGGGGCACGCCCGCCGCCGCCGGCGCGGCCAGGGCCGAGCTGACTCCCGGAACGATCTCGAAGGGCACGCCCGCGTCCAACAGAGCCTCAGCCTCCTCGGCGCCCCTGGCGAACACGAACGGGTCCCCTCCTTTCAGCCGCACGACCGTGTTGTGGCGGCGCCCGTGCTCGACGAGGAGCCGATTGATCTCCGACTGGGGCACCGGGGCCGCTCCTGGGGCCTTGCCCACATCGACCAGCTGGGCGCCGGCGCCGGCCAGCGTCACCACGCCGGCGGCCAGTCGGTCAAAGACCACGACGTCGGCGGTGGCCAGGAGGCGGGCACCCCGCAGGGTGATCAGCTCTGGGTCACCGGGGCCGGCGCCGACGAGGTAGACGGTCACCCGGGCATCCCACATCAACCGGCGGGGGCCGGCAACTCCTTGCCGATAAGCGGTGGCTGGTCGGGGCTCGTGTGGCCACCATGGGCCGATGCCCCCGACCCCCCGTCCCGCCCGCCGGCCCCCCGGCGCCGCCCCCAGCCCCCGCACCACCCTCCGGCGCCGGCCCGACCGGGGCAGCCACGCCCCGGGGGTGATCCGCGCCGTCCTCGACGAGGCGTTGGTCTGCCATGTCGGCTTCGTGGCGGACGGCTATCCGGTGGTGGTGCCCACCACCTACGTCCGGGTGGGGGAGCGGCTCTACCTGCACGGGGCCCGGGCCAACCGAGCCTTGCGTCACCTGGTGGAGGGGGTCGAGGCCTGCCTAACCGTGACCATCCTGGACGGGTTGGTCCTGGCCCGGTCGGCCTTCCACCACTCGATGAACTACCGGTCGGTCATGGTCTTCGGCCGGGTGTCGGAGGTGACCGACCCGCAGGAGAAGCTGACGGCCATGAACGCCCTACTCGACCATCTGGCGCCCGGGCGCAGCCTCGAAGCCCGCCCGCCGTCGCCCGAGGAGCTGGCCCGGACCCTCGTCGGACGGCTCGAGCTGGGGGAGGCGTCGGCCAAGATCCGCGAGGGGGGTCCGGTGGAGGAGGCAGACGACCTGACCTTGGCGGTATGGGCCGGGCAGGTGCCGCTTCGGTTGGTGCCCGGCGACCCCATACCCGACGACGGCCTGCCTCCTGGTGTGACCGAGCCCCCCTCGGTCGCCGCCGTCAGCTCGGGCGCTCGGAGAGCAGCCTGGTGATCTCGGCCACGATCTCGTCGGTGTGCAACTTGGGCATGGCGGGCAGCCCGAGGGCGTCGGCGGCCCGCCGGATCTCTTCGGTCAGCGAGCCGGAACAGATCAGCGCGGGAGCCTCGATCCCTTCCTCCCGCGCCCGGCGGCACACCGCCACGCCGTCGCCGTCCGGCAGGAAGTAATCCGCCACCAGGACGTCGGGTCGGCGTTCGTGCCAGGACCGGGCCGCCGCCTCGGCGTTGGACACGGAGAGGACCCGCCAACCCTGGCGCTCGAAGGTGTGCCGGAGGAAGTGGCGCATATCCGGGTCGTCCTCGACGAGGAGGACGAGCACCTCGGGGGAGTCCGTCGGGTGATCCACCCGCCGTCCAACGGCGACGTGGCCGGAGATCACCTCGCCGGCGGCGGCGGCCAAGTCGCCGGTGAAGGGTTGCTCGAGGAGGTCGACCCGCCACCCGAGGCCGCGCAGACGGTTGGCGGCGCCTTCGGCCACCCCCCGGTCTCCGCCGAAGACCACGATCAGGGCGTCACCCCAGGACAGCACGGCGTCAGTGGCGCGGATGACCTGGCGCAACTCGCGCTCGAGCCCTTCGAGATCCTGCGCGGGTCCGGAGCAGCGGGCCAATCCGAACGGCACGCCGTCTTCGGTGACGCCCAGCGCCAGCCCGAACCGCCCCTCGCCGCTTCCCTCGTCCACTGGGTCGGTATAGCCGAAGGTCAGCCCGCTGTCACGGATGGGCCGCCGTGTCAGCGCTCACCCAGGGCCCGGGCCAGCTCGTCGCGGCCCATCTTGGACCGACCGGGGATGCCCCGCCGCTTCGCCTCGTCGTACAACTCCTGGCGGGTCTTGGGGCCGCGGCCGCCGGTCCGCTGGCGACGGGCGACCGCCGCCCCCTGCTGGCCGAGGGCCGAACGGGTCTTCTTTGGCAGGTTGGCGATGGTCCTCTTCTTCTTGGCCGCGTCGACGGCTTTGCGGACGTTGCGCCGCGCCGCTTGGCGCTGCTTCTGGGTCGCCATGACACCTCCTCCGGTCTGTCCCCCTCCTACCCTCCCCCGGCGTTCATCGCACGTTCACCCACGTGTGAGGCGGAGTTCGCCTTATGCCCCTACCTTGGTGCAGGTGAGGACGGCCCGGAGGGAGCTGGCCGGCGCCCGCCGGGCGGCCACCGAGGCGGCCGAGAGCGCCGAGCGGGCCGCCCGTTCCGCCCGCCGCCTGGCCCTCGCCGTTGACGTCGTGCCGGTGGGGGTGATGGTGGCCGACGAGGGCGGTGTCGAGGTCCTGCGCAACTCGACGGCGGCCGGCCTGCTGGAGGGCGGTCCTGGCGGCGTCCTGGTCGGCCATGCGCTCACCACCATGATGGCCGAGGCAGGTAGGGGGCGGTCGGGGGCCCAGACCGTCGATCTGCTCGGGCCTCCACCCCGCACGGTGGTCGTGCGATCGCAGCCCCTGACGGAGGAGAGCGATCTGCTCGGAGCGGTCGGCACCATGGAGGACGTGACCGAGCGCCGGCAGCTGGAGGCGACCCGGCGCGACTTCGTCGCCAACATGAGCCACGAGCTGCGCACGCCAGTCGGGGCGCTGGCGGCCCTGGCCGAGGCACTGGCCGACGAGCCGGACCCGGATGTGATGCGACGCCTGGCCCGGCGGGTGGTGGATGAGGCGGAGCGGGCGACGCGCATCATCGAGGATCTCCTCGACCTCAGCCGGATCGAGACCGAGGGAGCGGAGTCGCGCCCGCCCGTGCGGGTCAGCGCCCTCCTGGCCCGGGCGACGGAGCGTGTGGAGTCCGCCGCCCGCGAGCAGGGAACCCGCCTGGTACTGCCGTCAGACGACCCCCTCACCGTCCCCGGAAACGAGGGGCAGTTGGTGTCGGCCCTGGCCAACCTGCTCGACAACGCCATCAAGTACTCGCCCGCCGGCTCGGTGGTGGAGGTGACCGTCGGCCACGGCGACGGCGAGGTTCAGGTCGCGGTGCGCGACGAGGGCATCGGAATCCCCGCCAAGGACCACGAACGGATCTTCGAGCGTTTCTACCGGGTCGACCCCGCCCGCAGCCGCAATACCGGCGGGACGGGCCTCGGTCTCGCCATCGTCCGTCACGTCGCCATCAACCACGGCGGTCGGGTCATGGTTCAGTCACGCGAGGGAGAGGGGTCGACCTTCGTGCTCGTCCTGCCCGAGGTCCACCCGTGACCGGGGCGGCCACCGTTCTCGTCGTCGAGGACGAGACGTCCTACGTAGAGGCACTGCGGTCCGGTCTCGGCCGCGAGGGCTTCGCCGTCAAGGTCGCTCGCGACGGGTCCGAGGCACTGAGCCTGTTCGATGCCGTCCGCCCGGACCTCGTCCTGCTCGACCTCATGCTCCCCAAAATCGGCGGCCTGGAGGTGTGCCGCCAGATTCGGGCGAAGTCCTCCGTGCCCATCATCATGGTCACGGCCAAGGACGCCGAGATCGACACTGTGGTCGGGCTGGAGGTTGGCGCCGACGACTACGTCACCAAGCCGTACCGGATCCGCGAGCTCGTGGCCCGGATGCGCGCTGTTCTCAGACGGGCCTCCAGCGCCGGTGGTGACGGCGACTCCGAAGACGTCATCACCGTCGGAGACGTCTCTCTCGACCCGGAGCGCCACGAGGTGACCGTGCGCGGCGAGCCGGTGAAGATGCCGCTGCGCGAGTTCGAGGTGCTCGAGCTGCTGATGGCCAATGCCGGGCGGGTGGTCACCCGCGAAACGCTCATCGACCGCGTCTGGGGTTCGGACTATGTGGGTGACACCAAGACGCTCGACGTGCACATCAAGCGGCTGCGGGCCAAGGTAGAGCAGGACCCATCGCGACCGATCCACATCACCACCATCAGGGGTCTGGGATACCGGTTCGAGTCGCCGCGCACCCGTTAGGAGGAACGGCGTGGCCGAGACGAGGAAGATCTTCCACGAGGAGCTTCAGGACATCAACACCGACGTCATCCGGCTGGGAGCGTTGGCGGGTGAGGCGATCGAGGCCGGCACGGCCGCCCTGCTCGACTCCGACTTGGCCGCCGTTGAGCGGGTGGCGGCCTCGGACAAGACTCTGGACGACCTGACGCACTCCATCGAACAGCGCACCTGCCTGCTGCTGGCCCAGCAGCAGCCGATGGCCGTCGACCTGCGAACCCTGCTCACCGTGCTTCGGACCATCCACGAGCTGGAGCGGATCGGCGATCTGATGGTGAAAGTGGCCAAGGCCGCCCGCCGGCTCTACCCCCGGTCCCTCGAACCCCGCGTCCGCGGGCTGCTCGACCGGATGCGTGAGCAGGCGGGTGCCCAGCTGCGCCTCGCCGTGGACGCCTTCGCCGACCGCGATGTGGCCAAGGCCGCGGCGCTGGTCGACATGGACGACGTCATGGACGACCTGCAGAAAGACCTGTTCCAGGCCATCTTCGCCGCCCGCGACACCGACGAGGTTGCCCTGCAGCGGGCTGTTCAGGTCGCTCTGGTTGGGAGATTCTTCGAGCGGATCGGTGACCACGCAGCCAACATTGCCGATCGGGTGGACTTCATGGTCACCGGTCATTTCAGCTATGAGGGATCGTCGGCTTGACCGCTTGAGGGGTTTCGAGTACGGGCGCGGCGGGGGACCTCTAGTGCAGAAGCCTGGTGTGGCGGGGTGTGCAGATGAGTGCTCTCGATTTCGTGGTGGCCATGGCAGTGGTGGCCGCCGTCGTGTTCTCCCTCCTGTCGGACCCACCGGAGCTGTCGGCGGCCAGCCAGCCCCGTGCCTCCCGACCTCCCGTCCGGCTGCGACCGCGCCAGCGCTCGCACCGATGGGCCCCTGGGGCGAGCCTCGTCGGGGATCTCCTGTTCGTCGAGCGCCTGGGTGGACGTTCACTCGGCCTTGACTGCCTTCTGCGCCCGTCCGGGCCGCCCGCCGGTCATGCCGCCTGCGCTCCCGTCCACATTCGGGCTCGGTGCGCGGTCACCTGGTGGGCCGCCGAGAGGTTCATGCATCTGGTCACCGCATGGGCAGAGGGCCAGGAGCGGGTGGCGGTCGAGATCGTCCCCTACGGCGGCACCCTGCGGGCGAAGGTGAGCCACGGCGCAAGCTGTCTCATCCTCGACGTCGTCAACTCCGATGACCTGGTCCTCACCGCCGTGAAGTTCCGAGCCGCGGCCTGAGAATCCCGCCGTCGGGTTATCCGGCGGCTGGCCGGCCCCCGGTGGCGGCTGGCTATGGTGCGGCATGCCGATTTGGCCGGGCCAGCCGTTCCCCCTGGGTTCCCATTACGACGGTTCCGGCACCAATTTCTCTCTCTTCTCCGAGGTCGCCGAAGGGGTCGAGGTCTGTCTGTTCGACGACGACCGGGTCGAGACCCGCTTCGAGTTGGGCGAGGTGGACGCCTTCTGCTGGCACGGCTACCTGCCCAATGTGGCCCCCGGCCAACGGTACGGGTTCCGGGTGCACGGGCCCTACGCCCCCGCCGACGGTCACCGGTGCCATCCGTCCAAGCTGCTCATCGACCCGTATGCCAAGGCGGTCGAGGGCAAAGTCAAGTGGGACCCCGCTGTCTTCGCCTACCCGTTGGGCGACCCGGACGGCGGACCTAATGCCAACGACAGTGCCCCGTTCATGCCGTTGTCGGTGGTCACCAACCCATACTTCGACTGGGGTGACGACCGTCACCCTCGGGTACCCCGCCAGGACTCGGTGATCTACGAGGTCCACGTCAAGGGCTTCACCCACACCCACCCCGACATCGACCCTGACCTTCGCGGCACCTACGCCGGGCTGGGCAGCCCGGCGGCCATCGAGCATCTCCAGCGGCTCGGCGTGACGGCCGTCGAGCTGCTCCCCGTCCATCAGTTCATCCACGACGCCCACCTGGAGCAGATCGGCCTCACCAATTACTGGGGATACAACTCGATCGGCTACCTCGCCCCTCATAACGGCTACAGCTCCAGTGGACAGCGGGGCCAGCAGGTCCAGGAGTTCAAGGGGATGGTCCGGGCGTTACACGAGGCAGGAATCGAAGTGATCCTCGACGTCGTCTACAACCACACTGCCGAGGGCAACCATCTGGGCCCCTCCTTGTCCTTCCGAGGAATCGACAACGCCGCCTACTACCGGTTGATGCCCGACGACCGGTCGAGGTACATGGACTACACCGGCACCGGTAACAGCCTCAACATGCGGCACCCTCACGTGCTCCAGCTCATCATGGACAGCCTGCGTTACTGGGTCCTGGACATGCACGTGGACGGGTTTCGCTTCGATCTAGCTTCGACCCTCGCCCGCGAGCTGCACGATGTCGACCGGCTGTCAGCCTTCTTCGATCTCATACAGCAGGACCCAGTAGTGAGCCAGGTCAAGCTCATCGCCGAGCCCTGGGACGTCGGCGAGGGCGGCTACCAGGTCGGAAACTTCCCGCCCTTGTGGTCCGAGTGGAACGGCAAGTACCGGGACTGCATCCGTGACTTCTGGCGTGGCCAGGGCGGTACCCTCGCTGAGTTCGCCTACCGCCTGACAGGCAGTTCGGACCTGTACGAGTCCAATGGGCGTCGCCCGTCCGCCAGCATCAATTTCATCACCGCCCATGACGGCTTCACCCTGGCCGACCTCGTCTCCTACAACCAGAAGCACAACGAGGCCAACGGCGAGGACAACCGCGACGGAAGCGACGACAACCGCTCATGGAACTGCGGAGTCGAGGGGCCGACGGACGACCCCGCCGTAGCCGAGCTGCGCCAGCGCCAGCGACGCAACTTCCTAACCACCCTCATGCTCTCGCAGGGCGTCCCGATGGTCCTGGGTGGCGACGAGCTGGGCCGCACCCAGGGCGGAAACAACAACGGCTACTGCCAGGACAACGAGGTCTCCTGGTACGACTGGTCGAAGATCGACGAGGCCTTCCTTGATTTCACGTGCAGACTGGTCGCCTTCCGGCGAGAGCATCCGGTCTTTCGACGCCGACGATTCTTTGAGGGTGTCGCCATCCAGGGGAGTGTCACCGACATCGCCTGGTTCACTCCGGCGGGCAAGCAGATGGAGGACCCGGATTGGCGTACCGGCGAGCCGGGCGCCATCGCCGTGTTCCTCAACGGGGACGGCATCCCCAGCCCCGGTCCCCGCGGGGAACCGATCCAGGATGACAGTTTCTTTATGCTGTTCAACACTTGCGACAAGGACTTGACTTTCAAGCTCCCAGAGGGGCGTTGGGGGGCGCTGTGGAGCACCGAGCTTGACACCGCCGAATCCCAGCCACCTGACGACGACGCAGCGCCGCTGCCGGCTGGGTCAGAGGTGCCGGTAGCGGCCAGAAGCATCAAGGTGTTCCGCCGGAACTGAGCGCCCCGGCGGCCCAGATGGCAGAATCCGGCCTCCCCAGGAGGTCACATGCCCACTTCCGCCGAGATCGAGCAGATGCTGACGGGGCCGGGCGGCCCCTTCGAAGTCGTCGAACAGCCGGTGAACGGCATCCCCATGAAGGTGTACAAGCAGCGCATGACCTCCCTGCGCGAGGTCGCCGCCCTCGGTTTGGCCCGAGGCGACACCGATACCCACGTCGTCTACGGCGATCGGCGCTACGGGTTCGCTGACTTCGTCTCGCTGGCCAACTCCGTCTCGCGGACTATCCAGTCGCAATTCGGGATCGGACCCGGCGATCGGGTGGCGGTGCTGTCCGCCAATAACCCTGAGTGGTGCCTGACTTTCTGGGGCACGGTCAACATGGGCTCTGTCCTCGTCGGCCTCAACGGCTGGTGGAAGACCGACGAGATCCTTTACGGACTCAACGACTCCGGCGCCCGGCTGCTGGTCGCTGACGCCGCCCGCCTGAAGCGGGTAGCTGACCGTTTGGGAGAGTGCCCTCAGCTCGAGGGCGTAGTGGTGATCGGCGCCGAGCCCGAACCCCTCCCTGCCGGCCCTCCGGTGCACCGATTCGACGAGCTGCTGGGCAGCCGCTCACCCGACCTTCCGGTCGAGCAGATCGCCGAGGACGATCCAGCTGTCATCTTCTACACCAGTGGCACGACCGGCAGGCCCAAGGGAGCGGTATCGACCCACCGCTCGATGATCGCCAACCTGCAGAACACCCTGTACAACGCGGTGGCGGGGATGATGTCCAACCCAGAGGGCGCCGTGCTGCCATCGTCCGGCCAGGCTGCCGCTCTGCTGACATCTCCGCTGTTCCATGTATCCGGCTGTCACTCCGGCATCGTCGTGGCCATGGCGGCCGGCATCAAAGCCGTTATGCCTGTTGGGAAGTTCGAGCCCGAGAAAGCAATGACCCTCATCCAGGAGGAGAAGATCACCGTGTGGGCCACTGTCCCGACGATGGTCTGGCGGGTCGTCGAGCACCCGGACCGCCACTCCTACGACCTGACGTCGGTCACCTCCGTCGCTTACGGCGGATCCCCCTCGGCTGCCGAGCTCCAGCGGCGAGTGCGAGAGACATTTCCCAACGTACGGACCCTGGGCAACGCCTACGGGCTGACCGAGTCGAGCTCGGTGGCAACAGTGAACTCCGGCCAGGAGTTCTTCGATCGCCCCGACTCGGTCGGGCGGCCGCTGCCGGTTGTGGATATCCGCTGCGTGGACGAGGAGGGCAAGGACGTGCCAACCGGCCAGGTGGGGGAGGTCTGGATCAAAGGGCCGATCATCATGCCCGGTTACTGGAACCAGCCAGAGGCGACGGCCGAGACCATCACCGGAGGATGGCTGCACACCGGTGACATCGGATATGTCGACCCCGAAGGCTTCCTGTACATAACCGACCGGGCCAAGGACATGATCATCCGGGGCGGCGAGAACATTTACTGCGTCGAGATCGAGAACCGCCTGGTTGAGCACCCGGCGATAGCCGAGGCGGCCGTGATCGGTGTCCCGCACCCGACACTGGGCGAGGAGGTAAAGGCCGTCATACGGCTCGAGTCGGGCGCGTCGGTCTCAGAGTCCGAGGTCAAGGCCTGGGTCGCCGACGCACTAGCCGACTTCAAGGTGCCGGCCCATCTCGAGTTCACGGATGACTTCCTCCCGCGCAACCCGTCCGGCAAGTTATTGAAGAACGTGCTCAGAGGCGAGGGGGAGGTCAGCTTCGCCGAGACGCTTTGAGTGACTCCGATCCGAGACTGTCTCCATGGGCTGCAAGCAGGCGGCGCCCGGTGATCCGCCGGGGTCGCAGCTCGATCCAGTGGTTCCGCGGGCCTCCGACCGCGGGCTCGGGCATCGGGCCCCCGATCCGCCTCATCACCTCCGGGGCGAACTCCGGGGCGATCTCCTGGGCTACCCCGACCACGAAGACACTCCAGCCAGACGGGACGTCGAGGTCGATTTCGTCGACCTGGAAGGCGATCGGGCGCTCCTGCAGGGAACGCAGCTTCGTCCCGTCGCCAGTGCGGAACACGATGTGGTCGCCCGCCATGGCGTAGTTCACCGGGACGACCAGCGGCTCGAGCCCGTTGACCACGGCTACCCGCCCCACCCGACAGGTCTTCAGAAGCTGGACGCACTCTTCGCGGGTTAGCTCCTTCAGAAGCTCGTCCACGAGTACGAGGCTCCCACCTGGCTGCGGCTCCGGAACAGAGGAGAACGTCACACTTAGCGGCCCCCGGACTGGCCCAACTAGTCCAGTCCCGCCGGCCCCGGCCCGCCCCCCGCTGCGAACTGAAAGCCTGGACCGCCTGCTAGGGTCGCGCTCAGCGGGCCGTTGGCGCAGTTGGTAGCGCACTTGCATGACGCGCAAGGGGTCAGAGGTTCGAGTCCTCTACGGCCCACCACAAACCCCCAGGTCAGAGGCCATCTGGAGTTGTAACCAGTTTCAATTCAGTCAACGCCGGATGTCGTGGGGTCACAATGGGGTCACAGAATGTCGCGGCGCCATCGTACAGTGGGGTCACAGAACGGCTGAAAAGCCGAGTGGGGTCACACGATCGGAGGTGACGCCGTGGCCCAGGGGCGGGTGTTCCAGAAGGTGCCCGGGCGCGGGAAGCCATGGAGCTTCGTCGTCGACGGGGAGCGCCGCCCCGACGGAACGCGACGCCAGATAAAGCGCGGCGGGTTTAAGTGACTGTCGCGATTGTTTCCCCAGCGCGATCACGCGGTCGTAGGCCGGGTCAGTCGCCGCAGGAGATAGCGGCTGTGGGCAGCCCAGATGAAGCCCTCGGTCA
>JAJPHE010000105.1 GCA_021325435.1 Actinomycetota bacterium | reverse complement strand
TTTCGTGGACGGCGGCTGGACCGCGCAATGACGCGTTCCCTGGGCCCGACCCGGGTGATGACGGCCGTCCGCCACCCGGCCGAGCGCGCCGGGCGGCCCCCGGCGTTTTGCGCCCAGAGCCGAGCCCGCGAGGGATGGGGAGGCTGCCGCCACGGTGGCGCCGGCGCCGGCGCGGTGAGGCCACCGTGAGCAGCGCCAGGACCGCGCTCGGCGCGAACGCCCCTACACCCATCCCGACCGTGGCCAGCCGTCCGTGCAGGGCCAGGTGTCGCCACGAGCCATAGGGCCACCAGGAACCCCGCTGGCCGGCTCCGCCTCGCCGTCGAGATCGCCTCGCGCATCGAGCCGCCGAGGCCAGCGAACTCGCTGCGCGTCATCGTCCCCTTCGGTGTGTTCCCAGTGGCGACACCCTCCCAACCAGCGCCTCATTTTCTCAGCGCGCGTCAACACGCGGCAGCGAGCTCACCGTCACGCGGAGGCGCTTCACCCCGAGCCTCGTCGGGGTGCCCGAGTTGATCGAGGTGGCGAACCACGTGCTCCCGCTCCCGGCCCGCGATCGCTACGCGACGGACGGCCGCACCCGACCTGGAGACGGACTTCACCGAGCGCCACTTCGTTGCCCGGCCGCTCCTTGATAGCCCTGCTCTCACCGGCGCACCTTACTCATGGATCCAGGTCTGAAGTTGGATCCAGGTCTGAAGTTCGTGAGGGTCATCGGGCCGGGGAACCAGGAGGGTGGGACGCCCGACCGTGGTCGGCGGTGGAGCCTGGATGGTGGACAGGGACAGCGCATCGGTTGGGCGGGGTGACATGACCGCCGACCGACGGAGGCGCGCCATGGCCGGCGATGTCACCCGAGCCCCGGTTCGCCACTCGGGGCACGGAGGCCCGTCGCCCCAGCACCGACCCCGCCGTGCCGATGCCCACCTCGGCCTGGCCCCGGCCCGCCGCCGTTGACGCGGGATGCCTTGGGCCGGGGCGGGCTACGAGGCGAGGGTTCCCGCCGCGGACAGCGACCTCGCCAGCTGCCTCGCGGCACGGACGGCGTGGGCCACGCTCGAGAGGGTGGGGTTGCCGGCGGTCGGGGTGGGGATCACGCCGTTGCCGCCCACGAACAGGTTGTCCAGGCCCCAGACCCGGCAGTGGGGGTCGCAGACGCTGGTGCCGTCGTCCGCCTCGCCCATCCGGACCGAGCCCTGGTAGTGGAGCGAGCTGCCCGCGGGCATCAGGCGGGGCTCGTGGCCGGGGGCGAATCCGCCCAGGGCGGCCGCGGCGCGCGCCTGCAGGCGCTTCGCCCTGTCGATCGACTCCCGGTCGCGGTCGGTGAAACCGTAGTGGATCTCGATCTTGGGCATCCCGTAGACGTCGACCTCGGACTCGGAGAACGTGACCCGGTCCTGGTAGCGGATGTCCTTGGGGATGAAGTAGCCGACCCCGACGATCCCCGTCTCCGCGCGATCAGGGGCCGCCGGCCCGATCGCGATCGGCGACATATCCAGGTGCATGACCTGGCCGTGGACGGGGTGTTGCTCGGAGTAGGGAATCCAGAAGACGCCGACGATCGGGTCGTACCCCTCGCCGGGCGCTTCGACCTGGTGGCGAGGGCCGTCCTCGCCGTCCCCCTGCTCGATCAACCGCGGGTCGAGATGCGCGGCGCCCATCAACTGGATGTGATCGTTCAGGAAATGGCCCAGGGCGCGGGGTCGAATACCGGATGCCCACAGCAGCTGGGGGGTGCGCAGCCCATCGCAGGCGACGACCACCGCGCGCGCGCTCACCGTCCGTTCGACTCGGGAGGGAAGGTGCCGGAGCCGGGCCGCGACCACCCGGCTGCCTTCGACGACCAGACGGGTGCAGAGCGTCTCCGGGCAGAGGCGGAACGTGGCCGGGGGATCGGTTGCCAGCGGGCCCAGCACGACGTCGGTCCCCGACCAGTAGCGCCGGCCGTCGCCATCGAGCCGGCAGGCCATGGGCATGGGCTGCACCTGTCTCTCCGGCGGGAGCTCGCGGTCGAACTCAGCCTTGAGCGCCCGCAGGACCGCCTCGCCCCGGGGGGTGCGCGGGAAGGCGTCCTGGGTGACGGCGAGGAGCCGCTTCGCCGTCTCGAGCGCGTCCCGCCACTCGGCACCGGGGACGAAGGGCACGAGCTCGTGGCCGGCCGGGTACGGACAGGCACAGGTCCAGTGGGCGCCCATCCCACCCACGTTGCTCGACATGGCGGCGGCCCCGAGGGTGCCGGCGTCACCGCGGGCCGCGCGCTCGGGGTCCACGTAGAAGGTTCCCGGTCGCGCGAAGGTGCCGTCGGGCGGCCGGCCCGCCAGCGCCGCCGCCGCCCGGAGCGCCTCCTCGGTGAAGTGGGGGCCCTGCGAACGAACCTGGGCGATCAGCCGCTCGTGCGCGTCCACGATGTTCTTGACGTGCATGCCCGGCGGATCGGTCAGCCTGGGACCGACCTCGACCATCAGCAGCCGAGCGGTGGGCCGCAGCTCGTGGATGGTGCGTGCGAAGGCAGAGCCCACGGGGCCGCTTCCGATGATCAGGACATCCGTGGAAGCTTCAGATGCCATGGCTCACTTCCTCGGGGCCCTGCGTACGCGCTCGGCGCGATCCACCCGCTCGCAGAGCCGCGGCACGAGCGCCCGAGCGTTGGCGCCGTCGACCCTGGGCCGCGCCAGCCCAAAGATCCCGAGCGCAGGTTGGGGATCGCTGCCATGCTCGGGCACGTGCACGTATGGCCAGTCGGTGCCGAACACGATATGTTCGATTGGCGCGATCCCCAATGCCGCAATCAGGTTGCCGTAGGAATCTGCCTGGGCGGTGTCGTAGTACTGCCGTGCGAAGTACTCACGCATCCCCGCGCTCATCCTCGCTGTCCGGTCAGGCATCACTGCCGCCTGGTTGTGAATCCTGTTGGCGATGAAAGGCACCGTCCCGCCGAGATGGGCCCACTGCAACCGTACGCTCGGGCAGCGGTCGAGTGTGCCGCTCAGAGCGAGGTTCACGAGCGCCCGGGTGGTGTCGAAGGGAAACTCGTACCAGCGGCCAGGATGGCCCGCCAGAGGCCAGGTGGGAGGAAAGTCCGGGTGCACGAAGCAGTAGGCACCTCGGCGTTCCAGCTCCTCGAAGAAGGGGTCGAGACGGGGATCACCGAGGTAGATGCCCTGGTAGTTCGAGAGCAGCAGTACGCCGTTCAGTCCCAGCGTGTCGAGCGCATGCTCCAGCTCGGTGAGGGCCGCATCGACATTCGGCAGTGGCATGCAGGCCAGGGCGCCGAATCGGCTCGGGTGGGTGCGCACCAGCTCCGCGTAGCCCTCATTGATGAGCCGCGACAGCTCGGGCGCCGGGCGCTCGCCCACCAGAGGGCCACCTGACGAGAGGACAGCGGCATCGATTCCCCAGACGTCCATGTACGCCAGCAACTCCGCTTCGGGTGGTGGCGGCTTCACGTTGGGCGGGAGCTGGTTACGGTAGTTGGCCGGGAAGACGTGGCAGTGGAGATCGATGCGGGTCATGGGCTCTGCGGATGGGGCAGCCTCTTTCGCCAGGACTGCACCCCAGTCGAACCTGGAGCTGCGCCGTTCATGGCCATCGCGCTAGCCTGCGAGCAGGAGGGTCTTGGTGTCCTGACCGCGAAGTGGCCCCGGCAGATATGAGATCCGGAGCTGTTGTGCCGCCTCGATCGTGTGCACGCCCGAGCTCAGCCCGCCCGGCCACTCCACCACCAGCGTCGCGATCTCGCCGAATTCCCAGCGCCCGTCCGTGTCGTGGTCGAGCTCGGCCTGCGTGTAGGCGACACCGCGCAGCACGAAACGAATCGTGTCGCGGGGGACGGGTTGGCCATCGACCGTCACCTCGAAGCCCTCGATCAGCGAAAGCGCGACCCCGCGGTAGTACGTGATCCGGATGTCAAACGCGAACCCCTGGTCCGTCGAGCGCAGCGAGTCCTCGACGATCATGTATCGATCGAACACCTCATCTCTCCTCCGTTGCCTCGCCGAGCAAACGCCTGAACAGCTGCTGCTGCCGACGCACTTGCTCAACCTCGTTCACCTCGAAGGCGTCCTGTATGTGCCGCTGACCCTCGTACTAGCTGGAGAGGTAGCCGCGAAAGCCGCCCTCCAGGAGGATCGGTACGACCCGCTCGTACGGGATGCTGTACTCGACGCACTCGTCCGTCATCTCGTAGAACTTCGCGTGGACATGGTGGATGTAGGGCATGAAATCGCGGAGCCGCGCCGGGTCCGACCAGAGCATCCGAGCTGCGAAGTCCGCTGCTCGCAGATCCTGCGCGTTGCCACCCCGGCCCTCCACCTCGGCCCGGAGCCAGCGAAGGTCCGGCGGCGCTCCGGACCCGCCCGCGGCTGCGTCATAGGATTCGACGACGAAGCGCACCATCTGCTCGCTGGCACCATCACGGACGAGCCGTTCGGCGATCACGCGTGGAAACCGTTCAACGAAGATACCCATGTCCAGCGTGAAGCCGACCCACTCCGGGCCATACTTCCTGTACGTGGCGTAGTGGCGTTGGATCCACTCATCGTCGAAGTGGCGTGGCGCGTGGATCTCAAGCGCGAGCTTCACCCTGCGCTCGGCGGCATAGGGTATGCAGTCCTCGATCACCTCGGGTGGGGTGATCACGATCACCCGGATCACTTCGCATCCGAGCCTGGCCGCGTGGTCGATGTCGCGCCGGACCGATGCCACCATCTCCTCATGGGTGAGAGAGCGATCCTTCCAGCGTCTTATGTCTAGGAACATGTCGTGCGCGGTCGGCCTGGTGCCATAGCGCTCCATCCATCCCTGCCACTGTCCGTAGAAGGACTCAGGCAGATCGGGGAAACCCGGCATCATCTGCTCAGCCAGAGTCTCGATCCCGTAGGCACCCATCCCCGCACAGGCGGCGATGCAGTCCTCGAGCGACATCTCGCGGAGGTAGTAGGCCTGCTGAAAGCTGTAGAGGGTGACACCCCGTGCCGCCTTCACCGTCATGACTCTCCTCCTCCAAGTTGGCACCCGGCCGACGACTGGTCATCCGGCACGGGCCAGGTGGGGCATGGCAGGTCCACCCACACGGGTCGCTCACACCTGCTCTGGATGGAAACGAATGCTCGCTCCTGGGCGGAGCGCCCCAGGGCAAGCAGCACCTCGAGCACATGGCGCGCCAGCACGGCGCTGGTGCGCGCCTGCCGTCCGTCGAACGAGGCCACCAGATCGGCGATCCCCTCTCCCCGCTGGGCGCCGACCGGAACCACCGGCGGGACGGTCTGCCACTCCGCGTCGCGGCTCGTCCCCTTGATCCGCACGTCGCCGTCGAACCAGTTGGGATGTGGCAGGGACAACGTGCCCTCGGTGCCGTAGAGCTCGATGTGTGGCGCCTCGGTCGCCCAGACATCGCTGCTGAACACGACGGTGGCGACGACGCCCGAGGCGAACCGAAGCAGGCCGGTCGCGTGGGTCGGGATCTCGACGTCCACGACGTCGACGAGCCGATTCGGCGCCGTGACGAGCCGCTGCGGCGGTCCCATGCGGGACATTCCACTCACCTCCGCGACCGGGCCCAGCAGGTTGACCAGGGCGGTCACGTAGTAAGGGCCACGGTCGAGTGAAGGCCCGCCGCCGGGCTTGAAGAGGAAGGTGGGCTCGGGATGCCAGGTTTCGACCCGGTTGTGCGCGGCGAAGGCGGTCGCGCCGACGATCTCGCCCAACAGGCCACTGTCGACGATCGCCCGTGAGGTCGCGCCCCAGCTGCCGAGGAAGGTGTCGGGCGCCGCCCCGAGCGCCAGGCCCTTCGCCTCCGCCAGGGCCAACAGCCGGTTCGCGTCGCCGAGATCCGTCGTGATCGGCTTTTCGCTGTAGACGTGCTTGCCGGCCTCGAGCGCCGCCCACGAAACCTCCATATGAGTGGTAGGCGGCGTGAGGTTGAGGACGATCTCGACCTCCTCGTCATCCAGCAGGTCGTCCGGCCCGCCCCAGCGAGGGATCCCGTACTGCTGATGGCCGAGCAGCGCCCGCTCGGAGATGATGTCGGCGCAGTGGACGACCTCGAGGTGTTCGAATCGGGCGAGGCCTCGCATGTAGGCCGGGAAGATCTTGCCGCAGCCCATGATCCCGATCCGATGCACTCCGGTCTTCATCCGCGGGTCTGATCCACGGGATCGTCGGTGGCGGCGCGTTGGAGGCGTGCCGGGCCTCGCAACCTCACTGGACCGCGATCGCTCGGGCCCATCCCGGCGCACCCGAGCCACCGAACGGGCTGGCCTCGGCTCACGGCTGGCCCGTGTCCCACGCCCTGTCCAGGGCGCTGAGGGCCTGGTCGATCGAGACCTGGCCCGTCAGGAGCCCCTGACTCTCGGTGCCCAGGTCGGTGTAGACAGCGGCGTTCGGGAAGCTGAGGGCTGCGTAGGGCGTGGTGTGATGCGCCTTGATCGCGGGGGCGAGCCCGCTCAGGAGCGGGGTGAGCGTGCCCTGCTTGTACTCGCTGATGGTGGGGACACCCATGTAGTGGGCGAGGATCTTCGACTTGGTGGGTCGTGCCACGAAAGCGACGAACTGTTTCGCTTCCTTGAGGTGCGGTGAGGCGGCGTTCACCCCGATGGCCTGCCCGAAGGCGACGGGCACGCTGGTCGAGGCGGCGGAATCCCCGGGGAAGGGGAACATGCCCATGCGGACCGTCGGATTGCCCGCGGAGATGGAAGCGGACGCGTCACCCGGCAGCAAGGACATGAGCGCCTGCCCGGATGCGAGCATGCTGATCGCCTGCGGAATCTGGAGCCCGGCCACTCCGGCCGGGAAGCAGCCGTTCGACTTCAGGTCGACGAGTCGTTGCAGCGTCTGGCGCCAGAGTGGTGAAGTGGCAAAACTGACCTTGTGCGCCGAGCGGTCCGTGTTCCAGGTTGGGTCCTGGTTGTAGACGTAGTTCGAGGCGAGCGCAGCCACGAAGAGGTTGGGCGCTGCTCCCGAGAGACCGATCGCGACCTTGCCCTTGCTCGCGAGGGTGTGGCAGACGTTCAGCAACTGCGAGAACGTTGTGGGCACGGTGAGACCGGTGCCCTCGAACACCGCCTGGTTGTAGAGCGCTCCGATCGGGAAGGCCGCCACCGGCAGCCCATACAACCTCTTCCCGTCCCACAGGAGGGTATCCCTGGTCACGGAGGCGGCGAACGGCTCGCTCGAGAGGTCGGCCAGCTTCCCTGCCTTCTCCAGCAGTCCCAGACCATTGGTGTTGCCGCTGCCCGGCGAGCCATAGAGAACGTCGGGACCGTTGCCGGCCTGGAACTCGGTCTGGATGACCTGTCCGTAGGTGGCGATGGGAAGGAACTCGACCTTCACGTGGATGTTCGGATATGCTTTCTCGAAATCGGTGATCAGGGCGCCGATCGGCTTGTCGTATCCGGCCTGCCAGGTGAGCCGGAGAGTGACAGCCTGACTCTGACCCTGACCGACGCCCCCACAGGCCGCGAGCACGTACAGTGCCGCGGCCAGGGCGGCCCAGGGGGACCGCCACCGTGGGGCAGACGGCAGACCCGCTACTCGGCCGCGAGGTACCGGCGCATCATCCGCTGGTGCGCCTCGACCATGGTGAAGCCATCTGGATCGTCCGTCCATGATGCTCCCTCCCATTCACTGGACATGGTTCCCGTGTAGCCCGATTCCTGGAACGTCCGCATCAATGCGCGGTAGGGAACTGAGGGCTCGTCCTCCGTCTCGTCGATGTCGAAGAACTTGGCATGGACATGGACCACACGTGGCATGATCTCCGCCCATCGCTCCGGCGCCTGATGACCCCAGAGCGTGAGCGCTCTCCAGGCAAAGGCCAGTGCCTCCGGACCGCCATGCATCGCCTCGACGTCGGCCATCAGCCGCCGGCGCGCGGTGAACGGATCGGCCTCCCCGCGGTGCACCGCCTCCCAGGTTCGGACGATCATGTCGATGATGTGCTCTGGCGTCCCCAGCGAGCGTTGGTGGGCCAGGGCACCGGCCGGAATAGCCCTGGTCGAGGCTCCGAAGTCCGGAATGAAGCCGAGGAACGGAGAGTCGATCTCTTCGTACAGCTCCCGCAGCGCGACGATGGTCGGGTGGTCGACCGAGTGGGGTGCGTGGATCTCCATGCCCAACCTCACTCCTGCCCGCTCGGCGATCGGGACGAGGAGCCGCAGTGCGCTCGGGCGGGCGCCGAACTGGATCCTCAGCACCGGGAAGCCGAGTTTCACCGCCGCTCCGATCTGCATGGAGAGGTACTCGACGACCTCTTGGTCGCTCATGTGCCGATCCCGCCGGCGGGCTATGTCGACGTTCGCCCCCAGGCAGGAGGGCCGCAGGCCGGCGGCGTCGACGAGCCGGCGAAAACGGAGCGCGAACTCGTCGGAGACGGCCGGAAACCCGCGGATGCTCTGGAACCCGACGATCTCCAGCGCCGGTCCGACTCCAGTGGACCCTACCTTCTCGACCAGCTCCTCGAACGTGTATTTGCCGGAGCGATACTCGGCGGTAAGGCTGTAGAGGGTGATGCCGAGCTGAGGTTGACCGCTCACTCGACGGCCGCCTTCTGAGGAACCGTCACCACCTGACGACGGCTGCTCTGGATGGTCAAGACCTCACCGGTCTCCTCATCGAAGAGGTAAGGGATGCGCAGACAGAGCCGGACCTCCACCTCGTGCTGGCCCGGCTCCACGCCCCGCACCCGCAAGCGGCCAGGGTCGAGCACGAACCAGAACTCGTCGTAGAGCCCCGCCAGCTCGTCGAGCCGGTAGTCGTGCTCGTTGACACAGAAGCGCATCCGCTCCGAGGCGACGGCTGCCCCGTCGACCCGCACCTCGATCGAGATCGAGGAGAGCGGAAGGGACCGGTACCAAGGCGAGCGCAGCCGTAGCTCCATCCCGTCCGCGGTCCGGCCAACCTCGCGGGAGACGAGGCTCACGTGCGCCATGGATCCCCAACCTCGGGGCTGCCTTCGGGCCTGCTCATTCGTCCTACCCCCGTCATCGCTGATTACCTAATTGCCATCCCCGTCTCGAGATCGAAGAAGTGAATCTTGTCGGGTCGGATCGCCGCCTCCTGAGGCCCTCCCGCCGAGACGGCGGCGTCGGCGTCGAATCGAGCGACCGCGACCATCGCCCCCTCCCTCACTTCGTCCCGGAGAGCCTCGACGGTGGCGACGTCGACATCACGGGCCACCTCGAGGAGGTCGTCGGTCACGACCGGCTCGGCCGCCACGCGAAGGTGCACCAGACGCTCAGAGCCCAGCGTCTCGACCATCACGACCTCGCCTCGAATCCGTGGATGACCCGCCCTGACCGCCGACGGCTCGATCATGTGCTCCGGGCGGACTCCGACCGCGATACGCCGTCCGACGTATTCAGAGAGATGGCCATTCACCGCGATCGAGGGCAGCGGGATGCACTGGGAACCGATGTCGACGGCGAGGCCGTCTCCGCCCTTCCGGATGGTGGCCTGGAAGAGGTTCATCGCCGGGGAGCCCAGGAAGGTGGCCGCGAAGAGGTTCGCCGGCCGGTTGTACAGCTCCTGGGGAGTGCCCAACTGCTGGAGCACGCCGTTCCGCAGGAGGGCGATCCGGTCGCCCATCGTCATCGCCTCGACCTGATCGTGGGTGACGTAGATCGTCGTCACGCCGAGCTGCTTTTGCAGGCGTGAGATCTCGACTCGCATCTGGACCCGGAGCTTGGCATCCAGGTTGGAGAGCGGCTCGTCCATGAGGAAGACCTGCGGCTGCCGAACGATCGCACGTCCCATCGCCACCCGCTGTCGCTGGCCGCCGGACAGGTTGCGCGGCCGCCGCTTCAGATGCTCCTCTAGACCGAGCAGCGCCGCGGTGCGCGTGACCCGCTCTCTGATCTCTCGCTTGGGAAGGCGGCGAGCTGCGAGTGGGAATGCGATGTTGTCGAACACGGACATGTGCGGATAGAGCGCGTAGTTCTGGAAGACCATGGCAACATCGCGCTGGCGGGGCTCCACCTTGTTGACGACCTGTCCGCCGATCCGCAGTTCCCCGCTCGTGATCTCTTCCAGGCCGGCGACCATCCGCAGGACTGTGGTCTTCCCGCAGCCCGACGGTCCCACGAACACCATCAGCTCGCCATCGGAGACCTCGAGATCGAGGCCGCTGACGGCGCGGGTCCCGTCAGGATAGATCTTGTCGACTCGCGCAAACGTGACCGACGCCATCTCTCTCTATCCTTTGATCCCGCCGCCGAAGCTCCGGATCAGCTGGCGCTGAGCGAGGAGGAAGAAGCCGAGAACGGGGAGAATCGAGATCGCGACTGCCGCGAAGATCAAGTTCCACTGTGCGCCGTACTCGCCGACGAACGAGTACACCGCGACCGGGAGCGTGATGTAGGCAGTCCCGCTGAGGAAGACGAGTGGAAGGAAGAAGTCGTTCCAGATTATCAGTCCGGTCAGGATGGCGACGGTTCCCGTGACCGGTCTGAGCAAAGGGAAAACGACGCGGAAGAAGATCCGGCCGTGGCCGGCCCCGTCGACCTGGGCGGCCTCCTCATAGTCCCGCGGGAGAGCGCGCACGAACCCTGTGTACAGGAAGACCGTCAGCGGCATCAGCAGACCGGTGTACAACAGGACCATACCAGCGTAGTTGCCCACCAGGCCCAGACGGCGGAAGGCCGCGTAGAGGGGCACGATGCCGAGCTGGTAGGGAAGGATGATCCCGAGCACGAACAGGAGGTACACCACATTACCGGGTCGCCCACCGCGACGAGCGACGACGTAGGCGGCACTCGAGCCGAGCGCGATCAGTGCCATCACGCTGCCGATGGTGATAATGAGGCTGCTCTCCAGCGCCTGGCCGAGCGACCCATTGCCACTCCCCTGCCAGGCCTGCGCATAGATGCCGAGATCGGGATGACCGGGGAGCTGGAAGGGCGAGGTGAATCCCTCCGACGACGGCTTCACTGAGGTCGTGGTCAGGATGTAGAAGGGAAGCCACCACAGCGCCGCCAGCGCTAGCAGAAGCATCTCCCGGAGGAACGTCCTCCAGCTGTAGCGGAAGAGGCCCACGTCAGCCTCCCCTCTCGCGCAGTCGAAGGACCGCCAGCTGCGCGAACGCCAGGATCGCGACGAGCAGCGACAGGACCAGGGCCAGTGCTGCACCATAGCCGAACCGGCCGTACACCCATGTCTGCTTGTACACCTGGGTGGCCAGCGTCTCGGTGGCGTTGACCGGGCCACCACCGGTGAGGGCGATGATCTGGTCGAAGATCCGGAGGCCCAGTAGCAGCGTGAACGTGAATGAGACCGTCAGGGCCGGCGCGAGCAGCGGCAACGTCACCCGACGGAAGTGATAGAAGGGAGTCGCCCCGTCGACCGCGCTCGCCTCCTCCAACTCGTCCGGTATGCTCTGAAGCCCTGCCAGGTAGAAGATCATGGCGAGACCTGCGAACTGCCAGACCAGCACCACCAGCACCGTCCAGAGTGCCCATGAAGGTGATCCGAGCCACGCCCGTTGCTGCGACCCCATCCCGGCCATCCGAAGGATGAAGTTAAGGGGTCCGTTGTAGTCGAAGATGAATTGCCAGATGTACGAGACCGCGAGCGGGCTGAGCACGGCAGGGGCGAAGAAGAGCGATCGGATCAGGTTACGCGTCTTGAGCGTCCGCCTCGTGCCCAGCGCCAGAAGCAGGCCGAGGACGTTGACAGCGACGACGAAGCACACGGTTAGCTCCAGCGTATTCGTGAGCGCCGTCCGCGCCGTATGGTCCTGCAGGATGTGACGGAAGTTCGCCAGCCCGATGAAGCTCGCCCGGGGGCTGGCTCCCGACCAGTCGGTGAAGGCGTACCAGGCTCCCGCGGCGATCGCGAGGTAGTGAATCGTGAGGAGCAGCAGGATCGCGGGCGCCGCCCATGCCCACGGGGCTGGCTTGCCGCCGGTCCGTCCGCGTCCGGTACGTGCCCCGAGGCGGCTCCATGGGGGTCGGCTGACGGCTTCGGTGGTGACGGTCATCGCCTCAGGAAGAGCTACCCCAGGCCGCGTCCATGTCGGAGAGCGTGCCGTCGATCGTCTTCTGCCCGGTCAGGAGGCCCTGGATGTCGGTGCCGAGCACGTCGTAGACCTTCCCGTTCGGCCAGAGCAGGTTTCCGAGCTGTCGAACCCGCTTCGCTCGGATCGTGGGCAGATAGCCACTCGCCCAGCTCAGGCCTGTCCGCTGGAAGTCGCTCTGGGAGAGACTTCCCTCCTCAAGCTGCTTGTAGTCGCTCCACGAGAACGCACCCTGGAGGGTCGCCATCCGCCGTGCCTCCTGCGGCCGGGCCAGGAAGTCTATGAACCTCACCGCCGCCGACCGGACCGGCGACGCCTTGTTGACGGCCAGCGAGTCGGACGGCGCCACCGGCACATATGACGTCTCCGGCGTGGGACCGGGGAATGGCATGGTGGCGATGGTCAGGTTCGGGTTCAGCTGCTTGGTCGCCGCGTACGCCGCCATGGGCAGGCCGTACATGGCCGCCTGACCACTTGCGAAGAGCTGCCGCGCTGCCTCGGTCTGCACGCCTTCCACCCCCTGTTCGAAGCAGCCTGCCTTGTTCATGTCGATCACGCGCTGCAGCGCGTTCTTCCACAGCTGCGAGCCGGAGAAGGTGACCTTGCCGGCGGCGCGCTCCGCGTCCCAGCTCGGATCGGGCCCGTAGACCCAGTTGGCGGCCAGCTCCATCGAGAGAATGCCCGTGTTCGGCGGTGCCGCTCCGGCGAGCACCCAGGCGGCCTTGCCCTTGGCCTTGATCTGCCCGCAGACTGAGAGGAGCTGGGAGAACGTGGCCGGCACCTGGACGTCCAGTTGCCTGAAGAGGTCGGGATTGTAGAAGACACCGATCACGGGCACGTCGAGGGGAAACATGTACCGGGCACTGCCGATCTTCTCGTAGGCATCGAACGTCGACGGCAGCTGGCTCGACCAGGGCTCGTGCGATAGGTCGTACAGGTAACCTGCCCTGGCCAGTGGGAGCAGCGAGTTCGGGTTGCCCGACCCCGATGATCCGTACATCAGGTCCGGCCCGTGGCCGCCGCGCAGCTGCGTCAGCAGGACCTGGGGATAGGTCGCAATTGGGACGTACGAGATCTGGACCTTGATGCTCGGATAGGCCTTCTCGAAGTCCTTGATGACGGCGTCCCAGGGGGCGGTGCCGCTGGCCTGGGTCTCGATGTGGATCGTGACCGGAGCTCCCGAGCTGGCCTGGGGGCTGCTCTGAGAGCCACAAGCCGAGAGCAAGACCAGCATCCCGACGAGCCCTACGCTTGTTCTGACTCTCCTGGTGATCACTCTATCCCTCCCGTCTCCATGTCCATTGCTCACCGACCACTCACGTCCTGGAGACAGCGCCGTCCGCTCGCGCTGCGGCCGGCAGGCTGACGGTCCGACCCTCGGCCGAGCTCCTGACGACCGCTTCCACCAGGACCAGCCCCCGGTGGCCGTCGGCGAAGCCGGCCACCGGCACCGGTGGGTCCGACTCCGGATGCTGGATCCGCACGTAGGCGCTGGCCAGGTTGCGCCGAAACGCGTCCCGCCACCCGAACGGGTGGCCCGCGGGCAAGATGTCATCCGCGGCCGTTTCAGGGCCCCTGCTCCAGGTCTGGCTCGGACCATGACGTCGGCCCAGCCAGAGGTGGTCGGGGTCCTCCTGCGACCAGGCCAGGGAGCCGTTCGATCCGTCGAGCTCGAACCAGAGTCGGTTCTTTCGACCAGCTGACACCTGGGAGATCGCAACCGTTCCCACCGCACCCCCCGTCAGGCGGAAGCTGGCCACGCCGCAGTCGTCCAGCTCGATCGTCGTCGGATGCGAGAAACCGTCAGGAGTCCGCTTTGTAACCGCGGTATGGAGATACGCGGACAGTTGCACGATCCTCTGTCCACTGACGTGCTCGACGAGGTCGAACCAGTGGCTGCCGATGTCCCCGAAGGCGCCTGATACGCCGCTCTCGCGAGGGTCCAGACGCCAGTTGTAGTCGCGGGGGTCGAGCAGCCAGTCCTGAGTGTAGGAGCCGTGCACGAAGAGCAGCTCGCCAAGCTCGCCCTGCTCGACCAGCCGCCGAGCTTGCCCCATCATCGGGTAGGCCCGGTAGTTGTAGTTGCAGACGGCAACCAGGCGCGGAGCACGCTCGGCCAGCGCCAGCAGGCGGGCAGTCTCCGCAGAAGAGGCCGCCAGGGGCTTCTCGGCGATCACGTGCTTGCCTGCCTCCAGGGCGGTGACGCACAGCTCGGCGTGCAGGGCGGTTCGGGTGCAAACGTGGACGACCTCGATGTCGGAGCGCAGGATGGAGTCGAGGTGCGGGGCCACCGCCAGCGGGATCCCGTGCTCGCGAGCGAAGCGTTCGGCCCGCCCCCGGTCCGAGCTGCCCACCGCGGCCACCGTCACCCCCGGGAGCGAAGCCAGCGCGAGTGCGTGCTCCCGGGCGATCCAGCCGGTCCCCAGGATGGCGGCCCGGATCACGCCATCCGCCTGGGCTGGGCCGAACGGGCGGTCAGGGTTGGGGGAGTGGGGCGATTCCGTGGCCAGCCGGGCCGATCCCCCCGGCACGGCCAACGCCTGATCGCGCTCGATATCGACCTCATCGTCACCAACCTCCCGAAGCGCGCTCGCCGGCCGCCGCCAGAGCCGCAGGTCCGTCCTCCGCTCGGGACCTCCGCCACCTCCCCGGTGATGAGGAGGATCCAAGTTTCCTTCCGTCTCCATCTCGAGCACATACGCCGGAAGTCCTATAGCTTTTACATGATCCATGCAGAAGTATCGAGCGTCAAGTACTAATGTTTCTGCCCGGCGCTGTAACTTTGGTTCATGATTGGGCAACATGCCCGGGGTCCTTTGCATGGAACCGTTCAGCCGGGGCCGGCCCCCGTGCCGCCGCGCGGGCGCCGGTGCCCTGGCCCACGTCGATCCCCGGGCAGGTCGGCCTTCGTGCGCCAGAGCACGCTCAGCCTCTGCGTTGGCGGCGTCCCATCGTGGCCGGCGCGATCGCCGCCTGCTCGGTGTGCTGGCTCGCCTCCCGACCCTCGTCGACCTCGTCTACGTCCAGGCCATCCTGCCCCGACGCATGCGCTACCCGGCCGGGAGGAGGTCGGGCACAGGCGAGCTTCGATGGCACCTCGCCATCGGACGAGGCGGCGCCGGCCGCCCGGAGCAGAGGGCCCGGGCGTACCTCGGACGAGTGGCCTGAGCAGACGGTGCAGCGGCCACGACAGCAGCACGACAGCAGTAGGACAGGAGGAAACCCATGCCGAGACCTGTCACTCTCTTCACCGGCCAGTGGGCCGATCTGCCCTTGGTGGCACTCGCGGAGAAAGCACAGGACTGGGGTTTCGATGGGCTCGAGCTGGAGTGTTGGGGTGATCACTTCGAGGTCGAGCGAGCGCTGGCCGAGCCCAACTACTGCCGCCGCAAGCGGGCACTGCTCGAGCGCCACGGGCTCGGCTGCTGGGCGCTCGGGGCGCACCTAGTGGGGCAGGCCGTGTGCGACCCCATCGACGCCCGGCATCGGGCGATCCTCCCCCCCGAGGTGTGGGGCGACGGGGACCCGGCGGGCGTCCGGGCACGGGCGGCGGAGAGGATGAAGGACACGGCGCGCGCGGCCGCCCGCTTCGGCGTCACCCAGGTCAACGGTTTCACCGGATCCCCGGTCTGGCACTGGCTCTACTCTTTCCCGCCCAACGACTTCGACGAGGTCGAGAAGGGCTACCAGCGCTTCGCCGAGGCCTGGGGGCCGATCCTGGACGTCTTCGACACCGAGGGCGTGCGCTTCGGCCTCGAGGTCCATCCGACCGAGATCGCCTACGACTTCGTCACCACCCGCAAGGCCCTGGACACGATCGGGCGGCGGCCGGCCTTCGGCATCAACCTCGACCCCAGTCACCTCGCACACCAGTTCCTGGATCCTGCGCAGTTTGCGCTCGAGTTCGCCGATCGCATCTACCACGTGCACGTCAAAGATGTGAAGAGAAGGCTGAACGGACGGCGGTCGATCCTGGCCTCGCACCTGGGCTTCGGCGAGGAGGAGCGTGGCTGGGACTTCGTCTCGCCGGGTCATGGTGACGTCGACTTCGAGTCGCTCTTCCGAGCGCTCAACCGCATCGGCTACACGGGTCCGCTCTCCATCGAGTGGGAGGATTCGGGCATGGACCGGGAGTACGGCGCCAGGGATGCCCTCGCCTTCGTCCGCCGAACCGACTTCCCGCCCTCGGCGGTCGCCTTCGACGCCGCCATGCAGCGAGCCTGACATGGCGCCGACAGCTCCGTTCGACACCATCCGCCTGGACGCGTTGCTGGATGAGGTGGGAGCAGACGTGGCGATCGCCACCTCGCCGCACAACGTGCGCTACCTGGTCGGGTCGTACAGCGATTTCCACGCGCACTTCGACGCGATCGGGATCGATCGCTACCTGCCCGCGCTGCTCTGGCGGCGGGCGTCTCCCGACGACGCCACACTGGTCGGCGCCCCGGCGGACGCCTGGAAGCACGAGGTCGAGCCGCCGTGGGTCCCGACCGTCCTCGACGCCTCCCAGTCGGCGGCCGAGACGGCTCGGCTGCTGGCGGACCGGCTGCGGACGCTTGGCCTCGCCCACGCCACGGTGGCGATCGAGCAGTCGTTCGCACCCTACCGATTCCTCCGCGAGCTGACGGCGGCGCTGCCCGGCCTCGCGATCGTGGAGGCGGCGCCCGTGTTCGAGGAGCTGCGGGCGATCAAGAGGCCGGATGAGCTCGAGCTGCTGCGCGAGGCGGCGGAGCGCATCGTCGACGCAATGGCGGACACCGCCGCCGCCGGCGCCGGGCTCAGCACACGGGAGATCGCGGATCGCCTGCGGCTCGAGGAGGAGTCACGCGGCCTGCGCTTCGAGTACTGCCTGATCGCCGCCGGCGACAGCTTCAACCGCGCGCCATCCCCACAGCCCTGGCGCCGGGGCGAGGTCCTCTCGCTCGACTCCGGCGGCAACCTGCGCGGCTACATCGGCGACCTCTGCCGGATGGCGGTCCGGGAGCCGCCACCGTCTCGGCTGGTCGAGCTGCTCGCCGAGGTGCGGGCGGTCCAGGACGCCGCCCGCCGTCCCGTCCGGCCGGGGATCCCGGGTGGGGAGGTCTATGCTGCCGCCGAGGCCGCCATGGGCGGGCTCCCGCACGGCGAGCACATGCAGTTCGTGGCGCACGGGATGGGACTGGTCCCGCACGAGGCTCCCCGCCTCAGCGCGACCGCGCCGATCCGATACCCGGCGACGCACCGCGACCGCCCGCTCCAACCCGGGATGGTCCTCTCGATCGAGACCGACCTCCGGCTGGCCGGCGTCGGCCTGGTCAAGCTCGAGGACACGGTGGTCGTCACCGCCTCCGGCTGCGAGGGCTACGGCGATGCCCATCGCGACTGGATCGTCGTGGACGGCTGATCCTTCGGCGATCCGCCTCGGCGCCGAGAAGCGCCGAGAAGCGCCGAGAGGCTGGCCGCCGGTCACCGGTACACGACCACCTCCCGGCGGCCGCTGGCGGCCGATCTCTCGATGGCGTCGCAGACCTCGGCCACCCGATAACCGTCCTCGAAGGTGGCGGCGTGGGGCGCGACCGTATTCCGGCCCGCGATCGCCCCCAGGAAGTGCTCGATCTCGTGGACGAAGGTGTGCTCCCAGCCGATGACGTGACCGGGTGGCCACCACCAGCTCATGAACGGGTCGTCGGGCTCGGTCACCAGGCGTTCGGTGAAGCCGCACTCCCCGCGCGACCGAAGGAGCACGTTCGGGCGCTCGAGGTCGAATCCGAGCGACCCTCTCGAGCCGTTGATCTCCCAGCGCAGGGAGTTCTTCCGTCCCGGTGCCAGACGCGTGGCCTCGAAGGTGGCGAGGGCGCCCCCGGCGAGACTCGCGACCGCGACGAAGGCGTCGTCGACCGCGCGATCCGGCTGGAAGGTCCTGACCAGCGCGGAGACCTCCTCGACCTCGCCGACCAGGTACCGGGCCAAGTCGATGACGTGCGCGCCCAGGTCGCCGAGCGCGCCCGACCCCGCCGTCTCCCGGTCGAACCGCCACAGCCGCTCCGTGGTCGCGCCCCATTCCTGGAGGTAGCTGGCGCGAAAGTGGTGGATCTCACCGATGTCGCCCGCCTCGAGGACCTGGCGGGCCAGCCGCACCGCGGGCACGAAGCGGTAGTTGAAGCCGCACAGGTGCTGGACGCCGGCACGCTCGGCGGCCCGCCACATGGACAGCGCCTCGTCGGCGTTCCTGGCCAGGGGCTTCTCGCACAGGACGTGCTTGCCCGCCTCGGCCGCGGCACACGTCGGCTCCGCGTGCAGGCCGTTCGGTCCGCAGTTGTCGAAGAGCTGGATCTCCGGGTCGGAGATCAGCTCCCTCCAGTCAGTCACGTAGCGCTCGTACCCGAAGCGGCTGGCGGCCGCCGCGACCGACCTCGTGTCCCGCCCGGCGATGGCCACCAACCGTGGCCGCAGGGGCAGGCCCGTGGCCACCTGCGGCAGCCGCCGGTAGGCGCTCGAATGCGCCCGGCCCATGAAGGCGTAGCCGAGGACGCCGACGCCGATGCTGGCGTCGCTCACGTCGTTCGCCAGAGGTCGTAGGCGCGGTGGTGGCGACCCGAGCCGGTGCCTCGACCCGGCTCCACCGCCCGGGTCCCGTGCGCCAGGGACCGGCCGGTGACGTCCGCCGCGCCGGCGGATGCCGTTGGGACGCCGGGCACGGTCAGCGGGCTCCGGCCACGGGGAGCGCCGACGGCGGCAGGAGCCGGTAGAGTTCGCCCAGGACGATGGCGGCGGCGCCGATCACGCCGGCACGATCGCCCAGTGCGGACGAGCTGATGATCAGGTCGCGGGTGGCCAGCGGCAGGGAGCGGCGGTACACGGTCTCCCGGATCGAGGCCAGCAGCAGGTCGCCGATCTTGGCCACCCCGCCGCCGATCACGATCCGCGACGGGTTGAAGAAGTTGACCAGGCTCGCGAGCACGCGCCCGATGGTCGCCCCGGCCTCCCGGACGAGCTCGGTCACCGCCGGATCGCCCTCGCCGAGGACGGCCCCCACGTCGGCCGCGGTCAGGCTCCCCTTCTCGCGGAGCCGGCGGGCGAGGCCCGGGCTCCGCCCCTCGCGCGCCATCTCCTCGGCCGCCCGTCCCAGCGCGAACCCGCCCGCGATCGCCTCCAGGCAGCCCAGGTTCCCGCATCGGCAGACGGTCGTGCTGTCGCCGACCGCGATGTGCCCGATGTCCCCCGCGCAGCCCGCCTCGCCCCGGTAGATGCGGCCCTGGCAGACGATCCCGCACCCGATGCCGGTTCCGATCTTGACGAAGAAGAAGTTCGGTTCGGCGCGGCCGTGGCCGGCCCACTGCTCCCCGAGCGCCATCACGTTGACGTCGTTGTCCACGAAGACCGGCCAGCCGAACCTGGCCTCGATGTGGTCGCGGATGGGAAAGAGGTGCCAGCCGGGCATGATCGGCGGGGAGACGGGACGGCCAGTCCTGAACTCCACCGGCCCGGGCACGCCGATCCCGATCCCCTTCACCTGCCGGCTGTCGACCTGCGCCTCCCCCAGGGCCTGGCGGACCCGTTGCTCGGTCGCAGCCAGCACCGCCTCGGGGCCCTCTCGAATGTCGATCTCCTGGGCCAGGTGGACCAGGGGCTCGGCGTTGAGGTTGGTGACGGCCACGTCGAGGCTGGTCGCCCCCAGGTCGACCCCGACCAGGTAGCCGGCATCCTTGGCGAACCGCACGAGGACCGGCGGCCGGCCGCCGTTCGACTCCCCGACGCCCACCTCCTCGATCACGTTGCGCTCGAGCAGCGAGCGCAGGCGGGCGGTCAGTGCGCTCCGTCCCAGGCCGGTGCGACGGGCCAGTTCCTGCTTCGAGATCTCGCCCGCCTCCCGAGCGATGGAGACGATCCAGGCTTCCTGCTCCGTCTCCACCTCGGGCGCATACACCCGTCGATCACTCACTTCTGCATAGTATATACGAAAGACTGCTGATATCAGTTCATACTTCTGACGTTCGCTGCAATTTGTTCATCGAAGCCCCCCGGCGCCCGGCGGATGGTCCTTCCGCGACCACCGTATGGCCTGACCGGCCTCGGGCTGCCTGCTCGGGATGCGGCCGCGTCGTCCACACTCGGCCGTCTCGTCCCGCGGTTCTCATCCCGACCGGCACCCTTACCTCGCCTCCGACCGCGGGTGGGCACTTCGCGCCACCGACCGGCAGAGTCGCTGATGCGCGCGCACCAGAGCGAAGCCATTTCGCTCACATCCGGAGCCTTCGTCCCACTGCCATCCCTCATACTCCGATGAGAACCCGCCGGCATAGCCGTGGTCGCGAAACATCGCGACCAGGTCGCGATAGGGCACGTTCGGCTCGTTGCCATCGTCGTCGATCTCGAAGAACTTTGCGTGCACGTGGACGATCTGGGGCATGATCTCGATCCACGCCTCCGGCCTCTGGTACCCGCAGTACAGGAACACGTGCCAGGCCATGGTGAGCGCGTCCGGGCCCCCGTTCATGGCCTCGACCCGGGCCCGGAGCCGGCTGCTGGCACGAAACGGATCCTCGCCGCGCGCCCGCGCCTCCTGCCAAGCATCCAGGATCGTGTCGATGATCACGCCGGGGACTCCGCGCTGCTGGTAGGCGTCGATCAGGATTCTGGGCACGCGGACCGTGCAGGCGCCGAGATCCGGTATGAAGCCGAGGTACGGCGACTGCAGTTGCTCGTACCGCTCGCGCAGCCTCGCGATGGTGGGGTGGTGGACGGAATGAGGGGCATGGATCTCGACCCCCAGCTTCACCCCGGCTCGCTCTGCGACCGGCAGCAGGCGCTCGATCACGTCGGGGCTGGCGTCGTACTGGAGACGGACGACCGGAAAGCCGAGCTTCCTCGCCGCCTCGACCTGACGTCTCAGATAATCGACGAGCTCCGTCTCCGTCAGCAACCGGTCGCTACGGATCCCGACGTCGACGTTGGCGTCCAGGCACGACGCCCTCAGACCATGACGCTCGAGCAGGTCCCGGAACCACCCGGCCAGCGCCTCCGATACCTCGGGAAAGCCCCGGAGGCTCTGGAAGCCGACGATCTCCAGCCCCGGTCCGAGCCGTGATTCGGCGACCTTCGCGATCAGTCGCTCCAGGTCGTACCGGTGGCCGTGGAATTCCGGCGTAAAGCTGTAGAGGCTCACCCCGAAGCGCAATCCCGCCTCGCCCTCGGGCGAGACCTCCCGTCGATGGTCGGGCACGCACCAGAGGCGCTTGCGGCACGATACGACCTCGCGCCGAACCTCGCCGACCCCGGCTTCACTCACCCCGTACGGCAGCCGGAGGGCGACCACCACCTCCACCTCGTGCCGGCCGGCGGGAATGCCCCCGGGCTTCGCCACCCGCAGTTCGGCCCGGTCGGCCACGAACCACCACTCGTCGTGGAGGCCCCGAAGCTGGTCGAGCGTACGGGTCTTGCCGTTGACGTGAAGGGTGATGCCCGCACCATCGATCTCCACCCCGTCGATCCTCACCTGCCGCGGCTCCACGCACGACAGTGGCAGCGAGCGGTACCTCGGCAGGGCCAACGTGATCCGGACCTCGGAGTCTGTCGTCTCCAGCTCGTCCCCGACGATCAGCTGCTCCCGCAGGGACATCCCCTCGTCTCCTGTCGGCCGGGCGCTTCGCCCGGCGCCGTCTCCGGCCCCGGTCCTGTCCCACCGTGCGGTGGCCGGGCGTCGAGCTGCCGGGCGACCTCCGCCAGCACCTCCACGTCCCCGAGGCTCGACTCGAGGTCGGTCAGGGGCCTCCTCCCTTCTCGGACGCAGCTGGCGAAGTGCTGCCACTCACGTCGAAAGGCGTCCGCGAACGTCCCCACCCGGCGGACCTCCTCGACCCCTCCCTCCGGCGTTCCCCGGGTCACGATCGCCTCCGACCGGCCGAAGGGGATGAAGGGATCCGCGAAGCGCACCGCCACCTGGCTTCGGTCGCCGAACACGACGAACGACTCGTCGAACCATTCGTAGCTCGTGGCCAGCGACAGCTCGACCACGCACGGGCCCGACCCGCGGTAGCCCAGGACGAAGAGCACGGTCAGGTCCCCGAGGAGGCAGACGTTGGAGACGTCCTCGGGCAGGCCGAACGCTCCCTGGGCGAGGTTCACGTCGTGGCATGCGAACTTCACCAGGCGCTCGTGGAGGGATCGGGTGCTGGGGCTCAGTCGCCGCAGGGCGCTCTCGACCGGAGTCGGGTCCTCTCCGATCGGGGGCGAGGGTCGGGCGGCTACCGGGCCGAACAGGTGGGCCGTGCGCCCGAAGCGACCGGCAAAGTCGTGGATCCGGCTCATCCGGATCCGTGGGAGTTCCCCGATCCTCGCCAGGGCCTCCAGGAAACCCGCGTCGTAGCGTTTCATGTAGCCGACCATCGCCGCCGTCCTCCTCCGCCGGGCCAGCGAGACGAGCTCCCGGCCGGCTGCGGGATCGGTGCACAGCGGCTTCTCGATCAGCACGTGCTTTCCCGCCTCGATGGCGCAGGTCGCGGGCCGGAGGTGGTGCGGAGTCGCGATCAGCACGGCGTCGATCGGCGCCCGCCGGCACAGGTCCTCGTACCGCTCGTAGCGATGCTGCACGCCGAACCGCTCGCCCACCGCTTCCAGGACGCGCTCGTCCACGTCGCAGATCGCCGTGAGGGAGAACTCCGGCATGTCCTGCAGCAGGCGGAGGTGGATGCTCTGCGCGATCAGCCCACAGCCGATCACGCCCACCCGGATCACCCGATCCACCGCCGACCCCCGGCGGCGCGTGGCACGGATCTCATCGCGATGACACGGGCCGACGGCGGGTCACCTGGGGCCGAGCCGGGCCAGGACCCCGCGGCACAGGCGCTGGTGCGCTTCGACCATCGCCAGCCCATCGGCGAGGCCCTCCGGGCGCTCGTCCCACTGCCACCCCTCGTACTCGCTGGACAGGTGGCCTCCGTACCCTCCCTCACTGAAGACCCTCAGCAGGTCCGGATAGGGCACGCTCGGCTCGACCCCTCCCTCGATCTCGAAGAACTTGGCGTGGACGTGGACGACCCGGGGCATGATCTCCAGCCAGTCACCCGGCGCCTGGTGGCCGAAGTACTCGAACGCATGCCACGCCAGGGCGACGTCGTAGGCGGCACCGCCCATGGCCTCGACGCGCTCGCTGAGCCGCTTTCGGACCTGGAAGGGGTCCTTCCGCTGCAGGCGGGCCTCCTGCCACGCATCCACGACCGTGGCCACCACCTCCTCGGAGACGCCCCGGCGCCGGTAGCCGTCGAGGAAGACCTTCGGAATCCCCGTCGTGGACGCGCCGAAGTCCGGCACGAAGCCGAGGTACGGTGACCCCAGCCGCTCGAACCGCTCCCTGAGCCGCTGGATCGTCGGGTGCGCGACCGAGTGGGGGGCGTGGATCTCCACGCCGAGCCGGACGTCCTCCCGCTCGGCGACCGGGAGCAACTCCTCCAGGAGGTCGGGGGTCGCGCTGTACTGGAGCCTCAGCACCGGAAAGCCGAGCCGCCGCGCGGCGACGATCTGCGCCTCCACCGCGGCGCGGAGCTCCTCTTGCGTCAGCATCCGGTCGCTCCGGATGCCGATGTCCACGTTCCCGCCCAGACAGGAAGGAGCGAGCCGGTTCCGCTCCAGGAGGCCGCGGAACCGGTCGGCGAACTCGTCCGACACCTTCGGGAACCCCTTGATGCTCTGGTAGCCGACGATCTCCAGGCCCGGTCCCAAGCCCCGTTGCCCGACCTCCTCCACCAGCTGCTCGAGGTCGTATCGGTGGGAATGGAACTCGGGCGTGAAGCTGTACAGTGTGACGCCCAGTCGCAGGTTGGAGGTCATCGGCCGGCGGACCCCGCCGTTCCCCGCCCGGCGACGCAGCGCAGGCGTTTCCGACAGCGTGTGACGTCGATCGGGCACTCCGACTTCCCCTCCATGAAGATGTACGGCACCCTCAGGCCCATCACCAGCTCCACGTCGTGCTCGCCCGGCGGGATGCCGCCGGGGCGCCTCACCCGCAGCCGGGCTCGATCGGCGACGAACCACCACTCCTGATACAGATCGGGCAACCTCCGGAGTTCGTGGTCCCGGCCGTCGAGGTGGAGGACGGCGGTCGAGAGGTCGCACTCCTCGCCGTCGAGGCTCAGGCGTTGAACGTTCACGCAGGAGAGCGGCAGCGACCGGTACCGAGGCAACCCGATCGTCAGCGTGAAGCCCTCGTCGTCCGTCTCGAAGCCCTCTTCCTGAAGCATCCCGTCTCGGAACGACATCGTTCTCCCTCCAGACCGTGACGCTCGACGTCGTACTCCCTCCCCCCGTGAGCCGGCGCCATCTGGCGGCTCATGGTCGCTGCCTGCGCAGCTCGTCGACGGCCACGGCGGCGATCAGGGCGGCCCCCACGGCGACGAACTGGTAGTAGGCGCTCACGCCGAGCGCCACCAGGGCGGACTCGACGACCACGATCCAGATCGCCCCCAGCGTCGCACCCCCGATGCTCGCCCTGCCTCCAGAGAGGGTGGCCCCGCCGATCACGGCGGCCGATATGGCCACGAGCGCATCGGTCTGGTGACCAGCCACGTTGGTCGTCCCGAACTGCATCAGGTCGAGCACGCCGCTGACGCCCGCGAGGCCGCCCACCAAGGTGAACAGGGCCCAGGTGTGCAGCCCGACGTTGATGCCGGCGCGCCGCCCCGCCTCGCCGGAGGATCCGATGGCCAGCGTCCGCACCCCATAGCCCGTCTTCTCCAGCAGGAACCACAGCCCCACGGCCACGGCGAGGGCGACGATCGACTCCTCGGGGACGCCTCCCAGTCGCGCCACCCCGAAGTCGGACTGGAGGCTGCGAGGCAGATTGGCCACGTCCGCGCCGTTGGTGACGATCAGCGCGATCCCGTCGGCGATGCCCAGAGTGCCGAGGGTCGCGATCAGGGCGTTGACCCGAAACCTCACCACCACCAGCCCGTTGATCGCGCCCACCGCGGTGCTGGCGGCGATGCCGGCGAGCACGGAGACCGCGATCGCCAGCGGAAGGGCCTGGTGACCGCCGCCGGCGATGCCGCTCTGGCCGCCCGACAGGGCCAGGAGGACCTCCGCGGCTACGACCGAGGACAGGATGAGGTTGGGACCCAGCGAGATGTCGAACTGGCCGGCGCCGAGGAGGAGCGCCGATCCCACCGCCAGGACGACCATCTCCGAGGCGCTCAGCGCGAGGCTCTGGAGGTTGCTCGGCATCCAGAAGGTGTGCCCTCTCGACAGCGCGCCGGTCCCGACGATGGTCACCAGGTTCAGCACCGCGACCCAGAACACCGCTCGCTGGACCAGCGAGCGCGCCCATCCGGGGATGCGTCCGCGGCCGTCCCCCTGGACGCGACCGTCCAGGGTGCCCTCCCATCGCGCCATCGTCTACCCGGCCCTGGGCCCCGCCCGCGATCGCTCTCCACCCTCTGTGCGCGCCGGTGGGCACCAGCCGGGGGGGACTGGGCACCGGGCGCCCTCAGGCGTCCTCATTTCGGACAGCTCGAGACGTAGAGGCCGGTCTGGACCGTGAGCTTGTCGACGTTCTGCTTCGTGACCAGCGTCAGGGGCACCGGATTGAGGTAGGGCTTGCCCGGCGTCACGGGCGCCGTCGATCCACGGTGTGCCTTGACGTACTCGACCACTGACTTGAGGGCCTCCTGGCCCATCACCCACGGTCGCTGGGCGATGGCTGCGTAGACCGCCCCGGACCTCAGTCCGTCGAGGGTGGTGGGGCTCGCATCGATCACGATGACCTTCACCTTCTCCGTCGCGTGGAGGGCCGCCAGCGCCGACTCGACGCCGTTCCCCTCGGGACCGTTGGTCACGAAGATCGCACCCAGGTCGGGGTGCGCGGCCACCATCTGCTCGGTCACCTGCGCGGAGGTCGAAGAGCTGGTCTGTCCGTACTGGACGGGCAGGATCGTGATGCCGGGATAGGCGTTGTGAACCGCGACTTGCACCGCCTCCCATCGGGCCATGTCGTTGGGATTGTCGGGGGAGTCACCGATCAGCCCCAGCGTTCCCTGCGCGCCCACGGCCTGGAGCACCAGGGGTGCCACGAGGTCACCCAGGTGAGACCAGTCCGGCGGGAAGACTTTGTACCCGGTCTGTGCCGACAGCCCCGTGTTCATCACCGCCACGGGGATTCCCTGGGCGGACGCCTGCTGGATCTGGCCCACCATCGCCGATGCGTTGGGAGGGCCGAGGACGATACCGTCGGGGTGCTTCAGGAGGTCGGCATCCCAGTGGGTGATCTCGGTGGCCGCGTCCAGCGTCGGCGAGGCATCGAAAGAGAACTTCACCCCGAGCGCCTTCGCCTCCGCCGCTTCGGCGCAGCCCTCGGTGATCACGAACGGGTCGGTCGCGTAGCGTGAGACCCCCTGGATGAAGATCGACGAGTTCGAACCCGAGCTCGAGCCCGACGTGGCCCCGGCCCCACACGCCGCCACCAGCAACGCCGACAGGGCGGCTGCCCCGGCGGCCATGGGCCGTTTCGACCTGCCCAGCTCGCGGATACTTCTCATGCCCTGACCCTCCTCTCGTTGCACGTCCAGCACCGATCTGCGGCGCCGGTCCACTCCCTCACCTCCGTCTCCTCATGCCCCGGCCTCGGCCCTCCGCCGGCGCGTCTCGTAGATCGAGACCACGACGATCAGCACGACCCCGATCACCACCAGCTGGTAGTAGGACGAAACCCCCATCAGCACCAGGCCGACCTCGAGGATGGTCGTCAGCAGCACGCCGAACACGGTGCCGAAGCTGCTGATGATCCCGCCCGAGAGCGCCGTGCCCCCGATCACCGCTGCCGCGATCGCGGCGAGAGGATCGGTCAGGTGGGCGGCCGCGTTGGTGAACGCGAACCGTGAGATGTCGATCAGCCCGGCGACCCCGGCCAGACCGCCGGCGATCACGAAGAGGACGAGCTGGTGACGCCCGACGTCGATTCCGGCCCGCACCGCGGCCTCCGGCTCCGAGCCCATGGCGAGCGTCCGCATGCCGAAGCTCGTCTTCGCCACCACGAACCAGAGGAGGACGACCGCGGCGGCCGCGACCATCACCGGTGCCGGGATGCCTGCGATCGACAGCAGCCCGAAGCCGCTCTGCAGCTCGGTAGGGGCGGCCAGGTTCACCCCGCCGCTCAGCACGAACGTGATCCCTTCGGCCACGCTCAGCATCCCGAGGGTCGCGATCAGGGAGTTCACGCGGAGCCTGACCACCAGCAGGCCGTTGGCCGTGCCCATGAGCAGGCCACTGACCAGGCACGCGGCCACCCCGATCGGTATCACCAGCGCCAGGTGGTGGTAGGTGCCGACCTGGTGTGACACGCCGTACTGGGCGATGGTGGTCACTCCCCCTACGTGCTGCATCACGCTGGTAGCCACCACCGAGGAGAGACCCAAGTTCGCACCGATGGAGATGTCGAACTTGCCCGCCCCCAGGAGCAGGGTCGAGCCGATGGCGAGCAGGAGGACCTCCACCGAGTCCAGGGCGATCGTTCGAGCGCCCTGGATCGACAACAGGACGGGGTTCATGGCCGCGAAGACGGCCAGCAGGACGAGGTCGATGAGCGCCACCCAGAAGGCGCTCCGACGGATCACGTGGCCAGCCACCCCCCGGACCCAGGATGGACGTCCGAGATCCCCTCCGTAGATGGTTTGCCGAGCGCTCACCGCTCGTCTCTCGGTGCGGTTCGGGACTCCTCTCCGACCATGAGGCCAACGATGCGTGCCAGCGTGAAATCGGCGGCAGAGCCATGGGCCACGATCCTGCCGTGACGCATGACGGCGACCTGGTCGGCCACCTCGAGCATGCGTGGGATGTCGTGGGACACGACGACCACCGCCAGGTTGGCACGCGCGGTGGCGCGGATGGTGTCGACCACGAGATCACTCTGGACCCTGCCCAGCGCCGCCGTCGGCTCGTCCATCAGGACGGCTCTCCGTGCCCACCGGACGGCGCGGGCCACCGCCACCGCCTGGCGCTGCCCTCCCGACAGCTTCATCACGGGAACGTGGACCGAGGGTAGGCGGATCGAGATGCGCTCGAGCGCCTCGACGGTCTCCATTGCCATCCGGCGCCGGTCGAGCACGTGCAGGAAGCCCGGCCACCTGGACCGGTAGAGTTCGTGGCCCAGGAACATGTTCTCCAGCACCATCAGGTGCGGGGCCAGGGAGAGATCCTGGTACACGGCCTGAATCCCGAGGCTCTGGGCTCGCTGGATGGACAGGCCCGGGGCCTCGTAGTCTCCCACCCTGATGGTCCCGGTGTCCGGCTGGAGTGCGCCGCACATGATCTTCATGAGCGTGGACTTGCCGGCGCCGTTGTCGCCGAAGAGGGCCAGCACCTGGCCTGGATACGCACTGAGGCTGACGTCGGTCAGGGCCTGGACGTGGCCGAAGCTCTTGCACACGTCGACGACCGCGAGCGCCGCCTCGGCGGGGCTCGCCTGCGGGGCGGCCGGTGATCGGCCGGCGTCCGACCTCACCGCTCGCCACCCCCGACCGGCGCCGTGCGCGGCCGCCCCAGGGAGTGGACCGCCACGCGACCGGCGGGCAGATGGGGCTCGGCGCGGGGCCCCGACACCCGGACGGAGCCCTGCCGCTCCTCCCTCCCTTCAATGCAACCGAGATCGGTCCGGGCCGGCTCCCCGCGTCCGTGGCCGGCCCAGTGGGGGACGGGGACGATCCGGACCGCCAGTTCCGTCTCCACCGCCCGTTGATCTACCTTTCCAAGGCGCACTTCTGCATATTACGCACTAAAGCCATTCAGGTCAATCCGTTCTTTTGTGGATAACCCGACGAATATCAGGATGCACGTTGTGATCCGCGAAGCCACCGGGCCACGTCGACCTCCACCCGATGGCGGAGATGCGAGGGCGGCCGCCGATATCCTGCGCGGCCGCCGGCGTGGAGGAATTCCCCCTCGCCTCCATCGGTCCTGCCGCGTCCGGAGAGCCGGGCCGGAGCCCGGCGGTGGCCGATCGGGCTGAACCGCTGATGGGGGAAAGACACCAGGAGCTTTGCCGGGGCGAGGGACGCCGCCGAGGGTCGTATTGGAGACCCAACGACGGGAGCCGTTGGCCGGCCTGGCACGATCGGCGTCAGGCGATGGGGCGGGGTGGTGAGCCGCCGGTGGGTACCTCGCGGTGGCCTTCGGCACCTTCACCTGACCGAAGCTGCGCGGCCCTGGCAGTGCCCGATCTCGCGAATCCGGAGAGCCAGAGGTTCGCCGTGCTGTGACCGGCGACCTCGACAGCCGATGTGATTGCTCGAAGAGCGGTCGGGCTGGGGAGGCCGGGACGTCGGGGAGCCTGGCCTGGGATTTGAGTAGGGAGCGATCGCGATCGCCGTCGACGAAAGTCCGATCCCGCCACAACCTCGACGCGGCTCTACCAGCGTGTCAACGAAGGAAGGGGGACCTCGTATCCACTCCACCCGTGCCGCAACCA
This sequence comes from Actinomycetota bacterium, assembly GCA_021325435.1. Classification (GTDB taxonomy): domain Bacteria; phylum Actinomycetota; class Acidimicrobiia; order Acidimicrobiales; family JAJPHE01; genus JAJPHE01. Next base: position 330 of record JAJPHE010000105.1, on the reverse strand, counting down.
GGCCGGCGCGGGTGGGGTGGACGGTGACGTACCCGAACCACATCAGGGAGGAGGTGAACGCGGGCGACGTGCCCACCCGCTCCGGCCCCGGCCGACATCGGCATCGAAGGTCCCTCCCCGGAACGGCTGTGGGCGCGGTGTGTCTCCCCGATCGCCCGCCTGCGGCATCGTCCCGGTCCGCTCGACCTCGGCCGGCGTCGGCCTGGGCGTCTTCCTCCCCGTGTCAGCGCTGGCGGGCCACCTCCGGCAGCGTCGCCGCGAAGTGGTCCGCGATCTCCGTCCCCGTCGCCAGCCAGACGCCGTCGTGGCGGCAGACGTACTCCAGCGCCG